>NZ_JBFBLI010000005.1:0-291827 GCF_040702545.1 Citricoccus sp. NPDC079358
GCCTGGCTGTCCATCATCGGCTACGCCTGCATCGTCTTCAACTTCACCATCGTCAACACGTACTTCCCCGGCCTGCACTCCTACGCCGGCCTCCCTTCATAGGAGCACAGAAGTACACCGGCAACACTGAGCCACCGGCCCGTCTTCCCACCGAACGACTCGATGAGGTCACACCGATGCTGGGTTCCACCCGGGTCCAGCTGCGGACCCGGCTCGGGCCATGTGGCCATGCGTTGCAGCACGGAACAGTCCACGGTTGAGACGGACCTTGATTGGTGCCGCAGTACCCGACCAATGGTCTCCCGGATGGGGCATCCGGGAGACAATGGAGTCATGTACGCCCCGATCGACCTCCAGACTTCCTACGTCACCCAATGGATCGGCACACTCCTGGCGATCGCGGGACTGGCGGTCCTCGCCCACGGGCTATGGCGCCGCAAACGCTACCAAACCCACTTGGACGAAGAGGATGCCCGCTACGCCGGACCTGGACGGTTGAAAGATGCCGTCCGCGAGGGGTTCGCCGGGGCAGGAATCCTCGTCATCGGCCTGACTGCTCTCGCCTACGCGGTCTACGGAGATATCACCACCCAGACCAACATCCAGGAGAACGTCGTCAAAAAATACGGCGTTGAATCGGTGGAGGATAAGGGTTGGCGCGGCAATGCACTCCGCGCCGACATCACCATGCCGGACGGCACCGTCCACCAGGACGTCCTCGTCACCTTCAAGGACTCCGGCGAACCGCAGATCAGCCGCGACCTGAGCGACGACGCCGACGGTACCGAGTAGGCCGCATCGAACATCCACGTTTTCTACCGCACACAGCGTAGTCAATCCACAGATTTACCCCTCCACGTACTTTTGTGTAATTCACGGCAGACTTCATTCTGGGCGATATCCTGGTCGGCCCTCCCTACCAGGGGGGACCTGGGCTTCGATTGACCTACCTATCTCCGATGATCGGTACGGGAGAGGTGCCCACCCACGGCCGTGTTCCAACTGGCCCGAAGGCCAAATCCTTCTTCGGACACGACCGCCCCGATTCGGCCACCAGGTCTCCAAGGGTGTCGGGCCATCACGTACCGTCCGCACACGCGGACATTCGGCCGGACCTGCGCGGTTCCCGTCAGCACACCGGCATCGTCGGTGGGAGGCGTCCCACGGCGGTCGGTCCTCACGTGCACCATCGGGGCGGCGACGGGAGGGGCTGTTCGTCGCGGGCGACGCCCCACCACACGAAGGACTTGCTCCCGTTCTTCGGCCTCGCGGTGGCACCGATGCGGGCGACACCGGCGGCAAGCACGCGCGTGTCGAGTAAGCGGGGCTTGTATCCGGCGCGGCCATAGCGCTGGAGCATTATGTCGAAGACCGCGAGGGCCGAGTCCGGTGCTTGGGGCGGCCGGGCCGGCCTTCGTCCTGCCCGGAACCGGGCGCCTGAAGGATCCGGGACTGGAGATGACATGCCTAGACTGTGCCTGACCCGGCGAGTCACCCCGGCCTCGGCAAGGGACAGTGCTTCGGCCCTCTCAACCATGGGAACATCATTCAGTTGCGCGCGGCCCCTTGCCTGCGGGCCAGGTGGACCGTGAACTCTGATCCTCGGCCGGGGCCGTGGCTGGTAGCCGTCAGGGTTCCGCCCTGGGCCTGGACCAGGGCCTTGCTGATGGCCAGGCCCAGTCCCGATCCCCCGGGTTTCGCTTCGCGTCCCTCGCCGACCCGGTAGAAGCGCATGAAGATGCGGTTCAGATCCTCGGCTGGTATGCCGTCCCCGGTGTCCGTCACCGTATAGATCACCTGTTTCTCCCTTTCGGCCAAGCCCACGGTGACCTGGCCTCCGGCCGGTGTGTGGTGCAGGGCGTTGTCCACCAGGTTGCTCAGGACCTGGTCCATCCGGGCCCGGTCCATCAGGACCGGCGCCAAGGGGGTCCGCGGCATGGAGGCCGTGATCTCCACCTGCCGCGACTTCGCCAGCTGCTCCGCTCCGGCGACCACGTCCACCACGAGGTCGGCGGGGTCCTGCCTGCTGGGGCGCAGGTGGACCATTCCCTCCTCGGCCTGGGTCAGTGACCTCATGTCCTGGGCCAGATGCTCCAGGCGGCTGATCTGACCGGCCAGAATCCCCGAGGTCCGATCATCCAGGGTGACGATCCCGTCCTCAATTCCCTCCAGGTGGCCTTTCAGGTTGGCGAGTGGCGTCCTCATCTCGTGGGCCAGGTCGGCCAGCATCTGGCGTCTGGTCTGGTCGACCGCGTGGAGCTTTGCCGCCATGTCATTGAAGGACCCGGTCAGGTCGTTGAACTCCGATCCCAGCTCGGTGGGTTCGAGGCGGACGCCGTATTCGCCGGAGGCCACCCGGGTGGCCGCACGCCCCACCTCGGAGATTGAGTGGCGGATCCGGCGCGTGATGAGGAAGCTCACGAAGGAGGCAATGACCATGGCCGTCAACCCGCCGATCGTCACGGACAGCAGGCTCACATTCCGGAAGACGTCATCCAGATGGAGGATGGCCCCCACGGCCCGGCCATGCCCCTGCCGGAAGAGTTCATTGATGTACATCTGCGGCCCGAGGAGCAGGGTCGTCACGGCGACGATCACCAGGGCGACTACCAGGACGATGGCCTGGACCACGAGCAGCCGGACCGTCAGCGATGAGCCCTTCGGTTCCGTCTCGCCGGAATCGCCGTCCTCGGGTTCGAGGTCCCACCTGTCCGCGCCCCGGGGTTCCCTTTCACCCTCGTCGGCACCGGCGGACGTTCCCCTCAAGACCGTCCCCCCATCCGGTACCCGATGCCGCGTACCGTGTGGATGTACCTCGGGTTGGCGGCCCCCTCGCCCAACTTCCGCCGCACCCGGGCCAGGTGGACGTCCACGAGGTGCTCGTCGCTCATCCACCCGCCACCCCACACCATCTCGAGCAGCTGGCGTCGACTGAGGGCCTGGTTCGGGTACGCCGCCAGACTGGCCAGCAGGTCGAACTCGGTCTTCGTGAGCATGACCGGTGCCCCGGCAAGACGGACCTCCCGCGCGGCCTCGTCCACGACGAGCTCGCCCACCTCGTGCACACCGCTGCCGGGTTCATCGACGGGTTGCCCTCCCGCCGTCGGAGAGGACCGTGCGCGTCTCATCATCGACTGCACCCGGGCCACCAGTTCACGCGGGCTGAACGGCTTGGTCACGTAGTCATCCGCGCCCAGGGACAGGCCCACGATCTTGTCAACCTCATCGTCCCGGGCAGTGAGCATGAGAACGTGGCACCCGGAGAAGCTCCGGATCTGCCGCAGCACCTCGAAACCGTCGATGCTCGGCAGGCCAATGTCCAGCACCAGGACATCCGGCGAGTACTCCCGGACAACCCCCACGGCTTCGAGGCCGTCGGAGACGACCTCGACGCCGAAGTTGGCGTTCCGCAGGTAGTCGCTCACCAGGCGTGCGAGATCCGGTTCGTCCTCGACGACGAGAACCTGCCCTGCCGTGGATTCAGCCATGGTCACCCTTCGGTTCGGACCCTCGGAATACAGGATACGGCCGTCGGGCAAGGACCCGTCCGCAGGAGCCACCAATGGCCGTTTAGCGGGTGGTTGTGTCCGGGTCGATGGCAGGTTGGTCCGTGTCCCCGGCATGGTCTTCGCCATCGGTGTACATGATGGTGCCCCTGCTGGTCCTGACCGGGGCGCCGAGGTGAGGGTTAATGGGCGACTTCGTGCTGTTGGGTGCGCCGGTGACGAGGCGCCGGGTGCCCTTGGCCGCCAGGGAGACGATCTTCTCCAACGGGCCCTGGCCGATCCAGCGGTTCCAGGCCCAGGCGAACGCGACCGCTGCTGCCAGGTGCGCCAGGAACCACAGGAAGGGTTCGTAATAGTGGAGCTCGACGCTCAGGGCGACCAGATGCGCGGAGTAGAGGGTGAGGGTCATGGCACCCATGGCCGCCAGAGGGATCAGCCACCGTCCGGCCTGGCCGGCGATGAGCAGGAACAGGCCCGCCGCAAGTAGTGCCATGCCCAGGCTGCCGGCGATGGCCAGGGGCATGTTGGTGTGGGGGGTGGCAATGGCCAGCCACCAGCCGGAGGTGTCTGGAACGAGCTCCGGTCCGTAGACGAGGGCTTCGTCCAGGCTGTCCTCGGTCATCCCCGTGGCCAGTAGCGCCTGGTAGCCTCCGGCGGCGTAGAGCAGGATATAAGAGGCCGTGTTGGCCAGGATGGCCAGGGCCGCACCGATCCCGGCAATGGCAGCCTGCACCCGGGTACTGCGCAGATCCAGCCGGCCCAGACCGAGACCGACGAGGATATAGGTCATGTAGGGCAGGGCCGGGTAGGTGCCGGTCAGCAGTAGCTGGGAGGCCACGGAGGCGGGATCGGCCAGGATGTGCTCAAGGGTCGGGTTGTAGGAGGCCCAGTCGGGCAGCACCGGGGGCAACTGCTGGAGCAGGATGGGTGAGACGATGCCGAAGACCGCGGCGCAGATGAACAGGGCCTTGGGCCCGAGGTGCAGGAACGGGATGGCCAGCAGGAAGAACGCCGCGTAGTACATCAGGATGCTGTACGCGGGAGGCTCGCCATTCTGTGGCATGAGCGAGGCGATGACCAGTGCCACCCCGGCGATCAGCGCGGCCCGGACGACCAGGCTCACCCGGTCCCCGGTCATCTGCCGGCCCCGGTGCGGGGTGCGCCCACCGGAGGACAGGGCCAGGCCGACACCGGCCAGCAGCGCGAACAGGGCCGCCGAATCCCCCGAGAACAGCCGCCAGACTAGGGTGGGCTCCCCAGTCTCCTCGTCGTAATTCGGCAGGATGTGAATGGCCATCAACCCGATCAGCGCCAGGCCCCGCGCAGCGTCAATGCCGATCAGCCGTTTCCGGGACCGTTTCTTGATCGCAGCGGGAGGGTCCACAACGGCCCCTTGCATGACCTCATCCGAACTCATCACTGTTCCCTGACTCTCTGTTGACGTCCCGCCGCGATGCATCGTGCACCACCGCCCCCGCCCGCGGCGCACACCCGGGAACCGGTGTGATTCCAGACTCGGGGCCGAACATTGAGGGATCCGAACGAAAGTCTCAAGATTCGATGAAGATTCCTGCGGGGACGACAGAAGGTGCACGGCGTGCGCCCCGTTACCTTCTTCGTAGAGTATGTGGGTGTGTTGGCCGGAAGTAGTGCCCCATAGAGTGGTGTAACGCACAGGTGGTCAGCACGTCGTAACCGGCATCGGCGACCACCAGGATCGCCGGATCTTCCGGCCGGTGGAGCCCGGCCCGGGCCAGGTTCTCGATGACGTCGCGCAACTGGCCGGCGGTGACAGCGGTGGCATCGTCATCGGGGTGCAGGCGCACCACGTCCAGCAGCGCCGTCCACGAGGTCGCTCCGGATCCCAGGGCGGCCACGACCCAATAGGGCCAGCCCGGGATCATCTGCGCCTGGCCGCGACCGCGGGGATAGGTGTGGCAGAACGCCCTCTCGGCGCTGGTGCCCGCATCGGGTCGCAGCCAGTTCGACACGTCCACGGCCAGCACGATCCGCTCCGCCCCGTCCGGGCCGGCGATCCTGGGCAGCGGGCCGGCAGTGAGCACGTCCCGTTACCGGCCAGCATCAACCGCCCCGGCGTTCAGCGCGTCGTAGAGCGTCATGGCCGCGCCGGTGCTCGACCTGAAGGGACAAATGTGCCAGATCTGTCACCGGGCCCTGAGAACACAGGACCGCGTCGGTGAGTTCGAACAACTCGTCCCCGCGGCCGGTCAGGCACGAGTGCAAGCCGGTCCGGAACCGGTCAAGGCACCTCACCCCATCGCCCGGTAGCGGTGAGGGTGTGACGTCCTCAATAATCATGGAGCGGCCGCCGTTTCTGGTGCTTCCCCTTGCCTGATAACAAGAAGCATCGGAACGGCGGCCGTGTTCACTGCCGCGACACGCCGGACAGGCCCAGACCGATCACGGCCCAGAACTCAAACAGGTTAACCAACAAGTTTAGGCGTCCCGCTCGATCCAACACGAGTTGACGCCGCCGTTCACACCGAGCGAATCGGTGCGCAGGTTGACGTCGTAGTACCGAGAATTGTCCGAGGGAAGGGGGTCGCCTGCGGTGTCCCCGACCTTTGCGGGACCGATGGTGACCGTACGCCAGCCCACGATCGCGTAGTTTTCGGAGAGCACTTGAATGGCACAGGCCACGGTGTCCTCGAAATCCTGGGTGACTTCGAACGTCACCGAGGCCCGCGTTGGGGCGTCAATGGTGTATCCAACGTCCTTCCAGGACAGCGAGTCCTAAGAGGACGGGAACGCCAACCAGGCGGTGGCGGCCACCGCTACCACTAGGGCGGCGGCAGCGATCCAACGGCACCGTCGGGCCAGGAATGACGGCCGATCATGCGGGGGCCGCCATTACGCGGCCCGTGGTCTGCCGGGGCGGGCGTCCGGGAGAGAATGGAACCATGTACGCACCGATCGACCTCCAGACACCCCTCGTCACGCAATGGATCGGCACGCTCCTGGCCATCGCGGGACTGGCGGTCCTCGCCCACGGGATATGGCGACGGAAGCGTTACCTTGCCCACTTGGACGACGAGGACGCCCGCTACGCCGGACCGGACCGGATCAAAGACGCTTTCCGCGAGGTGTTCGCCGGCGCAGGCATCCTCGTGCTCGGTCTGGCGACTCTTGCCTATTCGATCTACGGACACATCGCCTCGCAGACCAACATCCAGGAGAACGTCGCCAACAAGTACGGGGTCGAATCGGTGGAAGACAAGGGTTGGCGGGGCAATGCGCTCATGGCCGACCTGACCATGCCGGATGGCACCGTCCACCAGGATGTCCTCGTCACCTTCGAGGACTCCGGTGAACCGAACATCAGTCGCGACCTGAGCGGCTCGTAGGCTCGGTCAACGCCGGACCCTGGCACAACGATCGGCGAAGCCGGACAACGACGCCTAGCCCTCGGCGATCTCGCCGGCCTCGAGCCAGGCCATCTCGGCCTCGTCCTTGCGCTCGTGCAGGTCCTGCAGCTGGGCGTTGGCCTCGGCCAGGGCACCGAAGTCGCCGGACGCGGACAGGGTGGCCATCCGCTCGTGCAGCGCGGCTTCCTCCTGGGTCATCCGGGCCAGCTGCTTCTCCAGCTTGGCGGCCTCCTTGCGGGCGGCCCGCTTCTCGGCCTCGCTGACGCCGCCCGGCCCGGCGGCTCCCCCACCGGACGTCCCGACGCCGGCCCCGGAGCCGGCGGCCCCCGCACCGTGCGCCCCGGAGCCGGTCCCGCCGAAACCGGTGCCGCCGGCCTCCTGCGCCGCGCGCAGCTGCAGGTACTGCTCCACACCCCCGGGCAGATCCCGGATCTGGCCGTCGCCGAGCAGGGCCAGCTGGTGGTCGGTGACCCGTTCGAGCAGGTAGCGGTCGTGGGACACCACGACCAGGGTGCCGGGCCAGCCGTCCAGCATGTCCTCCACCGCGGCCAGGGTGTCCGTGTCCAGGTCGTTGGTCGGCTCACCCAGCAGCTAGATGGCAGATGCAGTAGGAGCACCTGTCTGTCATGGAGACTCAACTACCCACCCGACCACCGGCTTCCGAGATCAAGGCTCTCATATACACGCGAGCCTCGATGGATCGTCACTACCTCATGCGCTCGACCGACGATCAGGAGACGGACTGCCGCGCCTGGTGCGCGCAGCAGGCGTGGAATGTCGGCAGGGTCATCACCGACGCCAACCGTTCTGCGTCGAAGTGGCGCACCCGCGAGCGTGAGGGATTCGAGGAGGCGCTCCACCTGATCGCCTCGAAGAAGTATGACGCGTTCGTGACGTGGGAGCCCTCCCGCGCCGGACGCGAGCTACTGGCGTACGTGCAACTGCGTGCGGCCTGCCAGGAGGCTGGCGTCCTGTACCTAACGAAGGGCCGGGTCTACGACTTCTCCCGCCACGACGACAGCTTCATGATGGGGCTGGAGTTCCTCACTGCGGAGAAGGACGCCGCAGTGATCCGTGACCGGCAGCTGCGCACCGTGCGGCTCAACGCGCAGAAGGGTCGCCCACACGGCCGGCTCCCCTACGGGTACCGCAGGGTGTACGACGAGCAGACGCGAGCGCTGGTTCGTCAGGAGATCGACCCAGAGAAGGCCTCGATCATCATCACGGCCGTCGACGAGATTCTGGACGGAGTCTCGATCAACAACATCGTGACTCGCCTGAATCGCGCGGGGGTGCCGACCCCGATGAAACCGACGTCAGACCAGTCGCGAGGGTGGATGAGCTCAACCCTGCGCCAACTCGTCAAGAGTCCAACGATCGCGGGCCTGCGCATGTACCAGGGCGAGGTCATCGGTGAAGCGGACTGGCCGGCGATCATCCCGGTCGAAAAGTGGGAGAAGGTCAACCAGATCCTTGCGGACCGGGCTCGCCGCACCCGGTACGTGGAAGAAGGAAACCATAGCCACCCCAGGTGGCTGCTGTCCTTCATTGCCAGATGCGGCTTCTGCTCGCACCCCTTGGTTCGCATACATGGTGCCGTGGATCGCAAGCGGACTGGACTGCCTCGCGACAACTACATCTGCGGCAAAGTGGGGTGCCGGAAGGTCAGTATCGACATTCCCTACACGGATGCTTACGTCACCGGCGCACTACTTGGTTGGCTGTCCAAGCCCGAGAGCCTAGCGGTCATTCTTGGCCCGGACGACAACTGGAACGAGCGGGTCCGCGAAGCCCAGGATCATGTCGCCGCACTGCGCAGGCGCCTCGCCGACGCAGCGGGCGAGTATGCAGAGGGCCGGATCAGCATGACGATGCTGGCCGATGTCGAGGAACGCCTCAAGCCCGAGATCGAACGTGCCGCGAAAGCCGCCGTTCCCCCGGTCGCCGACAGGCAACTCCTCGCACTGATCCAGACGAAGGATCTGGATGCCGCGTGGGAAGCTCTCGACCTGGTCGAGAAGCGCCGCATGCTCAAGATGCTGCTCGACATCCGGATCGAGAAGGCCAAGACCATGGGAGGCCGCTTTGATCCGGCGCGGATCAAGATCACTCCTCGGTTCTCGGTTCCCGAGACATATCAATGGAGGCGACCAGAATCGTCCTGACCGCTGCGCCCTGACAGTCAGTCGGCGGTAGGAACGACGCGCCGAGCTCTCGCCCCAGTTCCTGGAGCCGGGAGAGCTCGGCGCTCGTCTGCTGGGCTGCGGTGCTCATCGCAGTTCCCCGGTGCGCGGGTCGGCGCCGGCGAAGAAGGCGTCCTCGGCGGCGCGGCGTTCGGCGACTAGTGCGGCGACGTATTCGACGAAATCGGCGTCGCGGTCGGCGACGAACACGTCCTCGACGGGGTCGGCGGGGTCCTCGCCGGGCCAGGTCGTCTGCCGGGTGGGTCGGTCGCGGTCCAGGCGGGTGCCGGAGGCGGCGACCCATTCGCGCAGCCTGGCGCGGGCGTCGGCGAAGTCGCGATGCCACCCGAACGGGGCGCTGCCGTTCTGTTCTGGGTGGTAGGCGCACAGCCAGTGCAGATGCAGTGCGGAGAGTTCCCAGACGAGTTCGTCGTGGCGGTGCCAGAACGGTGGGAGGACGCTGGCGGGAAGCCCGTAGGTGCGGCGTGTCGTCTCGACCCACCGGTTCAGTGCGTACCACTCCTTTTCGAGCTCGTCGGCGCGCAGCAGGTACCAGTTCACCGGGTGCGGCGGGCCGGGGTCCTCCTCGTCCTCGTCTCGGAGCATCTCCTCGTCGTCGAGGTCGAGTTCGTTCTCGGGCAGCTCGTCCACGGCAGGTTCACCGGGGGTCTCGTGGTCGCGGTCGTCATCGGTCATGATCGGGGCTCCTCGGTGCTCACAGGCCCATGGCCGGCGACTGCCGGTCGGGCCGGTACTCGGGCGGGGCGAACGCGGCCGGCGTCTGTTGCTCGGCCACCTGCCGTTCCGGCTGCTCGGCTGCCGGCTGCTGCCTGGCGTGCTGTTGCTCGGGGACACCGGAGCCTGCGGACTGGTGCGCGGCGTCGCGTTCGGCGGCGGGTCGCTGGGCCTGTTCGCGGCGCGGGGTGCGGTCGACCTCGTAGGTGGTGCGGGCCATGTCGTGACCGAGCGCGGTCGCGACGAACCGCTGCTTCGTCTCGCCGGTGGTTTTGGACTGGTAGTCCTCCATGCGCCCCTCGGCGATGAAGAAGTCGTTCTTGGCGAGTTGCTTGTAGGCGCGCACGGCGACGCCCTTGTAGGCGACGAGGTCGTGGTAGGTGTTCGGCAGACGGGTGTAGGTGCCGTCGGCCTCGTAATCCCAATGGCGCTGCTCGACCTTCGCGTAGAACGCCGCCTTGCCCTTCTGGGTGGTGCCCAGCGTCGGCTCGGACTTGATGCTTCCCTTGAAGGACTCGCGGACATCCGCGCCCTGTTCGGGCTGGGTCTCGGGGCCGGTTCCTGGGGTCTCGTGCTCGGCCATGATGCTGCTCCTGTCTCCCTGATGCGGCCACTCGTCGTGGTGGCCGTCGTGACAGGCAGGTGCACACGAGCTGTCCCGGAACTACCGGGGCGGGTCGAGGCGGCGCAGCAGCGCCTCGATCTCGGCCCGGTCGGTCTTGAGTTGGTCGGCGTCGGCGCGGGCGGGCCAGGCGCGCAGATCGGTGACGATCGGCGGGGCTGCGCGCAGCAGGGTCACCGCGGTGCCGAACGGGAGGGTGCGCAGCCGGTCGGGTGGGAAGATCGCGACCCTGCGCACGGAGCGCTGGTTCTGGCGAGTGCCGTGATCACCGAGAGTGATCGAGTCGGTGTACTCATCGCGTTCACCGATCAACGTGGACAGGTCTTGGAGGTCTTTGCTGTTCGAAGCCCCGCCGAGGAGGATCTTCACAATGGAGGCATCCCAGATCGCGCCGGCCTGGTTCTCCGACCACTTGTCGCGCGCCTGCGCGAGGGACTGGAGCACGGGCAGACACGTGATTCCGGTGCCGCCGCCCTCGGCCATCAGCGTCGGCAACGACGGCAGCGGGGCGAGGTTGCCGATCTCATCCAATGCCAAGAGCAGTGGCGGGTCGAGGCGGGCTCCGGGTGAGCGGGCCGCGATCCGCCGGGCGGTCTCCACGAGATCCTCGACCAACGCGGCGACCAGTGCTGCGGAGGCGCCGGCTCCGGCACCGGTTGCGAGGAGGAACAGGGTGCCGCGATCGCGGATGAATGCCTCGGGGTCGAACTCCTCGCTGGGGCCGGGGCTGACGGCATCGAGCACCCGCGGGTCGGCGAGAGCACCGAGGGCGAGAGAGACGCCCTGCCAGATCGAATCGCGGGTCCTGGGGTCGGCGTCGATCATGGATTCCAGCGAGTCCGCCCACCCCGTGGCCGCGTCCGGGCTGTTGGTGAGGATCGCGACAGCCTCCGCCGCAGCGGAGGGGTCCAGGGTCCAGCGAAACAGCTCCGCCGGTGACCTGTGATCCAGCGCAGCCGCGTGCAGGAGAGCCTGCAGCGCGGTGCGGGTCTTGCCTTCCCAGAATCCGCCGGACTCCACCCCGCCGGCCGACAGTCCCGTGGCCGAGGCGAGGCCGGTGGCGCGGATCATCGCGGTGAGGGGGTCGGCGCAGCCGCGCACGGGCGACCACCGCATCCCCGCCGGCACGCCCTCGGCGAGGTGCTGGGGGTCGAACACGGCGACCGGGCCGTGTTTCTCCCTCGCGCGCAGGGTCGCGGTGAGGTTGTCCGGGCGGGTGCTGGTGGCGATCACCGCCCCCGGTGCGTCGAGGATCGCGGGGATCACCACGTGCAGGCCCTTGCCTGAGCGGGGTGGGCCGATGAGCAGGATCGAGTCCTCGACGCTGGCCCACACCTCCCGGCCCCGGCACGTCCCGAGCCGGTAGCCGACATCCGCCGGGGTCGGCTTGGCGAGTGAGGGTCGCAGGTTCCCGGCGCGGGTGAGCAGCGCCGCAGGTGAGGCGACCGTGGCCACCTCGTGGCGGGTCGCGACCCCGGCGGTGGTGTGCGGGTCGACTTCGGTCTTGCGGGCGTGCCGGCGCAGCCGCGTCCACACCCAGCAGCCTCCGGCGACCAGCCCGGCCAGCAGCACGACGGTCACGGCCCAGTATGCGACCGCGCTCATCCCTGGCGCGTCGAGCGCGGCGGCGGGATCGCCGGGCTGGAACAGGACCGAGATACCGGAGGCGGGGCCGGCGGCTGGCTGGTCGGTGCCGGTGAGGAACGCGGCCACCGATCCGGCGCCGCGCAGGATCAGGGCGAGGCCGAACAGCCCTACCAGTCCGATCATCGCCGCGTTGGTCAGCTCGTCGCCGAAGCTGCCGCTCTGGCGGCCCTGCGGGACGCTCATCGCAGCCTGCGCGCCACGACCGTGCCGGAGACGCGCCCGACCAGCAGCACCTCGGCGGCATCCCCGACCTGGCGCGGATCGAGCAGCACCCGCGCCGTGCCGTCGCCGGCCGCGTCGGTGTGGGAGACGAGCACGGTGCAGGCAATGTCCTCCCCGGCGACGAACCCCTCCCCGGTGACCTCGATCAGCGCCGGCACCATCTTCTTCGGCCGTCTCGTCTTCGGGGCCGGCTCGGGTGCGGTCTCGCGGTCGCGTGGCCTTGCGGCGACGAGCTCGGTGAAGCTCGTGCCGTCGGCCTCGTGCACCTCCACCCGCACCGGCACCGCACGCTCCTGGCTGGCGTGGTCGATGATCTGCGGGAACGCGGCCCGCGACCACGGCCGCTGGGTATCGTCGGGCAGATACGCGGTGCCGTCGATCATCACGGTCATCGACCCGTCGGCGTGGATATCGAGGATCACGGTGCGCATCGATACCGGCACCGGCTCAGGGAGATTCGCATGTCGTCTCATGCCGGCCAGGTGCACAATCCCGCTCCCGGGAAGGTCGTCCTGGCCGCTGCTGGCGCAGCCGCCGGGCCTCGTCCAGGGAGAAGATGATCACCCCGTGGGGTCTCGATGCGTCCGTGCAGTCCATCACCGATCCCCACCCGGCAAGGTTGGTGATGAACACCCGTTGCTCGATCTGCGCAGCACACGCAGCACATGACGTCCGCCCCAGTGACTGTCGGCGGCCGCGCAGCGGCAGGACGATCGTGCACACCGCCACGCGGTGTTGATGATCCCCGGCGCTCCGGTCCAGAACGCGCCGGTCAAGAAGGCGTAGAGGCCCCAGACCAGCGCGTTGGCGATCACGCAGACCTGACCGGTCACACTGATCCCCCGTAGACGCTCCGGGCGGCGCTGGTTCGTCCAGGCGTGCCGGGCTTGGGGCAGGAACAGCACGAACGCCAGGACGGTGCCGGCCATCCCCACCCAGGAGACCAGTTCCACGACTACGGCGCCCCTGGACCGTCACCGCTCGCGTCAGGATTCGAGAACGTGCGGGGAAGTGTCTCTATTACTTCGAGTTCATCTCCGCATCTCATAGGTGGAAGGTGCGCCCCGGCCGCCGGGCTACTAGGTTCGTCGCGCATCGAAGAACGACTGACGAGTCTTCGGGATTCTCGAAGGAGAGCACCGCGCCCAGACTGCTTGCTCCCGGCCACACGTTCCCCTGGAAGAAAGCCGGCCTGAACCCTCGGTCGCTGCGCAGCGACCGCATCCTGCAAGAGATCTACGCCACCGGCGGCGACGTGCGCCGCATCTGCGATCTCTTCGGCCTCACTATCGGAGGCGCATCCCGCTACGCCGCGACCCTCGGACACCCCTCGTTCCACGAGGAGATAGCAGGCCCGCACTACGACCTCGCCGACTAGGGCTAGGCAGGAACCCAGACAAGAACCACACCGCTCTCGACTCACAAGTGTTATTATCTGCGTATGGATGCAGACAATAAGGTATATGGGATGGACCCGGCATCGGAGTTCGTGGACCTCGCGGCCGAGGTGCTGGGACTGCTGTCCGATCCGACGAGGATCAGGATCGTGCTCGCCCTGCGTCAGACGGAGGAGCTGCCGGTGAATGCGCTGGCGGAGCTGGTCGGGAAGAAGCCCTCGGGGGTGTCGCAGCATCTGGCGCGGTTGCGGATGGCGCGGATGGTCACGACCCGGCAGGAGGGCACGAGCGTGCTCTACCGTCTCACCGACGAGCACGCGGTCGCCCTGGTGGTCGAGGCGATCAAGCAGGCCGAGCACGCCGTCGCGAACGGGCACATCCCGCCCCACCACCACGCGCCCCGCGTATAGCGCTTTCGCGTCCGCAATACCCGTTCTCGACTCGTTAGGCCTCATCTCATGCTCGCCGTGTTACGCAATCCCACCTACGCGAAGCTGTTCAGTGCGCAGATCATCGCGCTGCTGGGCACGGGCCTGCTCACCGTCGCGCTCGGGCTGCTTGCTTTCGACATCGCCGGAGGCGACGCCGGGATCGTGATGGGGGTGGCGATGACGATCAAGATGGTCGCCTACGTCGCCGTCTCACCCGTCACCACCGCGCTCACTGCCCGCCTGCCACGCAAGCCCCTCCTGATCGGGGCCGACCTCATCCGCGCAGGCGTCGCGGTCTCGCTGCCGTTCGTGACCGAGGCGTGGCAGATCTACCTCCTGATCTTCCTCCTGCAATCCGCGTCGGCAACGTTCACCCCTGCGTTCCAGGCCGTCATCCCCTCCGTCCTCCCGGACGAGGGCGAATACACCCGCGCCCTGTCGCTGTCGCGCCTGGCCTATGACCTGGAATCGCTGGTGAGTCCGATGCTCGCCGCCGCGCTGCTGACCGTCATCAGCTTCCACGACCTCTTCGCCGGCACCGTGATCGGGTTCCTCGCCTCCACAGCCCTCGTGATCGCGACTCGGTTCCCGCACATCGAGGCCCCTCCGCCGACACCGTTCTTTGACCGTCTCACCAGAGGCGTGCGCGGTTTCTGGGCCAGCCGGGAGTTGCGCGGTCTGATGGGGCTGAACCTCGTGGTCGCGACGGCTACGGCGATGGTGATCGTGAATACCGTCGTCCTCGTCCAGGGCGACCTCGGCCGCCCGCAGACCGATGTCGCGCTTATGCTCGCCGCCTACGGGGGCGGCTCCATGCTTGTCGCGCTCGGCATGCCCAAACTCCTCGACACCCTGCCCGACCGGAACGTCATGCTCACCGGCGGCATCGCCATCCCCGTCCTGCTGCTCGCCGCGACCGGGGTCATCGCATGGGCGGAGGGCACCGGGCAATGGGGCGCGCTCCTGGTCTTGTGGGCGCTGATCGGGGCGGCGACCTCCACAATCCTCACCCCCTCCGCCCGGCTGCTACGCCGGAACAGCACCGAGCAGAACCGTCCCGCGGTGTTCGCGGCGCAGTTCTCCCTCTCCCACGCCTGCTTCCTCATCACCTACCCCCTCGCCGGTGTCCTCGGCGCGACCATCGGCCTGCCCGCCGTGGCACTCGTCCTCGTCGGCATCGGCGTACTCGGCACGATCGTCGCCACGACTGCCTGGCGGCCCTCGTCCTGCGTGAAGTCATCGGTTCCGTGAACCCGCACCCTCGGCTACGCTGAAAACGGTGGTGAGCACTCAGGTTCCCTGGATTTCCGAACGAATTCCCCGGAACCCGTCACTTTCATCTGACATGCGGCTGGTGGTGTCGAAGAGCTCGTACTCGGCCGGGTGGAGCTGGTGCTGGACGACGAAAGAGCGTTCCTTGATCCGCCACAGCCCCTGTCCGGTGCCCAGCGTCGGCAGCAGCTCGCGCTCGGTGCCGGTCAGTCCGAGGGTCTTCGCGGTCGTGCCCAGCTGGTCGGACTCCTGCCGGTAGATGATGCGGGACTCCGCATTCGCGAGCAGCGAGTTGGCCAGTGAGCGCATGGCAGAGCCCTGGTCGCCGACGTTCTCCAGGTCGGTGAGCTTGTGGAAGATCAGCATGTTGCTGATCCCGTACGCTCTCGCCAGCCGCCAGTGCGCATCCATCCGCTTGAGCAACGCGGGTTCGCTCATGAGGCGCCAGGCTTCGTCGTAGATGCACCAGCGCTGTCCGCCGTTCGGGTCCAGCAGTGCCGATTCCATCCACGCGCTGGAGCACGTCATCAACACCGACACCAGCGTCGAGTTCTCGGTGACTCGCGACAGGTCCAGGGACACCATCGGCAGGGTCGGGTCGAACACCTCAGTCGACGGGCCATCGAACAAGCCGGAGAGATCGCCGGAGACGAGTCGTCGGAGCGCGTGACCGACCATGCGTCCGTCCTCGGCCAGTCGCCCGTCAGGATCGTTGGTGGGGCGCAGGAGGTGGTCGACGATCATCGGCAGGATCGGCACCTCGTTCTCTCGCACCGTCTCGGCGAGGGCGGTATCGATCGCGGTGTGCTCCAGCGGCGACATGGGCCTGGCCAGCACGGTCTCGGTGAGCGCGCCGATCAGGTCGCGGCGGCGGGAGGCGACCGTCGTCTCCCACTCCGCATCGCTGAGCCCGGAGGGGCGGTAGCCCTCGTCGAGGGGGTTGAGGCGGGTGGGCAGGCCGTGGCCGAGCTGGATCGCCCGCCCGCCGACGGCGCGGGCGATCTCGGTGTGCTCGCCTTTCGGGTCACCCGGAACGTAGACCCGTCGCCCGAACGGCAGGCTGCGGGTGTAGAGGCTCTTGGCGAGGGAGGATTTGCCACTGCCGACGATTCCGGCGACGACGACGTTCGGGGCGGTGATGACCCCGGTCTGATACAGCACCCACGGGTCGTAGACGAACGAGCCCCCGGAGTAGAGGTCCTGACCGACGAACACGCCCGCCGGGCCCAGGCCTCCCTCGGCGAGGAACGGGTACTGGGCCGACAGGGTCGCGGAGGTGTCCTGGTGGCGGGGCAGCCGGAACCGGCCGGGCGTCCGCAAGGTTTGCTTGCCGGGCTCCCCGGCGGCGGGTAGGTACCGGGTGGCCTTGCGCTCGGCCCGCTCGGCCTCGGCCTTGGCTTTCGCTTCCGCGACCTCGCGGCGGCGCTGCTCGGCCTGCAACCGGGCGGCGGCCTGTCGGCGCTGCGCCCGGAGCCGGCGTCGCTCGGCGGCCGGGGCGACCAGCACGGAGGTATGCAGGCGTTCCTTCTCGCTCACAGACCCAACCCCCGTCCCTGACCTGTGCTGGACCCGGCGGGGTGCGGGTCGAACCACGACCCTGCCGGCTGCGCGACCCGCGCCTGCCGGTCCGCGCGCAGGGAACGCCGCGTCGCCTGTGTCGGAACGGTGGTGGGGTGTTCGATGGCGGTGACGGCGCCGGTCAGGCGGGTCGTCGTCTCCTCCAGTGCGGTGCCTGCCTGATGGAGCTCGTCACCGATCTGCAGCCCGGTATCCCGTGCGAGGGCCGGGGCGCCGGGGAGGGTGTGGGCGGCTGCGATCCGGTCGATCACTTCCCGCATCGCCGTGGCCGCATCGCGCAGGTCGCCCAGCAGTGCGGTGGTGCCGGGGCCCGTGGTCTGCAGTTCGTCGTCTGCGGCGAGGTGGCGCAGGTTGCGGGCGGCCTCGGTGGCGAACGCGGCGGGATAGTAGACGGTGGACATGACGGCCTCCCAGGCACGAGAACGACGGGGATGTGGTGCAGGTGCGCCCCACCCGCCCGGTCGCGGACATACGGGTGCCGCCGACCCCAAGAGGCGGCGGCACCACGGGAGGTAGTCGGGTCAGATGCCGAGGCCGCGGTCACGCTTGACTGCCGCGACGCCCGGATGCTCGAACCAGGGCCCCTCGCTCACCGGCCCACGCCCGGCGGCACTGCCCGCTTCTCGTCCGGTGGCGCGTGCCCCGCGATCAGAAAGCGCCGCAGCGGCAGCACTCGCCGCGCCCATCGCAGTCCCGGCCGAGGCGGCACCGCCGGCACTGCGGCCCGTGTCGGGGTTCATGGTCGGTGCGGGGGTGTCGGTGTCGAGGCTGTCCTCGGGGGCGATCTGGTGGTGGCGGTAGAGGGCGACGTGGCCGAGGTCCGGGTTGTAGGTCAGCGTGTACTCGCCCTGCTGTGCTTCCTTGTCCAGCGCCCCGGTCGGTGGGGTGTCGTAGACGTAGCCGTTGAGCATGGCCGCGTCCGTGGTTTCCTCGCCGTAGTCGAAGCCGGCCAGGTGCTCGATCGCGGCGTCCGGGCCGTCACGGTCGATCAGCCACAGCACCGCATCGGCTTCACCGCCCTGGAGGAAGACGATGTTCACCCACCGCGACACCGGCCCCTGAACCCCGGCCGTCTCCGTCTCGATGGGTGCGGGCGGGGTGGGGTGCCAGGCGATGCGACCGGCAGCCTGCGAGGCACGGTTCAGCCCCTCCTCGACACGGTCCAGGGCGGCAGCGGCCTCGGAGAGCTCCCCGGCGGCCAGGCGGGCATCACGGATACCGGCGGCGGGGTCTCCGGCATCGTCGAAGGCACGCCCGTCATGGCGGGCGTGGCGGGTAGCGAGCTGCTGGATCGACTGCTGCATCGAGCGCACCCCGGCCAGCAGGTCCCCGATCACCCCGTAGGCGTCCTCGGGGTGGGTGAAGTCGCGGCTGGCGTGCGCCAGGCCGCGCAGCGCCTGCGAGGCCTCCTCGGCATCGGCGACGGTATCGTAGAACGTGGGCATCACAGGCCTCCCAGTGACAGTGGACGATCAGAACAGGGACGTCGACAAGGTGCACCCGGGCCCCACCCATAGACGGAGAGCTCAGACGGTGCGGGTCAGCGGCAAGGCCGCGGCAGTGAACGCGGCGGCCTGCTGGCCGACGAGGCGGCGGGTTTCGCAGGAGGCCTGGATGGCGGCCTGCTCGACCGCGGCGACCGCAGCGTCGAGTTCCTCGATGGTGGGCGCCGAGACGGCGACCAGTCCGGTCACGCGCAGCACGCCGTGCCCGGCGGTGAGATCGGCTTCCTGCTGGAGCACGTCGGTGTATTCGGCGGTCTGGGCGGCGTCCTCGATCTGCCCGATCCGGCGTCGCTGCGCGGCATCGGAGATGTGCTCGACCTTCTTCTTGCGGATGTCACGGGCGGCCTGATCGGTGCGCAGCGGGGTGTAGAGCAGCGACAGGCATCGTCCGATCCCGGAGGAGAGCACCAGCGGGGCGAGGAACCCCGGATACACCATCGAGCGGGGCCACTCGCTGATCCAGAGCACGACGTGGTAGCCGGTATCGGTGCGCAGCCTCGCCCAGGTCTCGGTCACCGCGACCGGGCCCGCGGTGGCCAGCGACTGGCCCATCTCCCCGTGCCGCTCCAAGGTCGCGGCGACGGCCGGGTCGTAGGCGCTGCGCAGGATCACGGCGATCTGCCCCGGAGTCAGCCACCCGACCGGGGTCAGGTCCGCCGAGCGCAGCGCCGCGGTCAGGGTGCTCATCTCCTGGCGCAGCACCGCGGCCGCGCCCCGCAGCCCGCCGCCGGCGGTCCGGATCTGCCGGGCCGCGGCCTTCATATCCAGGCTGAGGCTGATGGTGGTGGCGTGGCGCTCCCCGGCGGGACCGGCACGCTCGATCAGCTCGGCATACGTCCTCGACGCGAAGGAGTCGTCCTGGCTGCCGTGGGCGGCCCACCATTCGGCCAGGCCCGTGCCCGAGTCCGGCAGGGTGCGCTCCAGCACCTGCACGGTCGCGATCCGCCCGGACCGGCAGACGCTGGCCAGCACCCGCCCCCAGGAGGAGACCCGGCGGGCCTGCTCGCCGGGATCGAGGAGCACGAACGCGGGATGGCGGATCTCGCACACCACCGTCAGCGTCGCCTGGTGGGGGTCGTGGATCATGCCCGCCCCGCTCTGCGGGTCGACGTGCTCGCGTAGCCGCGCCATGTCGCCGGGCAGCGCGAGCGTGCCCGCCGGCCTCGGGGCGACGATGCGGCGCCGGTAGGCCAGCTGTCCGCCGGTGGTCCGCCACATCCACCAGGCGGCCACGGGCACCCATTCCACGACCGGGCGCCCGGCGACGGGCATCCAGGTCAGCACGATCGAGGACACCCAGATCGGGGCGGTGTAGGCGATGAGCATCCCGCCGCCGGCGTAGAACGCGCCCACCAGGGACAGCACCCCGACGGCGAGGGTCGCCAGCTGGGTCGCGGACAATCCCAATAGGATGCCGCGGCGAGTCAATCTGCTGAATTTCACCGGAACCAGATCGGTGCCCGTACGCGCTTCTTCGGCGCTGTGCTTGCTGCTCACGAGGATCACTCCTTCCCACCGGTCGGCGGCTTACTGGGCCCGTCGTCGGGCTTCGGGCCGGTCGGCGTGTTCGGCTGCGGGGTGCTGCGCGGCGGGGCCTGCGCGCCCGGCCCACTCCCACCTCCGCCGGTGTTCTGATTGCCGGTGTTCTGGTTGGCGCCGTCGGTGGCGGCCTCGGCCTGGGCGCCGATCTGCTCGCCGGCCTCGGGGCCGGCCGTCGCGGCCTTCTTCGCGACCTCCGCGCCGATGACCACTGCCGCGACCGGTCCCGCGGCAGCTCCCGCACCAGCTGCACCACCGCTGGCACCCGCACCGCCCGCACCTGCTCCAGCGCCGGCATCGGCTCCGCCGCCTGGCGGTGGCGGCGTGCCACCACCTCCACCGCCGCCGCCTCCGCCGGGCGGGTTTCCGCCTCCGGGTGGGGGCGGATCGTCACCCCCGCCGCCTCCTCCACCGCCGCTGCCGTTGGTGTCGAGGATCTTCTTCGGGCCTTCGCCTTGCGGTGTGCCGGGCACCGGGACGGGTCGGTTCATGGCGTTCTTGGCTTCCTGCTCCGAGCCCATGGTGTTGTAGAGGTCGAAGCCGAGGAACGCGATGACCCGGTAGACCATGTAGGGGGCGAAGGCGGCGATCGCGAGCATGACGATGCCGGTGATCGGCTCGGTGATCGCCGTCAGGTCCGCCTCGATGGGGGTTGCCATCTGGGTGATCGCGATGAGGAACACCACCACGAGCACCAGCTTGGAGATGATGAGGGCGAGCACGAACGCCGCCCACTTCCCGATCCACCCGCGGGTGGCATCCCACGCCGCACCGGCGAACGCGAGCGGGGCGAGCACGATCGCGATCAGCAGGAGCGCCTTGCGGATCAGCAGCGAGAACCACACGATCGCGACGGCGGCGACCATGAGCCCGCCGAGGAAGATCGTCACGATCGCCCCGACGCCGGGGGTGGAGATGTTGATGGCGGTCAGGCCGGCGGACAGCAGGATGATCTTGTCGCCCATCGTGGCGGTGGTCTCGCCGGCGGCTTGGATGATCCCGATGGTCAGCTGGTCGGTGATCTCCAGCGCGAGCGCGGCCAGGGTGAGGACCACGAAGGAGCCGAGCACGGCCTTGCCCGCCCCGAGGGCGGCGCGGGACAGCGCGGTGGGGTCGCGGCGGATCAGTCCGAGGATGAGCTGGAAGCAGAAGAAGATCAGCACGATGAACACGCCGATCCCGAACAGCAGGTTGTACACCGACACGTACCCCTCTTGGGTGACGTCGACCAGGGTGGTCGTGTCGAACACCGTCCACATGGCCTCGATCAGCCAGCCCGCCGCCCCGCCGACGGCCTGGGCGAACCAGTCGAACGGGGCGGCGATCAGCGACGCGGCCGCCTCACCGGCGGAGTCGCAGACCGTGGAGATGACGGGAACATCGCACAGCGCCATCACAGACCTCCCTAACACAGATAGGCGGGTTCAGACGGCCTGGCCGACGCCCCAGAAGAAATTGATCAGCGTGACCGCGGCACCGCAGATCACCGCCGCACCGCAGGAGATCAAGACCCCGATCTTGCCGCGGCCGGCCAGGTGGGGGTTGCTGGAGTTGGAGCCGAAGCCCCACACGATCGCCGAGACGATCAGCGCGAGGACGGACAGGATGAGGCCGACGGTCATGACGGCGCCGACGATGGTGCGCAGCTGGTCGATGCCGGGCAGCCCCGAGTCGTTGGGGTCGATGTCGATCTGCATTGGGACGATCGCCAAGCGGGCGAGGGTCCAGGTGGCGAGGGTCGTGATGGTCATGGCAGGGCGCTCCTTCGACAGCTGAGACAGAGGTGTTCTCTCGACCAGGTGCACCCGCACCCGCCAGACACGCAGCTGCGCCCGCCCCCACGAGACCGGGGCGGGCGCAGCAGCTTGAGCGCAGGGATTCAGAGTTGTTGGCCGATGCCGATCAGCCAGTTCATCCACGCGACCCCGGCGCCGGCGAGGATCGCCGCGCCGAGGGCGACAAGCACACCGGTGCGGGCCTTGCCGGCGGCGGCGTAGTTCCCGGACGCGGACGCGATCGCCCAGACGATGCCGGAAATGAGGAGCATCAGGACTGCGATGATGAGCACGAACGTCAACAGGGCGCCGATGACCTCTTCCAGGTCGCCGATGCCGCCCAGGCCCTCGAAATCGGGGAACACGTCCATCAGGCCCCACCACCCGAATCGGCGAGGGTGACGTGGAGGTGGTCTTGGTGCCTCGTGGTGATATCGGTGCCGCGCGTGTAGTCGCGCCAGCCCTCGTCGTCACGGGCGAGGGACCAGATCTTGTCCTGCCAGATGAGGTAGTCGACCCCGAGGATCTCGGCGTGGTCTTTCATCCAGTTTGTGACCTCCCAGCCCGCCTCGATCTGCGCGGGCGTGGGCATCTGCCCGATGGCGTTGCCGAACGCGATATCGCAGGCCCGCCCCAGCGGGTGCTCCGAGACCGTGCCCGGCCGTGGCGAGTAGCACGACCAGGTCGTCTCGGGGAACGCCGCGATCGTCTGCTGATACAGGTGCAGCGTGCGGCGGGTGATCTGCCCATCGCTGGTCGGGTCGTCGACCAGCTCATCCAGGTCACCCGCCGGGGCAGGGTCAGGCTCCCCACCGGACCCATTGCTGCTGTCGAGGTCGCAGTCGCCGGCCGGTGGGCCGGTCTCGGACTCGGGCAGGTCCGCGGCGTCGTGGGCGTTCAGCCAGGCGGCGGGGTCGGTGTGCTCACCGCCGGTGCCCCCGACATAGACCTCGAGGTGTAAGTGCGGGCCGGTGGACTGGCCCGAGGAGCCGACGTCGGCGATGTGCTGCCCGGCCCGCACCCGGTCGCCGGCCTCGACGTGGATGCCGTCGGCCCAGGAATGGATGTACCCGGTGGCGACCTGGTCGCCGCCGACCTGGTGTTCGATGACGACCTTCCCGCCCCAGGCGTCGCTGTACTCGGCGACGGTGACCGTGCCGTCGGCGGCGGCGAGGATGGGCGTGCCGTCCGGGGCGGCGAAGTCGCTGCCGGTGTGGAAGGACTGCTCCCCGGTGATCGGGTGGGTGCGCGGTCCGTACGGGTCGGTCGCCGTCCACATGCCCTCAGGCAGAGGGAACACCACCCGCGAAGACTCCGCCGCCCCGGCCACGGCAGGCACCACACCAGGGTCGGACTCACCGGACGTGCCGGTGGTGCCGAGGAGGGTGTCGAGGATCGTGACGGCGACGGGGCTGTAGTTCTCGTACCGGTCGGGGAACGCCGAGACCTCCACGGCTTGGGCGGCCTCGCCTTTGCCCATGTCTTGCCAGCCGGGGATGTCCAGCAGCCCGCGCGGCGAGGGATGGTTCGGGCCGTCCGGGCCGCCGAAGAACGCTCGCGCCTGATACTCGGGGTCCATCAGCTCTGCGACCGACCCCCACCCGGCCTGCGGGCGCATCTGGAACAACCCCAGGCTGTCGTTGTCGCTGCCATCGCCATCGTTCGGGTAGTCCGCTGACTCCGGGTAGACGCTCGTGTTCGACAGCTGCCGCAGGGTCGACTCGGTCAGTGCGGCCATCAGCGCGATCTGGAGTCCGTCACGGTTCACGCCCTCGACGCCGGAGCCGGTCTCGATGATCGTGGCCGCGTGCGTGAGTTGCTTCTTGTTCAGCGTGAACGACTCCCCATCGCGCGTTTCGACGGCGAGCTCGTCGGGCACCTCGCCGACCTGCAGTCCGCCGTCGGGCACGGTGCAGGCCCAGGTCGCGGCGGGGTTCATCAGCAGCCCGATCCCGACCATCGACAGGAACGGTGCTACCAGCGCCAGTGCGAGCAGTCCGATGGCGAGCTTCTTGAGCACCACGCCCCTCCTTTCTCCCCAGACCTCTCGGGTCAGCGCAGGGGGTTGTCCAGCTCGGACAGCCGCAGCAGATGACAGGTGTCGTAGGTGGGCTCGCAGACCACGAACACGGTGAACGCCACCTCGTGCGCGGAGTCGACGGGTTCGTCGTTCCACACCCCGGCACGGTGGCGGACGCCCTCGATCGTGATCGCCGTCGTCCCCTCCACCAGCTGCCCCGGCTGCGCCTGCTCCTGCGCGGTCGCCCACGCTCCGGGCACGAACGCATCGGTGATCTCCAGGTGCTGGGTGGTGGCGTACTGGCGCAGCTCGACCCATGCCTCCCGCGTGGGCAGATAGGCGGCGATATCGGAGGCGAGGCCGGCCTGCTCGGTGCCGGTCGGGTCGGCGACCTCCATCAGCACGCTCGTGTAGTCCAGCGGCATCAGCCCCGCCCCGGTATCCCAGGCGAACACCGCCGTCGCGACGTTGCGGGCGAACTCCTCCGGGTCCTCGGACCCGACCACCGCAGCGATCCGCCCCGGCCGTGGCGTGCCGGACTCGACCGGACTCGACGACGCGCCCGGCTCGGGGTCACGGTCGTGGGGTGGGCTGGTGTCGGGGCCGAGGATCAGGCCGTAGATCCCGATGCCGGCCAGGAGCACGATCACCAGGCCGGCGGCGAGCAGGACGATCAGGCGGGTGCGCGGGCGGGAGTCAGCGAAAGTCTTCATGCCGCCCAGGTGCACGCACCCGGTCACAGAGCACGCAGATACCGCCGAGAGACGCTCTCGCCTGATTCGGCATCAGCGCCGGGGCCGGTGTCCTCGTCGGTGCGGGGCTCCTCGGTTGTCGTCTCGACGTCGTGGCCGGTGGTGTCGAGGGAGATGCGCAGGCGGGCGGCGAAGGCGTTGGTGCCGTCGGCGACGTCGAGGAAGATGCCGGCCTGCTCCTCGGTGAGGTCGCGGGCGAGCTCGTCCACGTCGTAGTGGGTCCACCATTCCGCCAGGGAGGTCCAGGTCTGCACGAACGCCGTCACCGGCCACCGCCCCGGCACCACCGCCGGCCGGGCCGAGGTGTGCGTGCGGGGCTTGGTGCGTCCAGCGGCGGTGACACGGGCGACGGCCTCCTGGGCCATCGCGTGCAGCGACGCCTGGCGAGAGGCGTCCGCTTGCTCGACCTGGCCGCGCAGGCGCTGATAGGCGGGGTCGACCGGCCCGCCGGCCTCGATCCCCGCCAGCTCCGTCGTCGCCTGCTCGCGCAGCGCCTCGGGATTCTCGGGGTTCTCGGCCATGGCCTGGATCGCCGAGATCTTCTCCAGCGTCGTGTACGAGGCGCGGCCGGTGACCATCCGCGCGGCCTGCGCGCGGCTCCTCCCACCGACACCCCCTGACGGGGGTGCCAATTTGGCACCCCCGTCAGCACCGGGCTGATTCTCCGCCGAGAAGCGGGTTACGACATCGCGGCGCTGGGCGTCCTCGGTCATGAGCTGCTTGAGCTCGCGGTACAGGGCGGCGGCCTCCAGCTGGTTGAGCGGCTTGCGGTGCGCATTCTCGTCCTGCTCGGCCAGCAGATGCCCCAACCGGGTCGAGACACCCGATCGCACCCACACGCTGACCGTGCGCCAGTGCAGCAGCCGGATCGCTTCCAGCCGGCGTCGCCCGCACACCAGCACCCCTTCGGGGGTGACCGTGATCGGTTGCAACAGGCCGTGCTCGCGGATCGAGTCGGCCATAGCCTGGATATCGCCGAGGTCGGCGCGATGACGGGCACCGACCTGAATCGACTCCACGGTGCGTTGCAGTTCGATACTCATCACCACTCACCCCTCTCAGTCCTCTCTTCGTGGTCCCCGGTTACTTTCGGGCCTGTCGTGGGGCGGCCAGGCAGATGGTGAGCACGAGGTCGTCATCGCGCAGCAGCATCGGGATCGTCTCGCCGATCAGCAGCCGCAGCAGCACCCCGCGGCCCGCGCTGGTCGCCGCCAGCGCCGGGTGCGGGTTGCCCAGCAGCGCCTTGAGCAGCCCGGTCCAGGACCGGCCCGGCAGATCCAGCAGCGCGCGGGCGTGCTGGTCACGTCGCAGGGTCTCGAACGCGGTATGCCGCGCCCCGGCCTTCGCCAGCGCCCCGCAGATGTGCTCCACCGACGCCCGCGCGGTCGCGGGCTCCCAGCCGAGCATCGTCACCAGCGCGATCGCGTCCTCAGCCGCCGACGACGCCGACATCGCCACCCCCACCACACCACCACCGCCACCGTCACCGTCTCCGGCGTCTCCGGTGCCGTCGGGATCGGGTTCGGGGTCGGTGACCTGGAACGCGGGGTGATACTCCGGCAGCGGCGTCTCCCTGTCGGACATGCGCTCGGCGTCGTGGAACGCGGAGATGTGCGGGCGGCGGGCCTGATGGGTCGAGCACAGCAGCCCCTGGGCGCGCTCCTCGGCGATGCAGGTGATCCGCACCGCGTGCGTGACCACGCCCCACGGGTCGATCGCCTCCCGGGCGGAGCGGGTGCGCATCACATCGAACGCGGCGCTGGCGGCCTCCCACGGGTCCAACGAGTGCTTGCGCGCCAGCGCGGCGTACTTCTGCGCCGCATACCGCATCAGCTCGCCGGCGACCGGGTCCCGCGCCCATGCCCCGGGCCCGGCCGCGTGGAGCCGGGCCAGCAGGGCACGCAGCCCGGCGCTGGTCGTGTAGTTCTCAGGCCCCCGCTGCGGGGAACCTGTGTGAGTCGTGGTCGTCATGGGTTCGGCACCTCCTGGCAGGCAGGTGCACTCGCCTTCTCCGACACCTGGTGCTCGGCGTTCGGCGCCGGGCATGGTCGTGGTCATGGCCGGTCACCTCAGTTCATTCCGACCGGGCCACGACCGGCCCCGTCACGGCTCGTACTGCGGCCGAACGCCGAGATCGGGGGCAGCTCACGCGCCTTGGCACCCAGGCGCGTGACGCCGCGGGCGAGGCCGTCGTGGGCCTTGTGTGCGAGGTTCGCCTCGAAGTCGATCGCCAGGCGTGAGATCTGCCCGGTGCCTCTCGCCATCAGGTCCGAGGCGCGTACCCAGTCAACCCCGCGCGCCTTGCGCAGTGCCAGATCAACATCCGCAGCCTCAGTCTTGGCACCGGTCGTGCGGGTGACCTCGGTGGCTTGGATCGCCTCCGGAGCACCCGGTGTCTCCGCCCGGTCAGGGCGGGTCGTCTCCGGCGGGGGCGTGTCCTGCCTGCCGGGGTTGTTCTGCTCGTAGGGGCTCATGATTTCTGCTCCTTCTCCTCATCTGATTCGTTGTGGTGCTCGGGCACTGCCGAGGTCTCCTGGTCTGCGGCGGGCGCGGGATCGGTGCGGGGGAACCAGCGGCCGACGGTCGAGGCGTGCACGCCGAGTTCGCGCGCGATCGCCTTGTTCGACCAGCCCCGCCCCCGCAGCACTGCCGCCCGTTCCCGCCGCCCAGCACCTGCCAACGTTGGCGGGTCGAGCTCAGCCGATGGGGTTTCGGCCACCGCCTCCAGCACGGGCACATCCGATCGGTCAGGCTCTGTCTGCTCGCCCAGCACCTTGGCGGCCGGGGCCGGCGGTGTCGCTACCGCGATGCCCGTGGCCGAACGTGGCCGCTCGGGAAGCTCCGGCAGAAGGAGCGGTGCGGCCTGTGCCTGCGCGCCAGCGGTCTCGGAGACCTCCAGCGCCGATCCTGACTCCGGGGTGGGGGTGATCGGCGTGGGGACCGGGGTTCTGGTGGAGCGGGTCAGGACCGTCGTCAGATGCGTGGAGGCCAGCAGCACGAGCGGCGGGACCGCGGCGACGATGGCCGCGAGCAGGCCCGGCACGGAGGCGTCAGCGGCGACGAGGGCGTGCGCGGCGTTCGCGCTCACCGACATCAGCGCCCCGGCGATCAGCAGCACCCACGGGTACCAGGCCGCCCGATGCCCGTCGAGGGCGACGACCGCGACGGTCGCGACCACGATCAGCCCGTCCACCAAGAGCGGCCAGATCCATGCCTGGTTCCTGGTGATGCCCGAGCGCACCGCGAGATCGGCCAGAGCGACGAAGCTCAGCCAGAACGCACCGCCGCCGATCAGCACCGTCCCCGACGCGGCCGCGACCACCGCCCATCGCCGCCCCGACAGCCCGCCCATCACAGCCCCCGGCCCGCCCGCGTCGCAGCCGGCACCGGCCCGAATCTCTCCGGCACGGACTCGGCCCGGGTCGAGGTGCCGACACCGGTGGTGATGGTGCGGTAGGCGGACTCGACGGTGCGAGTGATCTCCCGCTGCCCGAAATCCGGCTGCTCCACGCTCGCAAACGCATCCAGCGCCTCGGAGACCGGCACATTGCCCTCGGCGAGGCGGCAGGCGGCCCAGAACAGCTTGAGATTGCGATCCGTGGACTGCCCGCTCAGCCAGGACGCCATCCGACCCGCATCCACCATCGCCCCTGCATCCGAGATCGGGCCGGTCTTCGGGCGGGGCCGGGGCGGGGTGAGAAACTCCCGCAGGCGCTGCGCATCCAGCGCCCGCCCGTCGGTGGGGGCGAACGAGGTGGGGCGGTAGAGCACGCTCTCGCCGTCGATCTGGCGGCGCGAGGGCGGGACGATGATGTAGCCGCGATCCCCACGGAAATCTACCCCGGCACGGCCGGCCTGCCACGACGGCTGTTCACTGTCGGCTGCCGGGAAGTAGATGTGCAGGCCGCCGGTCGGTGAGCGCACCATCGTCTCCCAGCCATGCACCAGCCCCTCCCGCCGCGCGGCGCGGATCGCGTCGAAGCCGTTGACGCCGTGCACATCGACATCCACCACGGAGACGCCCGAGGCTCGGCCAGTGGGCATGCCGATGTTCGCCGCCGGGAACCTGCGCCACCAGGCCTCCACCTGCGCAGGGTCGGTGGTGGCGTCGTGGAAGCCGCGTCGGGTGATTGGCTGCTTGCCCTCCGGCGCGCACGGGAACACCGGCACCCCGGACTGCGCGAACACCATCGCGGCCCGCCCCAGCGGCCAGGACGCATCCATCTGCCGGACCGCCCGAGTAAACCTGCTCTCGGACATCACAGCCCCCGCCCCGACACGACCGCAGCGGCCCGCTCCGGCACCGGCAACGGCGCCACTTGCCGACCGGGCGTGTCCTGCCGTGGGCTCTTCGGGGCCGGGCCGTCGCGTTCCAGCCCGGGCGGTGTGCCGTCGGGCACCTGGTTCGTGTCGAGGCCGTCGAGGATGCTGAGCGCGGTCTTGCGGATGCGCTCACCGGCGGCCTGCACGATCGCGACCGGGTTCTTCCCGTCGACGTTCGCCGCCCACCCGGCCACGTACGGGATCGTGTAGCCCGTGGTGTCCATGCCGTGGGCGGCGCCGATCATCAGCGCCACCGATTCGGCCTCGACCTCACCGATCCCGCGATGCTGCCGCGCCTCCTCCTGGTCCGGCCCATGCATCAGCACATGCCCGAGCTCGTGGGCGAGGGTCTTCACCTGCGCGGCGTCGTCCATGTTCGTGCGCACGGCGACTTGCCGGGTCGAGTAGTTCGTCAGCCCGTTCGCGCCGCCGATCATGCCCTCGTGCGGCACCCACCGCAGCTCGAACCCCTCCGCCGTGACCTGCTCCGCCAGACCCTCGCGCAGACCTTCGGGGGCTTCGCCAGCGAGCAGCCGTGGCGCTGGCCGTTCGGGGATCGGATCGCCGCTGGTCTGGGAGGCGTCCCAGACGTAGGCCGGGCGCACGCCGACCATGCGGGAGCGCACGACCTCACCGGGCTTCGGCTTCTCACCCCGGTTCAGACGCCGCCAGGAGTCCGGATCGGCCGGGTTCGTCGAGGCGAACCTGCCAGTGACCGGGGCGAGGATCTGATACCCGGCCTGGCCCTTCTCGACCTGTCGGCCCAGCTGCTGCCACTGCTTGTATCCCGCGACCAAGGTGGGGAACGGTTCGGGCACCCTGCCGGCCTCGAATGCGGCCTGGTGCTGCTCCCAGATCAGGCAGACGTTGTTGAAGCTCCGCGACCGGAACCGGGCAGCGAACCGCATCGCATCGGCCCAGTCCTCACCGGTGACCAACCGTTCGACGGCACCGGTGAGCTTCTCGTGGAGCTCGTCGAGCTTCGCTTCCCGCTGTTGGCGGGCTTCCTCCCTCGTCGCCATCGTCGGCCTCCTCTCGGCAGGCCAGCCGCGAGGTCGCGGCTGGCCTTGCACCAGCGAGGTGAGCCAGGAGCTTCCAGCGAGTCAGACGGTCAGCGAACGGAACAGTCGGTAGGTTGGCCGTCAGGACACGGGCGGCACCTGACGTGGACCTACTGGAGTACCAGCCTCAGAGCCTGCGTAGGGCTGGAAGCAGCTGAGTCCGGTCTGACGCCGGACGAAGTGATGATTTCCCGGACGACTCTGCTGCTATCTATCCGCGACAACCGGGCGCATGGAGCGGTAGCGACTCGGGCTGAGCCCGACGTGCTCGATGAATGCCTCCGTCGCCCGTGAACGGCTGGACCAGCCGACGCAACGACCTGCTGCTGCGACAGAAAGATCGGACTCGCGCAGCAGCCTGGCCATCTCCTGCACGCGAAGCATCGTCAGATACGCGATCGGGGTCTTCCCGAAGGCATCGACGAACACACGGGTCAATTGCTGCGGGGAGAGCCGCACCCTCTCGGACAGCTCGTGGAGTGTCCACCTATAGGCGACGTTTTCATGCAGTGCCTCCCGTGCCAGCAACGCCTCCGGACGGAGAGGGGCTAACCTGCGACTGCGCGGCAGCACTGGACGCGCGCGTGCACGCTGCAATGGTGTCAGCCTCGCAGGCGAGACCCGGATGAATGGTCCGAGCACATCCATGACAGCGAACCAGAGTGCCTGGAGTCGGTTGAATCTCTCTCGGAACCGTCTCTCAACGCTGAGCGCGACCATCTCATCAATCCACGGCACAACCATCCCGGCCCGATCTCTGCCGAGTCGCAGGATCTGCGCTGGTTCAGAGTAGATCTTCTCCGCGAAACCGGGGGCGTCAAGCCGATCGTGCAGCACCGCAGAGTGCTGCCAGAAGAACTGATCGAGAGCGAAATCGGTATCGACACGGATCGACGTCACCGACACTTGGCACTCGGGCTCGCAGCTGAACAATACGTTCGGGCCGAGAAGGATCGCATCGCCCACGCTGACCGGCTGACGACCGAACTCGCTGAACATGATTGCCGAGCCCGACCTAATGAACAAGATGTTGAGGCAGTCGTAAACCACCGGGCCGACAGGCCGGTGGACGGCAAGCGTCTGGGCGACCAGCGGGCTACGCCAATGTGCATCACAGGAGTGCCTCGCTGCCTCTGGCGTGGCCGCGCACTCTTGCTGGCTCTTGTCTGATCCGCTCACTAATCTCGAACGCCTGTGGAGCCGGACGAGTTCGCCAGTTCCGAACTAACAGCAATAGCGCATGATCGCTGTTGGGCGGGAGTCGGTTTCGTACCAGTCTTCGCTGCCTTCGTCGATGCGGCAAGGCAGTCCACGGTTCTGACGAGCCGAGGGGTCACTACTCTCCGACGCGCAGCGACAAAACCCAGCCGATCGCCCCGCAGCATCGGTGCACCACAAGGCACACCTCGGACGCTCCAACCATCGTTTGCAGCACTTGCGCGATGCAGCTCACACGATCGCCTCCCCCCTTGCGGAATACCTGACAGGGGTATACCGTTGATCCGTACACGTACCCGGTAGGGGTACTAACGACTACAAGGAGGATACCTGATGGCTTCGAACGATTACCAGGTGACGGGCATGACCTGCGGACACTGCGAGATGTCGATCCGCGAGGAGGTCAGCGAGATCCCCGGCGTCCAGGACATCCAAGTCAGCGCGCAGACCGGCAAGCTCAACGTCACCGCCGAGGGCGAGATCGACGACGCCAAGGTCCTCGCGGCGGTCGAGGAGGCCGGCTACTCGGCGGTGCGCGTCTGATGAAGGCCGGAGGACGGCTCGCGCTCTACGGGGCCGGGTTGGTGGTGGCGTTCGGCGGGGCCTTCGGCCTCGCCGGCGCTGTCATTCCCGATAGCTTCGTAGCAGCATGGGCAGAAGGAAGTGACGTGAACGCACACGGTGAAGGGCACGGCGACGCTGCGCAGGAAACCGCGGAGCCCGCTCTGAACGGGGTCTCCGCAAGCGCGGACGGCTTCGTGCTCTCTCCGGTCCAGGCCCCCACGGCCGCAGGCGAGGATGGAGACCTGAGCTTCCAGATCCTCGACGAGTCCGGCGAACCGGTGACCGAATACACCACCGCGCACGAGAAGGACCTGCATCTGATCGCCGTGCGCACCGATGGCGCCGGTTTCCAGCACGTGCACCCCGAACTCGACACGAGCACAGGCACCTGGTCAGTGCCGTGGACCTGGGACGAGGCGGGCACCTACCGGGTGTACGCCGACTTCACACCCGCGGGCGAGGAAGCCGAAGGCATCACTCTCACCCGCGCGGTCGAGGTGGCTGGCGACTTCACCCCTGTCGAGACCGAGGCGCAGACCACCGACGAGGTCGACGGATACACCGTCTCCCTCAACGGCGATCTCACTGCGGGCACCTCAAGCGAGCTCACCATCTCGGTCGAGCGTGACGGTCAGCCGGTGACCACGCTGGAGCCTTACCTGGGCGCGTTCGGCCACCTGGTGGCGCTGCGCGAGGGTGACCTCGCCTACCTGCACGTCCACGCCGAGGGCGACGAGCCCCAGGCCGGGGACACGGCCGGACCCGAGATCGGATTCGCAGCGGAGGCCCCGACCGCCGACCGTTACCTGCTCTACCTGGACTTCCAGGTCGACGGGCAGGTGCACACCGCCGAGTTCGTGATCGACGCCGAGCATGGTGACGGCTCGAAGACAGACGATTCGCATTCCGACGGCCACTGACCCGCAGGGCCTGGCGTCGCACGAGAGCTGAGAAAGAAGGAAGAGGATGAGCACATCAGCGCCCCCAACGGGTGGGCCGGACATCGAGTTGGAGATCGGCGGGATGACCTGCGCCTCCTGCGCGAACCGGATCGAGAAGAAGCTGAACAAGCTCGATGGCGTCGCGGCCACCGTCAACTACGCCACTGAGAAGGCTAAGGTCACCGTGCCTGCCGGCTACGATCCGTCACTGCTGGTCGCCGAGGTCGAGAAGACCGGGTACACGGCCGCACTGCCCAAGCCCAAGGACACTACGGCGAACACGTCGGAGACCGAGGCCGGGGAGGAGGAAGACAGTGAGCTCACCTCGCTGCGGCATCGGCTGATCGGCGCGATTGTGCTCACTGTTCCCGTGATCGCGATGGCGATGATCCCCGCGCTGCAGTTCACGTATTGGCAGTGGGCCTCACTCGCCCTGGCCGCACCGGTGATCATCTGGGGCGCTTGGCCGTTCCACAAGGCGGCGTGGACGAACCTCAAGCACGGTGCGGCGACGATGGACACGCTCATCTCGATGGGTACCTCCGTCGCGCTGCTCTGGTCGCTCTATGCGCTCTTCCTCGGCACTGCCGGCACTCCCGGCATGACGCACCCCTTCGAGTTCACGATCGCTCCGTCGGATGGCGCGGCGAACATCTACCTCGAAGTCGGCGCGGGCGTGACGATGTTCATCCTCGCCGGCCGCTACTTCGAGAAGCGATCCAAGCGCCAGGCCGGGGCCGCGCTGCGCGCCCTCCTGGAGCTGGGCGCGAAGGAAGTCGCCGTACTCCGCGACAGCGTAGAGGTGAAGATCCCCACCTCTGAGCTGGCGGTCGGCGACGAGTTCATCGTCCGTCCAGGCGAGAAGATCGCCACCGACGGTCTCGTGACCTCCGGCTCCTCCGCGGTGGACGCCTCGATGCTCACCGGCGAGTCCGTGCCGGTCGAGGTCCGCGAGGGCGACTCGGTCACCGGTGCCACCGTCAACGCCGGAGGCCGCCTGGTCGTGCGGGCGACTCGTGTGGGTTCGGACACACAGCTCGCACAGATGGCGAAGCTCGTCGAGGACGCGCAGACCGGCAAGGCCGAGGTGCAGCGTCTGGCCGATCGCATCTCCGGCATCTTCGTGCCGATCGTCATCGTCGTCGCGTTCATCACCCTCGGCGCCTGGCTGGGAGGCGGGTTCCCCGTCGCCGCCGCGTTCACCGCAGCGGTCGCCGTGCTCGTCATCGCCTGCCCCTGCGCGCTGGGTCTCGCGACCCCGACTGCGCTGCTCGTCGGCACTGGCCGCGGTGCGCAGATGGGCGTCCTTATCAAGGGCCCGGAGGTGCTGGAGTCCACGCGCAAGGTCGACACTGTGGTGCTCGATAAGACCGGCACCGTCACCAGCGGCAAGATGACTCTGACCGACGTGATCACCGAGCCCGGTGTGGATCGTGCGGAGCTGCTGCGTTTCGCCGGCGCACTGGAAGACTCTTCGGAGCATCCGATTGCGCAGGCGATCGCCAAGGGCGCGACCCAGGAAGTCGGCCAGCTGCCTACTCCAGAGGACTTTGCCAATGTCGAGGGCAAGGGCGTGCAGGGCATCGTCGAGGGGACCCCGGTCGTCGTCGGCCGCGAGTCTCTGCTGGCGGACTGGTCGCAGAAGCTCTCTCCGGAGATCGCACAGGCGAAGGCCCAGGCCGAGGGCGAGGGCAAGACGGTCGTCGCGATCGGCTGGGACGGTGCTGCGCGCGGCATCCTCGTCGTCGCCGACACCGTCAAGCCCACGAGCGCCGAGGCGATCCGCGGGCTCAAGGAGATTGGCCTGACCCCGGTACTGCTCACCGGTGACAACGAGGCCGTGGCCCGCCAGATCGCGGCCGAGGTCGGAATCGACGAGGTCATCGCCGAGGTGCTGCCTAAGGACAAGGTCGACGTCGTCACCCGCCTCCAGGGAGAGGGCAAGATCGTCGCGATGGTCGGCGACGGCGTCAACGACGCCCCCGCGCTCGCGCAGGCTGATCTGGGCCTGGCGATGGGCACCGGCACGGACGTCGCGATCGAGGCCTCCGACATCACGCTCGTGCGCGGTGACCTGCGGGCCGCCGTCGACGCGATCCGCCTGTCCAGGAAGACCCTGTCGACGATCAAGACCAACCTGTTCTGGGCATTCGCCTACAACACCGCCGCGATCCCGGTCGCTGCGCTCGGCATGCTCAACCCCATGCTCGCAGGTGCGGCGATGGCGTTCTCCAGCGTCTTCGTCGTCGGCAACAGCCTCCGCCTGCGCGGGTTCACGAGTGTCGCCGCGAAGTGACGTACGAGAACCCACCCATCCACACGAATCCAATAACGAAGGAACACCAGAGAATGAGCAGCTGCTGCAGCACGAACGAGACCAACCCCGCCGTGGAGAACGGTGGACGCGAGAACCTTCTTGGCGGGGGCGCCGATGACATGACCACCTGCCCGGTCATGGTCGGCACCCCGGTCAGCAAGAAGACCGCCGAGGCCGCCGGCCTCTACCGCGACTTCGAGGGTGAGCGCTACTACTTCTGCTGCGCTGGCTGTGGGCCCGCGTTCGATTCGGACCCGGCCAAGTACGCCGCCAACATGGCGTAATCCACCAGCGTGCGGGGTGCCGCGGCACCGCTGCGGCACCCCGCCACCTGATCGGAGCGAACCGACATGACCACTACGACCCCCACCACCGAAACCCACCTCGACACCTGCCCCGCAGGAGGCGACGGCGACGCGTCCGTCCACGGATACATCAGCGATAAGACGAAGTACCGCAATCGTCTGCGGCGCCTCGAAGGCCAAATCCGCGGCATCGATCGGATGGTCGACGAGGACCGCTACTGCATCGACATCCTCACTCAGATCTCCGCAGTCACCAGGGCACTCGAAAATGTCGCCCTCGGCCTGCTGGACGATCACCTCAAGCATTGTGTCCTCGACGCCGCACTCGCCGGCGGACCAGTGAGCGAGCAGAGGCTCGGCGAGGCGTCCGAGGCCATCGCCCGCCTCGTGCGCTCCTGACGCCGGCGCATCAGTTCGATCACGACCAGCAGTTCAGGAGTTCTTCTATGACCACACAGCACGTTCTCATCCTCGGCTCGGGAGCAGCCGGGGCCGCAGCCGCCCGCACTCTCGCCTCACGCGACGATGTCCGGGTGACGCTGGTGACCCGCACCGGGGAGACGCCCTATACGCGGATGCTCATCAAGGGAATCGCGTTCGGTCCGACACCGCCGGAGATGATCAAGCTCCCGCTGCCTCAGATCGAGGTCATCGCCGACACCGTGCTCAAAGTCGATACCTCGGCGAAGCAGGTCCAGCTGACCTCCGGCGCACAGGTCTCCTACGACGCGCTCATCGTCGCGACCGGGAGTATGCCTCGCTCCCTGCCCGCTGACGTGTTCGGCGGCGAAGACGCCGGACAAGGGCGGGTCACCGCTCTTCACTCCGTGGAGGATGCCCTGGGCATCCGAAAGCTGCTGACCGGACTGGGGCGACCCGCGCGGGTAGCGATCTACGGCGGTGGAATCATCGCAGCCGAGACAGCCTCGTCTCTGCAAGCCGACGGACACATGGTCACGCTGGTCTCCCGCAGTTCCATTCCCGGTGTCGGAGCGTTTGGGGCGCCCGTGGCTGAGCGCCTCGCCGCCGACCATGCCGCCAAGGTGCAGGCCCGATTCGGTCGCACTCTCCAGCATGTCGACGAAACAGAATCCGGTGTCACCATCACCCTCAACGACGGAAATCCCGTCGTGGCTGACTTCCTTCTCCTCGCGCTCGGCACGACGCCCGCAGCCCCGTTACCGTGGACGAACGGTATCGACGTCGACGATCACCTCCGCGCCGCGGCAGACCACGTCTACGCGGCCGGAGGTGTGGCCACGCACCACGACGAGGCACTGGGCGCCTGGCGCATCGACCATTGGGAAGACGCCGCCGCACAGGGTGCGCATGCCGCGCAGGCCGCATTGCACGACCTCGGCATTAGCGACGATCCGGGCGCCTACCTGCCACGCAGCCCTTACATGGCAATGGTCTACGGTCAGATGATCTCCGGAGTCGGGTACACAGCCGGCGCAGACGCCCACCTGGAAGCCGGTGAGGAGTTCATCGTCCGCCACGAGACCGACGGCATCGTCGTCGGCGTCACTGGCATCGACGCAGTCGGCACCGTCTACCAGTGGGGGCAGCAGCTCCACGGCGTGCGGGCATAGGCGATGGCGGGAGACTGTATTAGGCAGATCCCACGGCGGGGCTTCGTGCTCTCGCTGGCAGCGACCATTCTCATGATGGCCGCTGCCAGCGCGCCGTCCTTGTTCTACCCCCAGATCGCCGATCGGCTCGGACTCATCCCCGTCGCCACCACACTCGTGTTCGCGGTCTACACCTTCACCCTCCTGGCCGCGCTGCTCTACCTCGGACCACTCTCCGACCACGTCGGCCGACGTCCGGTCGTGGCCGCCGGTTCTTTGGCGCTGGCGCTGAGCGTGGCCATGTTCTGGTTCGCCGGTAGCCTCGCGGCGCTCCTGGTCGCCCGAGCCTTGCAAGGGCTCGCAGCGGGTCTGCTGATCCCGGCGCTGTCGGCGATGATGATCGATTTCGAGTTCCCGTCGCATCGGAACATCGCAGCCCTGTGGAACACGATCGGCCCGATGATTGGCCTTGGGGCCGGGGCTCTTGGTGCTGCGCTTCTCCTCGATCTCACCTCCGAACCGACAACTGCCGTCTTCGGGTCGCTCGTGCTTGCCTTCCTCATCGTGGCAACGGTCGTGTGGAGCACACCGGAACTGGTCCCGAAGACCCGGATACGACGTGGCGACCTCCGTCCGCGGTTCACCGTGCCACCGCACCTGCGCCGCATGTTCACCGCCGGCGTGCCCGTGATCATCGCCGGGTGGGCGACCAACGGGCTCTTCCTCGCGCTCGGGGCCGACCTCGTCGGCAGTGAGCTTGGGGGCTCCACGCACACCCAAGCTGGGATCGTCATCTTCGCACTGGCGATCTCCGGAGTCACCGCCTCGTCCGTCCTACAGCGGCGTTCCGCCCGCACCATCAGCCTGTATGCGACCAGTGCCCTGGCGTTCGGCACCGCGGTGAGCATCGGCGCCCTCGCACTCGGTTCCTACTCAGCCTATGTCGCCTCGGTCGCGATCGTCGGTTCCGGGTTCGGCACAGCGTTCCTCGGGGTACTGCGCACACTCATGCCCCACACGGCATCGTCGGAACGCGCCGCCGTGATGGCTGTGATCTACACAGTTGCCTACCTGGCATTCGGCCTGCCCACCATCGTCGCCGGATTGCTCGTGCCGGTGCTCACCCTGTCGGGGACGATGACGATCCTCGGTGCGATCATCATCGCCCTCAGCCTCGTCGCCACCGTCCTGCGCCTGCGCATCCCGCACCCGGCCGCAGGCCCGGCAGAGACTGACGACTTCCCCGAGCCTCCCACCGGCTCTCACCGCCGATCCGCACCCGACCGAGAGGAGCAGCCATGACCTACGTGATCGCGCTTCCCTGCGTGGACGTCAAGGACCGCGCCTGCATCGACGAATGTCCTGTCGACTGCATCTACGAGGGCGAACGCTCGCTCTACATCCACCCCGACGAATGCGTCGACTGCGGAGCCTGCGAACCGGTCTGCCCCGTCGAGGCCATCTACTACGAAGACGACCTGCCGGACGAATGGTCTGACTACTACAAGGCCAACGTCGAGTTCTTCGACGAGTTGGGTTCTCCCGGGGGAGCCGCGAAGATCGGACCGACGGGCTTCGACCATCCCCTCATCGCCGCATTGCCCATCCAACACGAGCAGACCCTCTGAGAAGGGGGGCTTCCGATTGATCCATACCGACACAACACACAAGCCTTGACTAGTACCCCCTAGGGGTATACGGTAGGCATATTGATGAAAGGAAATGACATGCAGAGGAGACTGCGAACAGGACTGGCAGCGGGAGCGCTCGGAGTGGCGCTCGTGCTCGCCGGTTGCGCCAGCGGAGCAGACGACGACCAGCAGACCGACCCTTCGGCTACTGAGGAGCATCAGGGCCACGGCGGCAACAACGCAGAAAGCGGTGATGAGGAGATGGAGCACCCGATGGACGGCGGACCGGCACCCGAGGGTATCGCCGAAGCCAGTGAGCCCACCTACCCTGTCGGTACCGAGGTGCAGCTCACGGCCGACCACATGGAAGGCATGGAAGGGGCTACAGCAACGATTTCCGGTGCATTCGACACGTACACGTACTCCGTGAACTACACGCCCGCAGGTGGCGGCGACCCCGTCACTGATCACAAGTGGGTCGTGCAGGAAGAAATTGAGGATGCCGGCGACGAGCGTCTGGCCGACGGCACAGAGGTGACTCTGCTCGCCGAGCACATGGAAGGCATGGAAGGCGTAGAGGCCACCAACGCTTCGTCCACCGATGAGACGGTCTACATGGTCGACTACGAGACGGACGGCATGAAGATGACGAACCACAAGTGGGTCGTTGAGAGCGAGATCCAACCAGCGTCCTGAGCCGACGTTCGCTTGCCCGGTCACCGGGTGAGCGGCAATCGGCCTGGCTCGATGACGGAGGAGAGGAATTATGACGGACCCGAACTCACACCAGCACCACGGTCACGGAACCGATACACCCGCCCACGGCGAGCATCACCACGGGTCTGTGTCCGCGCACGCCTCGGCGGATGTGCACGGCACGCGCGAGGGTCAGCACACCGGGCATCAGGGCCACGCCATGGACCGCGGGGAGCACTCAGGCCACAGGGGCCTCGACGAGCATGGCGGCCACGATGAGCACGCCCAGCACGGTGGGCACGGAGATCACAGTGGCCATGGCGGGCACGGGGACCACGTTGGTCAGTTCCGCCGGCTGTTTTGGATCAATCTCGTCATCGCCATCCCCGCGGTCGCCCTCTCGCCGATGTTCGCCATGCTGCTGGGCTACGAGGTCCCCGGCTGGGCGGGCTGGGTCGCCGCGGCGCTGGGCACCATCATGTACGTCTGGGGCGGCAGACCCTTCCTCACCGGTGCCGTCAGCGAGTTGAAGTCCCGCAAGCCCGGGATGATGCTGCTCATCGCTCTGGCGATCACGGTGGCCTTCTTCGCCTCCTGGGCCGCCACGCTCGGGCTCGTCCATCACGAGCTCGAATTCTGGTGGGAGCTGGCGCTGCTGATCGTAATCATGCTGCTGGGCCATTGGATCGAGATGCGCTCCCTGGCCCAGACCACCTCGGCGCTCGACACGTTGGCGGCACTGCTGCCAGACGAGGCCGAGCGCGTCGAGGGCGAGAACGTCGTCAAGGTGGCCCCAGCCGACCTCGACGTGGGCGACGTGGTCATCGTGCGCCCCGGCGGCAGCGTCCCGGCCGACGGAACCATCGTCGACGGCCGCGCCGACATGGACGAGTCCATGATCACCGGCGAGTCCCGCCCGGTCTCTCGCGGCGAGGGCCAGACCGTCACCGCCGGCACCGTGGCCACCGACTCCGGCCTGCGGGTGGAGATTACCGCCACCGGTGACGACACCGCCCTGGCCGGCATCAATCGGCTCGTCGCCGAGGCGCAGAACTCATCCTCCCGCGCCCAGCGGATCGCCGACAAGGCCGCGGCCTGGCTGTTTTGGTTCGCTCTTGGCGCGGCGCTGGTCACTGCGGTCGTCTGGACGCTCATCGGCATGCCCGACGAGGCCGTCGTGCGCACCATCACCGTGCTCGTCATCGCCTGCCCCCACGCGCTCGGCCTGGCGATCCCGCTGGTCGTCTCCATCGCCACCGAGCGGGCCGCCCGCGGCGGCGTCCTGGTGAAGGACCGCCTGGCGCTGGAGTCGATGCGGCAGGTCGACGCGGTGCTGTTCGACAAGACCGGCACGCTGACCAAGGGGGAGCCCACCGTCACCGGCGTCGAGCCGACCGGGGAACTCGACGCGGACCAGGTCCTCGCCCTCGCTGCCTCGGCCGAGGCCGACAGCGAGCACCCGCTTGCCAAGGCTATCGTCACCGCCGCCAAGGACAAGGGCCTTGCCCTCCAGCAGGCCAGCGGCTTCTCATCCTCGCCCGCTGTCGGCGTCACCGCGACCGTAGCCGGCCAGGAGGTCCGCGTCGGCGGGCCCCGGCTGCTCGAGGAGACCGGTCAGCACGAGGTCGGCACGGCCGAGGCATGGCGCTCCGAGGGCGCGATCATTCTGCACGTTCTCCGCGGCGGCCAGGTGGTCGGCGGGCTGAGGCTCGCCGATGAGGTCCGGCCAGAATCCCGCGACGCCGTCGACGCCCTCCACGCCCTCGGTGTCGAGGTCGTCATGATCACCGGCGATGCCGAGGCGGTGGCGAACGAGGTCGGAAAGGAGCTCGGCATCGACCGCGTCTTCGCCGGCGTGCGCCCGGAGGACAAGTCCGCGAAGGTCTCCCAGCTGCAGGAAGAGGGCAAGAGGGTCGCGATGGTCGGCGACGGCGTCAACGACGCCCCGGCTCTGGCGCAGGCCGATGTCGGCATCGCGATCGGCGCGGGCACCGATGTCGCCATCGCCTCCGCCGGGGTGATCCTGGCCAGTTCCGACCCGCGCAGCGTGCTCTCGATCATCCAGCTGTCGCGACGCGCATACGGCAAGATGAAGCAGAACCTGTGGTGGGCCGCTGGCTACAACCTTCTTTCGGTGCCGTTGGCGGCCGGTATTCTGGCACCGGTGGGATTCGTCCTGCCAATGTCGATCGGCGCGATCCTGATGTCGGCCTCCACCGTGGTTGTCGCGCTCAACGCCCAGCTGCTGCGGCGCATTGACCTCACACCCCAAGCCAGCACGCGTTCCGTCCTGGAGCGCCAGAAGTAAGGACATGCCCATGTCTGTCGATACCGATTCCCACCAGCACGGCTACATCAGCGACAAGGAGCGCTATCTCGGCCGCATGAAGCGCATCGAAGGACAGGCGCGTGGGATCGCGAAGATGATCGATGAGGAGAAGTACTGCATCGACATCCTCACCCAGGTCTCCGCCCTGACCCGTGCCCTCCAGGGGGTCGCGACTGGTCTGCTCGACGACCATCTCAAGCACTGCGTGCTTGATGCCGCCAAGCTCAGCGACGAGGCGGCCGTCGAGAAGATCCAGGAAGCCACTGACGCCATCAACCGGCTCGTGCGCTCCTGAACCCGGACCCCGACCACCCCGTTCCAGGACACGGCGGGCACAAACCCTCACGATGCCAGCGCGCTTGATCCTCGCCGACGCGCCGTCCGCCCGCGACGCGCTCACCTTCGCTCAGCGGGCCGCGCGGGCCGGCGCCCGCGGCGTGCGCTTGCAGGCCGCGGCCGGGCTGCTGCGCATGAGCGCAGCCGCGCTAACGCCCCGTGGCCCGCTCGACCGCACTCCTACGATCCTCGTCCTTCGCACGCTCCGCTCCGACCCCGAGCTGCAGTGCGACGTCACCGTCGAAACCCTGACCGCGACCGCCGACCCTCTGACCCTGGCGCTGCCGGAAACCGCGCTGGCACCCGCCTGGACCAGCGTCGAACCCCCGCAACACGGGTGGAGACTTATTGCGGATGTGTCCAGCCTGACGCTGATGCGCAGCGCCCGTGCCGGCATCGAGGCCGTCGCCCAAGCACTTCCCGACAAACCCGGCGACGATGTCGTCCGCAAGATCCGGGGCACGGTCTGGGGCACCCCGGACACGGCACTCGCATCGCTGCCACAAGGCGTTGCGTTCGCCGCCTACGTCTTCGGGTTCCTCAGCCGAGGAAACGGGGCCACGATCTCAACCGCCGGCCGTTGGACGCGGTTGACCCTCCCGACTGGACACGTGCTCCTGCGCGGACCCGTCGTCTCTGGCCTCACCCCGATCCGCCGCACCCGGCCACGCGTCTCCGAGTCCGTCACATCGACCGGATAACACTTGATACCCCATAGGGGTAAAGGGTAATATTGATGGCTATGGAAGAGGTTGAGCACGTGCACGCCACGTATGACACACCGCATCTGGATGCGGCGCTCGGAGTCTTCGCGTTGCTGGCGAATCCGGTGAGTGTGAAGATGATCCTCGCCATTCGCGACATCGAGGTCTCTGCCAATCATCTGGCGGACATCGTCGACCTTCCCGTCGACCAGACCTCCCACGAGCTTCACCGCCTGGAGCCGGCCGGGTTCGTGAGTCGGCAGCGACGCGAGTCGGCGACTTCTACCTATTGAACGGTGTGCATGCCGGGGCGCTGGCTGAGGCTGCGATCTTCCATGCCGAACATCAGCAGCAGGGACGCACTCGTGCGGGTTCTCCCACCTCGAACTCGCGACCGAACTGACAGAGGAGGCATCATGCCCCGTTTTTCCCGATTAACCCCTGAGACTGCAGTGGGGGCCTCACGAGACTTGCTCGGCGATCTCGTCGAGCGGCACGGCCAGGTCGGAGACATGGTCTCGACGATGGCGCACTCCCCGGCGGTGCTCGGCGGTTATCTCGACCTGAGCAAAGCCATGCGTCGCGCCAAGCTCGACCGTAAGGTCAGCGAGCTCGTTTCGATCGCCGTGCAGTCGAAGCAGGGATGCGGAATGTGCCTGGCCTCGCACATCAGCGCGGCACGATCGCTCGGGGTCAGCGATGACGAGATCGCACTCGCCCAGCAGGGTACGGCGATGACCGGCCCGGTCGCGGCGATGATCGCGCTCGGCGTCCAGGTCTACCGTGAGCCTGCCTCGATCACCGACGAGCAGATTGACGAGCTTCGGGGATACGGGTACAGCGACCGTGAGATCTCTGATGTCGTCGGGGTCGTGTCGCTGAACATTCTCACCGGCGCCTTCAACTTGGTTGCCGGCCTCACGCCGGGCGACTGACCTCGCCGGCGACTTGGTGCCTTGGCCGAGAGGATAGGCAGCGGTCTGCAAAACCGTTTACACGGGTTCGAATCCCGTAGGCACCTCCACTTCCCGCTGAGCCCAATAGGACACACGTCGCAGGAGGCGAGTGATGGAGAGCCAGCACATCTTCAACGGTGACATGACACGCGCCGCGCGCATCCTCGTGAAAGTGAGCGCCCAGTATGTCGCCCGTGAAGCCAACGTGACCAAGGAAGAGTTGCGCGACTTCGAGAAGGGGTGACACGACTTGTCGGAGAAGAAGCAGGGGCGTGCGCGGGTCGCGCTCGAAGAATTGGGGGCAGAATTTCTGCCTGACGGACCCAATGGCGGCTACGGCATCCGTCTGAAGTTCGGCCGCTCCAGGATCTGCTCACTTGATCGCTGGGAGGGCGAGGGCGGGCCCGCGGCTCACAGCAGAGTCTGATCGTCGGACCCAGGCCCATGTGCCCTTCTCGGAACCGGATTCAAACCTGCCTTTTCACCTGGAAGATCGCACCACGGCCTCACTGCGCATCCTGGTGCCGTTGCGCCTGGGCCGGCTTTGGCCGTCACATCTTGCCTCTGTTCCCGGAATGGAAGCGTGGGCACGCTGAGCTCATCGAATACAGTCGCCCGACGGACCCGATCTGGGCGCTGCGCGACGGGGGCGATCGATGCCGCACTCATCCGCTCTTCTTCACCCACAAACGTGCCATTGGTCCGGGTTTGGAGCGGTTACCGCTGTTCACCGAACGCCTGGTTGTATCGGTAGCGAGCAGCGGCTCCCGTGCCCGGCAGGAGTCGGTGACCCTGGCCGATCTCGCTGACGGGCTGGTGGCGGTCTGCGCGACCGCTCCGACGGCCACCGGGGAGCTGTGGAGTACGACTGCTCACATGCCGCGCACGATCTCGGTGGCGAACACGGGCGAGTGGTTAACCCGCATCGCTGTCGGCGACGCCATCGGCATCACTGCAGAGGCGACAACGCACAATCACCGCGCGCCGGAGGTGGTCTATCTGCCCATCGAGGATGCCCCACCGGTGACCGTGGCGCTGACCTGGCCAGGGCAGAGGAGGAGCCGCCCGCAGGTGGGGGTCTTCGCCACCTGCGCACAGGACTACTTCACCCGACTCATCGACATCGGCTCCCCACCCCGCCTGCTCTCCACCGGGGCCGATGGTCAGCTGGCGTAGCTTCCCACTGCAGCTATGCGACCGACCATCCCCCAGGTAGCCCATCCTCGGGTGCGACGGGACCCCTGAGCTTCATTCCGTGTCGGAGCGACAGATCACACTCGACAATATCGCTCTAGAGCGATATGATCGTTCTATGACGATGATTCAAGAGGAGGGGGCAACCCTCGACGAAGTGGCGACAGTAGCGTACGCCCACCTGTTCCAGGCATTTGCGGAGCCGACGAGGTTAGCGATCGTGCAGCACCTCGCCTCGGGGGAGCACCGGGTCCGGGACCTGGTCGAGCACATGGGCCTGGCCCAGTCCACGGTGAGCAAGCATGTCGGCTTCCTCGTCGAGTGCGGACTGGCGACGATGCGCCCGGAAGGGCGCTCCACCTGGTACTCGCTGGCACAGTCCGAGCTCTTGCGTACCCTCATCGCCGCTGCCGAACGCCTCCTCGATGCCACCGGCACGCAGGCCCTGCTCTGCACGCACCTGCGACTCCCACATACCCACCACGCGACAGATACGGAGAAGAAGTAGACATGGGCGCAGGACACAATCACGGCCCCGCCGCCAGCGAGACCGGTCACCCCGGAGATTTCCGCAAGAAACTCTGGATCGCATTCTCGATCACCGCGACGATCGTCGTCGCCCAGGCCATCGGTTCGGTCATCACCGGCAGCCTCGCACTGCTGACCGACACCGCCCATGCCATTACCGATGCCTCCGGCCTGCTGGTCGCACTGATCGCCGCGACGCTGATGCTCAAGCCCGCCAACTCCAAGCGCACCTGGGGGTTCCGGCGTATCGAAGTGATCGCAGCCCTCGGACAGTCGGCACTGCTGCTGGTGGTGGGCACGTACGCCGCCATCGAAGGCATCCGGCGACTGTTCGAGCCGCCGGAGGTGCCCGCAAGCGAACTGCTGATATTCGGCATCATCGGCCTGGTCGCGAACATCATCGCCATCGCCATCCTCGCCTCCAGCCGCGGTTCGAACTTCAACATGCGTGCCGCGTTCCTCGAAGTTCTCAATGATGCCCTTGGGTCGCTCGGAGTGATCATCGCGGCGATCGTCATCGCCACGACCGGGTTCATGCAGGCCGATGCCATCGCCGGACTGCTTATCGCCACATTGATCGTGCCTCGCGCGTTCAAGCTCATGCGCGAGACCACCGGCGTCCTTATGGAGTTCACTCCCAAGGGCCTCGACCTCGACAAGGTGCGTTCGCACATCCTCGAGCTTGACCATGTCAAAGATGTCCATGACCTGCACGCCTCCACTGTGGCGACCGGCCTGCCGACCCTGACCGCCCACGTCGTCGTCGACGACGAGTGTTTCACCGACGGTCATGCCGCGCAGACGCTCCGCGAGATCAAAGATTGCGTCGCAGGACACTTCGAGGTCTCCATCCATCACTCGACCTTCCAGGTCGAGACCGAGCACATTGCCGAACATGAACCGGAAATCAGCAAGCACGACTGAACGCAGTGCCCCCTCCCGGGCTCGTTCCGGGCGGGGGCGCTTCCGCGTCACGCAGGTAGGCACTACCCCTATGGGGTAGTGTGGCCAATTGGCACCACGGGCAGACACGGTAAGGAATCCCATGAAAAACTTCAGGCCATTCCCGAAGTACGGCGGAACGAAAACCGCTGCAATCACCGTCGTGGTCGGCGCTTTCCTGCTCACCGGATGCACGGCCGCCAACGACTCACCCTCAGCCTCCTCGGCCAGCGGAGCCGAGATCCTTGCCGAGAACGGTCTCGATGGCCTCGACGTGCGTGAGCTGGTCGAAACGCTCGATGCGATCCCGCTGGACGAACGCACGGAGGCCTTGACCACGTCGATCACTGCGGAGGCGGTCACGCTCACCGATCAGCACGAACACACGGCAGAGGTGCGGTTGCCAAGTAACGAGATCTACGTATCCGTCGCCCCGTATCGGTCGCAGACCCATGATTGCTACTACCACAGCCCGACCGGATGCCTGGGTGAGCTGCGCAACGCAGACGTGGCCGTCACGGTGACGGATGCGACGACCGGCGAGACGATCGTCGACGAGGAGATGAAAACCCTCGACAACGGCTTCGTCGGGATCTGGCTGCCCCGAGGCATCGAGACATCGATCTCGATCACCCACGACGGCCAGACCGCCACCTCCAAACTTTCGAGCGTCGACGACGATGCGCAAACCTGCTTGACCACGTTGCGACTGGCCTGAAACCAGCACCACGGGAATACCCCCAGGGGGTAGGGTGTTGTGGTGTGCGTGCGGTCTATCGCACGCAACGTGTAACAGGAAGGAAATCAGTCCCATGAGCGAAGTCACCACCGTCGACACCCAGACCTTCGATGAGGTTGTGCTCCAGAGCGAGGTTCCCGTGCTCGTGGACTTCTGGGCAGCCTGGTGCGGCCCGTGCCGTGCAATCGCGCCCGTCCTGGACCAGATTGCTGCCGAGCAGGATGGAAAGCTCCTCATCGCCAAGCTCAATGTCGATGAGAACCCCGACATCGCCTCGCGCTACAACATCAGTTCGATCCCTGCGATGAAGGTCTTCGACAAGGGTGAGATCGTGCGCGAGATCATCGGGGCGATGCCGAAGCCGCAGATCGAGCAGCGCCTCGAAGGTATTATCTGAGGCTCGGCCGTCGAACTGTTCCCGAACTCCGCCGATCGTTGCGCGGCAGTTGACGATCGCCCAAATCAGCGTGGTTCCATACGTAGTCCAAGACTGCGCAGGGCAAGGAGCGCTTGAAGTGGCAGGACCCCGTTACCCAACGCGGTGTTCTGCTGATTTGCAGTCAGATCACCCATCGGGTCGGTGATCCATCCGACTCGCAGACCTATAAGCCATTCCACGAACTCCGGCGACGAACGTGAGCCTCTGTCCTCGTTCAGAACTGCGGGGGCAGGGGCGCCGCGTCGGGTGATGTGCTCCCATCGTGCGACGGCGTCGGCGTATCGCCCCCAGCGACGAAGATGCTGTCGACTAGCGCGAACAGGGTCTCCGCTGAGTTCGAGTTGATGGTCGAGCCGCCCGGTCCGTTGAGTGCGAGGTCGATTATCTGATGGCTCAGTGCGATAGTGCCGCCGCGGGCTCTGACCGTCTCCATCGTCTCTCCGCCCCGAGAGGAGTCCGTTGCTAGCGGCGTCCGGAACAGCGCCCCTGCGGTAGGCGACGATGAAGATACGGAAGCGATGGTGATCAGCGCCGGAAAGTGAAGGCGGTAGGCCGATCCATCGTGCGTCATACCGCAAGTCGGCCAGGTCTCCGAGTATGGCGCCTACCGTCCGAAGAGGTCGGGCTGATGCGTCCCCAGACCGCACGGGTCGGATGCCAAGTCGCAAACGGTTGCATGGTCAGCGGCTGTAGGATCACGGTCAACGGGTCCACTTGATACCCCATCTCGGGTCGGGTAGCGGGGGCCGAGAGCAACCCCGTACGTTCTCGATCACGACGCACGCGGGTTACAGCTCCTCGATTGCGCGTGCCATGCACGACCAGAGCCCCGAGCGAGTACCTGGCGCGATGCCTGCACCCTTGCCGACGATTGAGACGCCCTGGCAGGGGAAGCCGCTTATCACGATTTCGACCGGCGGTACGGTACTCCAGTCTATGACGGAGATGTCGCCGAGGTTTGGGGCATCCGACCAATCGTGAGAGAAGACTTGCGCGACCGAGATGTTGATCTCGGAGAACCAGACCGTATCCCCCCACCAGTGGCGTGTTCGACGGCAAGGTCGAGCCCTCCGTACCCACTGAAGAGCGAGCCAATTCGCGGCGAGGAAACGGGGGAAGTGCGACGTGCAGACACAAGTTGCTCCGGGTGATTGGCTTTCCCGGTGCTGAGCGGTTTCCTGCCCTACCGGTCTGGTTGCTGCTAGGTAAGCGAGTCCGTCTCCGGCGCCGAACTGCTCCAGTGCTTCCCACTCACCTCCCTGTCACCTGCGCGCCCCTTACCGGGCTTCCCACGGCACAATTTTTGGCTCGGCGTTCTCTCGTCGCCAGCCTGATCACCTACCGCTCAGAGTTGGTCCACACCTCTTGCAGATCAAGGTGTCAACCCAGGTTGACAAGGCTTCGCGGCGGCGGGATCGCGCGGTCGCCTGGAGATCGACAGGCCCCGCGGCGGGCCGAGCGAACGGACAGGAGACAGGTCATGGTGGAACGGGTGGAGCTCGCGATCACGGAGGCTGAGCGAGTCAAGATCGCTGACGATCTACGTCGTTACGACGCCTACCGTGAGCGCACGGGAGTCGATCTCTGGAACGTGTTCACGAAGCAGAAGCCGCACGAGCTGGAGCCTCCGAACCTCACGCATGAGATCAAGGGCAGGACTGCCTCGCACCACGCGGTTGCTGAGAGCTGCATGGCGCTGGCCTCCGTCATCGAGAGCGAGAACCCGGTGCTGCTCACTCCGGAGACGGTCCAGCTCATCCAGGAAGCCTTCGGCGACATCTACGGTGGCGAGTTCCCGCCTTGGGCCGCTCGCACGGCGATGTTCTCCCGCATGGCCTCCCGTCGCATGAGTGAGGCCGCCGGGAACGGATCGTTTGCTCTCGCTGAGTTCGTTGTGGTGAACGCGGAGCTGCAACCCTCTGATGCCGAGCGCTACGAGGCCGCGATCATGCACTACCTGACCGAGGCCAACGCGAAGATCAGCGAGCAGCTCGCCGAGTTGCGCACAAGCATAGACGGTCTGAACGAGCAACTCCAGGCGCAACGGCGCGAGATCGACCAGTTGCGCAACCCCAGTGCAACACGCCGACAGCTCCCGAACCCCTTTCGCTCGACCTTCGAGCCCACCGTGCAGGCTCCCCGGCGGCGCGGCCCGTCCGACGACGGGCCGGCCCTGTAGCCAACCTCCGGCATTGAGGCTCACACCGATGCCGTGGTGAGTCTGTCCACCTGGTCTGCATGACGGTCTCGATGCGGGTGATGAGCGCGGGCGACGGGTACAAGTACCTGCTGCGCACGATCGCTGCCGCCGACGGCGACCGCTCCCTCTCGACCCCGTTGACCAGGTATTACACGGAAGAGGGAACACCACCGGGCACTTGGATCGGGTCGGCCCTTCGCGGCCTCGGCGACGGGCGGATCGCTCTCGGCGATGAGGTCTCGGAGTCGCAGTTGCAGTTGCTGATCGGGATGGGCCGCGATCCCGTCAGCGGCGACCCGCTCGGGCGGGCCTTCCCACGGTACGTCTCGGTCGCCGACCGGATCGAGAAGCGCGCCGCCGACCTCGACCCCGGCCTGGGGATGGGTGAGCGTGCCGAGCAGATCAGCCAGATCGAGGCCGAGGAGATCGAGCGGGGCAACCGCCGTGCGGTCGCGGGGTTCGACTACACGTTCTCGGTGCCGAAGTCCGTCTCCGTGCTGTGGGGCGTGGCCGACGCCGGCACGCAGGCCCTGATCGCCCAGGCGCATCACGAGGCGATCGCCGAGGTCGTGGACTTCATGGAGCGCGAGGTCGCCGCGACCCGCACCGGCTACACCGCCGCCGACGGCGCGGTCGCCCAGGTCGACGTGACCGGACTGATCGCCACGGCCTTCGATCACTACGACAGCCGCTCCGGGGACCCGCAGCTGCACACTCACGTCGTGATCTCCAACAAGGTCCAGACCGCGTTGGACGGACGATGGCGGTCACTGGATGGCCGCCCGATGCACGCGGCGGTCGTCGCGCTCTCGGAGCTTTACAACGCGGTCCTGGCCGACCGCCTCACCGGCACGCTCGGCGTGGAGTGGGAGGCGCGGGATCGGGGCCGGGACCGTAACCCGGCGTGGGAGATCACCGGGGTCAGCGAGGAGCTGATCGAGGAGTTCTCCTCCCGCGCCCGCGATATCGATGCCGAGACCGACCGGCTCATCGCCGCCTACACCGCCGAGCACGGCCGCCGGCCCTCGGCGCGGACGATCGTGCGTCTGCGCGCCCAGGCCACCCTCGCTACACGCCCCGAGAAACAGGTCCATTCCCTGGCCGACCTGACGAGCGGCTGGCGTGAGCGGGCAGGTCGTCTGCTGGGTGAGGACGCGACCGGCTGGGCCGGCGGCCTTCTCGCCGAGGCGCAGCAGGTGCGGCCGTTGCGGGCTGATGATGTGCCGTTGGAGGTGATCTCCGAGCTCGGGCAGGCGGTGGTCGAGGTCGTCGGCGAGAAACGCTCGACCTGGCGGCGATGGAACCTGCACTCCGAGGCGAGCCGGCAGTCGATGGCATGGAGGTTCGCGACAGCGAGCGACCGGGAGGCGATCGTGGAGATGATCGCCGATGCCGCCGAGCAGTCCTCGCTGCGGCTGACGCCGCCCGAGCTCGCCACCAGCCCGGCCGCGTTCCGCCGCCCAGACGGCAGCAGCGTGTTCCGGCCCCGCCACTCGACCGTGTTCTCCTCCACGGTGCTGCTGGAGGCCGAAGACCGTCTCCTGGAACGCTCCCGCACCCTGACCGGCCCGGTGGTCGAGGTCGAGACGGTCGAGAAGATCACCGCGAAGCCCGACCGGGAAGGGCGCCTGCTCGGTGACGACCAGGCCGAAGCGCTCACCCAGATCGCGGTCTCCGGGAGGGTTCTCGACGTGCTGGTCGGCCCGGCAGGAGCCGGGAAGACCACCGCCATGTCGGCGTTGCGTCGGACATGGGAGAAGCAGCACGGGAACGGGTCCGTGGTCGGGCTGGCACCGTCGGCGGTGGCGGCGCAGGTCCTCGGCGAGGATCTCGGGATCGCGACCGAGAACACGGCGAAATGGTGGCAGAACCATCTCCTCCACGGGGAGACGTTCCCGGCCGGGCAGCTCGTCATCATCGACGAGGCTTCCCTGGCCGGCACCCTGTCGCTGGATCGCATCACCGGCCTCGCGGCCGAGGCGGGCGCGAAGGTGCTGCTGGTCGGCGACTACGGGCAGCTCCAATCCGTCGATGCGGGTGGGAGCTTCGGGATGCTCGTGGCCGACCGCGACGACGCCCCCGAGCTCGTGGACGTGCACCGCTTCGTCCATGAATGGGAGAAGACCGCCTCCCTCGATCTGCGCCACGGCCGCACCCGCGTGATCGACACGTACCTCGCTCACGACCGCGTCAGCGACGGTGATGCCGAGGACATGATCGACGCCGCCTACACCGCCTGGCGTGCCGACCGCGACGCCGGACGGGCCTCGGTGCTGATCGCCGAGACCCGCGAGGACGTGACCGCACTGAACGCCAGAGCCCGCGCCGATCTCATCCTCACCGGGAAGATCAAGCCCGGCCGCGAAGTCGCGCTAGCCGAGGGCACGTCCGCCGGGGTCGGGGACACGATCATCACCCGCCGCAACGACCGGCGCCTGCGCACCGGCACCGGCCGTGGCTGGGTGCGCAACGGCGAACGGTGGCAGATCACCGACGTGCGCGATGACGGGTCGATCACGATCCGCAAGCCCGGCCACCGTTTCGGGTCGATCGTGCTGCCCGCCGACTACGTGGCAGAGCACGTCGATCTGGGATACGCAGTCACTGCGCACCGGGCCCAGGGCGTCACGGTCGATACCGCGCATGTGCTGGTCGAGCCGTCCTCGACCCGTGAGAACTTCTATGTCGCGATGACTCGCGGTCGGCTGGCGAATCTGGCCTACGTGATCCTGGACCGCCTCGACCCCAACCATCCTGAACCGCATCCGGCGGACAATCCCGATGTGAGCTCGCGCAGCGTGCTCTACGGGGTGGTGCAGCACTCGGGGGCCGAGGTCTCCGCGCACGAGACGATCACCGCCGAGCAGGACCAGTGGGGCTCGATCGCGCAGCTCGCCGCCGAGTACGAGACCATCGCCGCAGCCGCCCAGCACGACCGCTGGGCCGCCCTCCTACACGGCTCGGGCCTGACCGAGGAGCAGGCCGACGCCGCGATCGGGTCGGTCGCGTTCGGAGCGCTAACTGCCGAGCTGCGACGCGCCGAGGCCAACCACCACGACGTTGACGCGCTGTTCCCGCGCCTGGTGGCCGCTCGCGGGTTCGATGACGCCGAGGACATCGCCAAGGTCATGCACTACCGCCTCGCCCGCGCCACCGCCCAGCCGGCCGGGTCGGGGCGCACGAGGAAGACTCCGCGGCTGATCGCCGGCCTCATCCCACACGTGCAAGGCTCGATCGCCGCAAACATGCGGCAGGCGCTGACCGAGCGACGAGAGCTGATCGAGACCCGCGCCGACGCGATCCTCGACACTGCCCGCCAGACTGGCGAGCCCTGGACCCAGCCGCTCGGCACCCCTCCCGCCGGCAGGCGCGAGCAGGCACGCTGGCGACGCGACGTCCGAACCATCGCCGCCTACCGCGACCGCTACCAGATCAGCGACGACACCCCACTCGGCCCGGCCCCACAAACCGGCCCGCAGAAGATCGACCACGCCCGAGCCAACGCAGCGCTACGCGTGCTCACGGTAGAAGCGAATCAACCCTTGGCTCAGGAAATGCGTGTAGGGCCCCTGGGCTCCAACATCACCTTTGGACGCTGATCCTCGGCAGATGACACTATTTCGCGGTCGACATCTGGACGAAGTCAGGATATGAGCAAAGGGGGCGGCCATCGCCTACAAACAGTGATTGATGACAGCGCGATCCAGGCTAGAAAGACTTAGTGCGAAATAGCCTGCCCTCAGCCCCATCGTCATGCAATGTACATACCACTTCGCTCGTCTCAATAGCATCAGGCGACGAGGAAATCGCCTCCGGAAGATCAGAATCAAGAGTTGTGATAACAGGCTGCAATCCTAAGTCCGCATACTGACGCAAGACCGAGATCAGGCGCCTCTTTGCGCGTGGTTCGAGACTCTCGAACACGCCGTCATGGAAGGAAAACCTAGGAAACTGCTGCCCCAGATAAGTGCGCAAAACCGCCAAATCAAACGCGATGCACAACAACTTCTTAAACGTGAATCCTCTACCAGCACTTGTTTCAGAGCCCGTCGAATCTACGATCTCAGCCGAAAACTCAAGACTACCGGTGGATGCCACGGTTACCGAAAGTAGGGCGTGCTCATCGAGAACGTCATGCACGATCTCATCAAAATACTGTTGGATCTCACGATAGCGATTGCCTGCCGTCTCAGACTGGACTAAGACATCTTGCTCGATAGCAGTTTGAAGGTGATTTCTACGTTCCTGAACCTGTCGCTTTGCCTGCCGCAGGTGCACGATCTGAGTCAGTGCCTCACGCTGCCGGTCCAGTGAAGCAATATCTGCCCGAATGCTGATGACCTGGTTCGAGACTTCCTTGTACTTCTCAATAGTGTCTGAACCATCAAGGAACTCAAAGAGTCTTGCACGCTCACGTTGCAAGGACTCAAGTTCAGGCGTCAGAGCCTGCAATCTCTCTTCAGTTTCGGTGCGCTGCTCAAGGAGGTAGTCACGACGCTCCTGGGAGATGGCTCGATTGAACTCAATAAGTTGTTCAAAATCCTTTTTGAGTTGGTCTGGGAAGGCCACGCCGGCTTCAGCAAAGAGCTTCTCGGTCTGGCTCGGGCTAAAAAGGATCGCGTCTTCGTTGAGAGAATCGTTTAGTCTGTTCAGCAGCTGCGAGAGCCTATACGCTTCCTCGTTTCCCGCGGCGATCTTCTCTTCAATGTCTTCAACCAAGTCCTCAGTGGCCTCGGCATCTGCACGCGAGAAGTCGAAAGTGTCCAATGTTGACTGGAATTGGTCAAGTTCGCGGGTTCTTATAGCGATAATTCCGTCGAGCTTCCCGACATCGGCATTATCTGCAGTTCCAGCTTCGCGCTGATGGTGAGATATCGCTTGGTCGAGCTTCTCTTCTTCATCGACCTGATCGTAGAGCTCCACGGTCAACTCTGCATTGAAGCCGAGCAGGTGCGCGAGAAATGGCTTCCACTCTCTATGCTTACCTCGAAACTTGCGCAGGTGGAAGACGTCGCTATAGTCGTCTTGCTCGCGCAAGACGTACCCCATTATGTCTCGATAATCGTATGGCGAAATCACTGAGAATCCGAACAAGCCGTCCAGCAACCGCTTTGCCGGAGAGATCCCTAGTCCTACGTGCGACCATTGGTCGATCTCTAATTCAGTCGCATCAGGCACGTCGACAGTGGAGGTGATGATCGAAACGGGGCGTTTGGCATCTACCGATCGCGCAACAGTGATGTAGTTTCCGTCTCCCAACTGAAGTTCCAAGAAGAAGGTGAAGTTGGCAAAGATATCCTCGTGCTTGAACAAGAAGAAACTGGAGTGTCTACCCTTCAGTAGACAGAAATCGATCAATCGAGCGACCGTGCTCTTGCCGAGATTATGTACGGTTTTTCTCTTGCCCTGATCTCGGCGGATTTCTGCGAGCACAACCGATAAGCCTTCATTGAAGGCGATCGGGCTGAAAATGTTCGGTTGATTGGAGTAGAGCCTGACTAGCCTCATGCTTTCACCCACTCAAAGGAGTCTGACTTGGGAAGGTATCGCACGAGACCCAGCAGGAACAGAAGGCTGATCGCCGGAGAGAACAGGTAGTCGACCTTTTGATTCTTGCTTTGACAATGTTCAAGCAGTGCGTCGTAGGTTACGACTCGATATCTCGAAAGATACTTCATCATAGTTCCGGAGACGGCTATTACGGTTTGGTCGGGATGGTCATGCTTGGTTGGAAACAGCATCCGCTTCGACCTCCGTATCACCGATATCGCAGTTCCAATACATGTAAAAGACCATTGCTCGCGTCAGGCGGCGATTTCTGCCCAGAAGAGGATCTCTGCTAGTCAATAGATCAACTATTTGACCGAAGACCTTATCGAACGTGTGATGCTCCTCTTTGTGGGCCAAAATCTTGAGATCGAAGTCTTCCGCGCAGCTATCGTAGAGGTCACGAATCGCACTATTGCCGGGATCGGCCAAGAAGTCCTTGAACTGCGTGAGCAGGTGGCCATAGTTACCCATCAAGCGTCTTGAGGTTTTCTCAGTCATGCTGTTGAGTTCGTTCTTCGCCGCTAACGAAGTGCGCTCTTGTGGACGACTTTGCATCCCAGTTGTGTTGTCATCGATAATCTCAGCGATCGCCTCCACGACTTCCGCAAGTTCACGACTGGATACGATAAGTGGCCCGTCGAGAGGGTTTACCCCGGCCAGTTGCGCCAGCCGTGGTTCCATTCGAAACGACTCGTCTAGAGCCTCGATTCCACAAAGATGCACGCTCTCACTGGGGATGCCCGTCTCAGCTGAGACCATCTCGATGATTCTTTCATTGGCGTTCGCTGTGAGATATCGGTTCGAGTAGAGCAGGTAGTTATTGAGCTTTCCGTTCTCGTAGAGCTTCTTGGCCCTCGGAAGCTCATTGGCCAGCACCGAACTGGCGGCTCCACCGCTAAAGTCAGAGTCGCTGAAATAGCCGTACGACATAGTGTGCTTGGCCTGGATGATAGAAATCCCGTCCCACGGTCGTGCCGCACTGGGGAAGCCGTCTGCAAGCCCCTCAAACCGAGCATCCCTGCCACCATCCACGCCTGTGGCAAACCCCTGAACACCCCTGCCCAGGAGTAGTTTCGCAGCCTGGACAACGAGGGCCTCAAATTGAGCCTCTGCTAGGTCTTCGTACGGATATCCCACACCTGATGGTACCAAGCGCGCCGCCTCCGATTGAAGGCTGACACGACGTCACAGTAGTTCCTTGTGCAGGTTGGACGCTCTCGGTGTCGGTTCCTGCCGTACACGCCGGGAGATGGCTCTCTGCTGACTTGTTCCTCCAAGTCTGAGCCCGAGCCCGTCAGGATCATGAGGCGCACTACAGGCGCGGCCCCTCCTGCGGCGCCGTGTTCTGCGGCAGGGTATCGAGCTGCCGGCCAGGTGTCTGGCGGTTCAGTAGCCGGTCCGGATCATGCAGCGAGTCCAGAAGGGCGGTCACGTCCGCGGTATCGGTGATGATCTCGGCGCGTCCGCGCTTGATGAGCTCATGCGGACCCGCACTCGCCGCCGACGTGACCGGGCCAGGGACCGCGCCGACGGCGCGGCTGTGCCGGTGCGCTTCTGTCGCCACCAGCAGCGATCCCGACCGGAAGCCCGCCTCCGGGATCACCGTCGCGCCCGAGAGCGCACCCAGCAGACGGGCGCGGGCCATGAACCGCCACCGGGTCGGCGTCGCCCCCGGAGGAGCCTCGCTGGCGAGCACCCCCAGATCACCGATCCGGGCCAGCAGATCAGAGTTGCCGCGCGGATAAGGGCGGTCAACGCCGCCGGCCAGCACCGCGATCGTGCTCCCGCCTGCGGTCAGCGCGGCGCGGTGTGCTGCGGCGTCGATGCCATAGGCGCCACCGGCGACGATCGTGCGCTCCTGCTGCGCGAGATCGCTCGCGAGGTGCCCGGCGACCTGCACGCCGTACTCGCTGGCGGCTCTGGAGCCGGTGATCGTGACCCGATCCGTGAGAGCACCGGAAAGGAACGATGTCGCCCCACGCGTCCACAGCAGGTACGGGGCGCGGGGGCCGAGGTCGTTGAGCGAGTGCGGCCAGTCCGTATCGGTCGGGATGAGCGTGGATATTCCGGCTCGTTCCGCATCCGCGACACGGGCGGGGATGTCGCCCTCAATGCGCGGGGCGACGCGGTTGCGCCAGGCGATCGCATCGGCGCGGTACATCTCCGGCACTGTGGCCTGGTCGTCTTCGAGCAGCCGCAGCGTCTCGACCCCGCCGACTCGGTGCAGGACGCGGCCGGTGGCCGCGTCGTCGGGCTCGGCGATCATCGACAGCATCATCCGCGCCTGCTGCTCACCCTTCGCCTGCTCTGCCAGCTTCGCCATGATCTGTGCCCCTTCCCAGACAGTCACGGGCAAGGTGCACCGCCAGCGACCGAGCACGGCCGACGGGGGCTACCGCGTGTCGTACGTGCGGCGTAGAGTGAGAAGCACCGAGGCAGATTCACCCCTCACCATGTAGGCCCCCCGGGGCCGTCCTCCGGGACACTCCACACGTACTGCCTCACCACAGTTACGTGCTTGGAGGCATCATGTTCCGACTCATCTGGTTCGCAAGCATCCACATCCGCATCTTCATGCGCCGATGGATGCCGACCAACATCGTGCTCGACAAGGTCCGCACCCGTCACGGCCTCAAGTGGGGCCTCCCGGCAATGCTGCTCGCGATCCCATACTTCTACACCGCGAGCCTGCTGACCGTCATCATCCGTGACGGCGGGCCGGGCTGGCTCAACCTCATCGTGCTCATCGCGATCTGGTCAGCGTTCAAGATGCTCTGGATCGGCCCCGTCAGCCTGGTCCTGCTCGCGCGCGTGCGCATCCACGAGCACACCGAGCGACGCCAGCGGCGCCAGGCACAGGGCGTCTCCTCCGCCCCGATCATGGCAGGGGGCGCGTCATGACCAAGGCGGTTCTCTACCTGCGCAGCGCGACCGGCAGCGAAGCGCAGACCAACCAGCAGGCAGAAGACTGCCGGGAGTATCTGCACGAGCGAGGCCTGACCGAGGACGGCGTGTTCACCGATGCCGGCCACACAGGCCCCGGTCTCGCCCAGCTCCTCGACCAGGCCGCGAAGGGCGAGGTCACCGACGTGATCGTCGCCGAGATATGGCGCCTCGGCCGAGCCCCGTGGCCAACCTGCGCACCGACGACGCTCTCGACCGAGCCGGGGTCACCGTCCACGTCGCCACAGGCATCCTCACCGGCCCCGTCCTCGACGACTGCGTGCGAGGGTCGATGTACGAGTTGAGCATCGCCGATGCCCGGCGCATCGACGGCGATGCCGAGACCGAGAAAGACGATCCGCCCTTCGACTAACCACCCGACCTTCCCCGATACACAGTTCGCGCCTGTCACTCACGAAGCGGCAGGCGCGAACCCATGTATGCGGGACGGAAGCCCTGGCCCGTCAGGAGATCGACTCGGACAGCTCCAGCCACCGCTCTTCGAGCTCGGCGACCTCGTCCTCTGCCTGGCGCAGCTCATCGGTATGGCCTTGCAAGCCCTCGTAGTCGCTCTGGTCGTGGTCGGCGAGACGCTGATGGATGCGCTCGATGCTTCCCGACAGCTTCTCCAGCCGGCGCTCGATCGCGCCGATTTCCTTCTGCACCGCCCGGCGCTCCGCCCCCGACAACTCCGAAGCCGAAGACGACGCCGCCGTCTTCTCCTCGCTGCTCTGAGCGCTCACCGGCGACGGGGTCACGGCCTGCTGCTCCTGTGCGGCTCGCAGCCGCAGATACTCATCCACCCCGCCGGGCACGTGCCGCAACCCGCCGTCGAGGATCGCATACTGCTGGTCGGTGACCCGCTCCAGCAGGTAGCGGTCGTGAGAGACCACGATCAACGTGCCAGGCCACGAGTCCAGCAGGTCCTCCAGCGCCGCGAGCATGTCCGCGTCAACATCGTTCGTCGGCTCATCGAGAAGCAGCAGGTTTGGCTCGCTGAGCAGCAGCATCAGCAGTTGCAGCCGCCGCTTCTGCCCGCCGGAGAGGTCATCGACCCGTGCCGAGAGGTGTTCGCGGGCGAAGCCGAGCCGTTCGAGCAGCTGCGCCGGCGTGAGGTCCTTGCCGTCGATCTGGAACGTGGTCTTGGTGCGTGCCAGGACCTCGCGCACCCGGTCGCCGCCGATGTCGGCGAGCTGGGAGAACTGCTGATCAAGGATGCCGACCTGCACCGTCTTGCCCCTCTTGACCCGACCCTCGGACGGCTCCAGAGTGCCGCAGATCAGCCCGAGCAGTGTGGACTTGCCCGCCCCGTTCGCGCCCAAGATGCCGGTGCGCTCACCCGGAGCGATCCGCCAGGTCACGTCATCGAGAATCTTCCGATCCCCGAAGCTCACGCTCACGTCCTCCAGGTCCACGACCTGCTTGCCCAGCCGGGCCACCGCGACCCGCTGCAGCTCGATGGGGTTGCGCACCGGCGGCACGTCAGCGATCAGCTCATTGGCCGCGTCGATCCGAAACTTCGGCTTCGACGTCCGCGCCGGAGCACCTCGGCGCAGCCAGGCCAGCTCCTTGCGCATCAGGTTCTGCCGCTTGCTCTCGGCCGCTGCCGCCATCCGGTCGCGCTCCACCCGCTGGAGCACGTACGCGGCATAGCCGCCCTCGAACGGCTCGACGGTGCCGTCATGCACCTCCCAGGTCTCGGTGCAGACCTCATCGAGGAACCAGCGATCGTGCGTGATGACCAGCAGCCCACCGGAGTTCTTGGGCCAGCGGCGCTTCATGTGCTCGGCCAGCCAGGCGATGCCCTCCACATCAAGATGGTTCGTAGGCTCATCTAGCGCGATGAGCTCGTAGTCACCCACCAGCAAGGCGGCGAGGGCTACGCGGCGCCGCTGACCTCCGCTGAGCCGGCCGATCACGGCATCCCAGGCGATGTCCGAGACCAGCCCGCCGATCACATCGCGGATGCGGGCATCGCTGGCCCACTCATGCTCCGGAGCGTCGCCGACGATCGAGTACCCGACCGTGGCCTCCGGATCGAGGTCGTCACTCTGACCGAGCACGCCGAACCGCACGCCGCCGCGCCGGGTGACCCGACCCGCCTGCGGCTCGATCTGCCCCGAGAGCATGCCCAGCAGGCTCGACTTGCCGTCACCGTTGCGGCCGACGATCCCGATCCGGTCGCCCTCCTCGATCCCGACCGAGAGCGAGTCGAAGACCACCCGCGTCGGGTACTCCAAGTGCAGCCCTTCGGCTCCCAGAAGCGGTGTAGCCATCAGCGACCACCCATCCCCGCCAGCGCAGCGCGGCATCGCACGCCAGACCGCCTCCCACGGGCCCGATGTCGAGCATCAGGGCGTGACGCCGCCCAACCACGACGGTAGAATCGAGGTGTCCGGAACGAACAACCCATCGAATTGTTGGGTTCGTCCAGCATGAGCACGTTCGGGGAGCCGACCATCAGGCGCAGCAGCTGCAACCGGCGGCGCTCGCCGCCGGAGAGGTCGGCCACCGGCGTCCACTGGCGGGAGGTGCCGAAGCCGAGCTGCTCCAGCAGCTGCCCCGGGGACAGGTCCTTGCCGCCCACCTGGAAGGAGTTGCCCTCCTGGGCCATGACCTCGGCCACGCGCAGGTGCCGCACCTCGTCGAGTTCCGTCACGTCCTGGGTGAGGATGGCCGTCTGCACGGTCTTGCCGCGGCGGATCCGCCCGGAGTCCGGGGTGAGCTGGCCGTCGAGCAGTTGCATCAGCGTGGACTTGCCGGCGCCGTTGACGCCCACGATCCCCACCCGCTCGCCGGGGGCCAGCCGCAGCGTGACGTCGTCGAACAGCGTGCGGCTCCCGCCGCCGTCGGGCACCGGGACGGAGTAGGTGACGTCCTCCAGGTCCAGCACGTCCTTGCCCAACCGGGCGGTGGCCATCTTGGAGAGGGAGACGGAGTCCCGGGGCTCGGGGACGTCCGCGATGACGGCATTGGCCGCCTCGATGCGGAACTTCGGCTTGGCGGTGCGGGCCGGGGCGCCGCGGCGCAGCCAGGCCAGCTCTTTCTTCACCAGTTGCTGGCGCTTGCCCTCGATCACGGCGGCGGCGCGGTCCCGTTCGGCGCGGGCGAGCATCCAGGCCGCGTAGCCGCCGTCGAAGGGCTCCACCGTGGCGTCATGGACCTCCCACGTGCGCGTGCAGACCTCGTCGAGGAACCAACGGTCGTGGGTGACCACGAGCAGTCCGCCGTCCGTGGCGCGCCAGCGGGTCTTGAGGTGTTCGGCCAGCCAGGCCACGCCCTCCACGTCCAGGTGGTTGGTGGGCTCGTCCAGGAAGATCAGGTCGTCGCTGCCGGCCAGCAGCCGGGCCAGGGCGGTGCGGCGGCGCTGGCCGCCGGAGAGGGTGCCGACGGTGCGGCCCCAGTCCAATCCTCCGAGCAGGCCGCCCATCACGTCCCGGATCTTGGGGTCCGAGGCCCATTCATGGTCCTCCGCGTCCCCGACGACGGCCCGCTGGACCGTGTCCTCGGGGTCCAGGTCGTCCCTCTGGTCCAGGACCCCCAGGGTGGTGCCACCGCGGCGGGTGACCCGGCCGTCGTCGGGATCCTGCTGGCCGGCGAGGATCCGCATCAGCGTGGACTTGCCGTCACCGTTGCGGCCGACGAGGCCGATCCGGTCCCCCTCGTCCACGCCGATCGAGACGGCGTCGAGGACGGTACGCGTGCCAAAGGAGATGCCGATGTTCTCGGCGCCGAGCAAATGAGCCATTTACAGCACTCTAGCCCCGTGGACCGGCCCGTGGACGGCCACGGCGGCCACCCCGGTGCGGTCCTCGATGCGGGCGGCCAGCTGGAAGCTCTCCTCGGCGCTGCGGGCCAGGAACATCACGGTCGGGCCCGAGCCGGAGACCTGGCCGGCCAGGGCCCCCTCCTCGAGACCGACGTCCAGCATCTCGGAGAGCTCCGGCACCAGGGTGGCGGCGGGGACCTGCAGGTCATTGGCGAGCAGCAGGGCCAGCTCCTCGGCGTCACCGGACGTCAGCGCCTGGACGAGGTGGGGGTCCACCTCCGGGTCAGCCCCGGGCTGCGGCAGTGCGCCCTCCTCGCGCAGCTGGTCCAGCAGCCCGTAGACCTGCGGGGTGGAGAGTCCGGTGGTGGCGGGCACCAGGACCAGGTGCACCGGGTGGCGGGCCAGCAGGGGCGTGAGCTCATCGCCCACCCCGAGCCCGACGGCGGCCCCACCCATCACGGCAAAGGGCACGTCCGCGCCCAACGGCGCGGCGATCTCGGCCAGGACCTGCCTGGACAGGCCGGCGTCCCACAGGGCCGCGCAGGCCAGCAGGGCGGCGGCGGCGTCCGCGGACCCGCCACCCATGCCCCCGGCCACCGGGACCTGCTTGGTGATCTCCAGGTGCACGCCGTGGGTCTGCGGGTCCCGGCCCAGGTGCTCCCGCAGGCGCAGCGCGGCCTGTGCGGCCAGGTTGGAGGTGTCCACGGGGATGGCGTCCGGGTCCACGAAGGCACTGGACTGCTCGGAGAGGGACACCGAGATCTCGCCGTCCTGGCGGGGGGTGGCCGTCACCTCCTCCAGCATCGAGACCGCGAGGTAGACGCTGGCCACCGGGTGGTAGCCGTCCGCGCGGGGGGCGCCCACGCGCAGGGAGAGGTTGACCTTGCCGGGGGCCTGCGCCGTCGCGTGACTGAAGAGCCGGGTGGTCGAGGGGGCAGGAAGGCTCACAGGCCGGCTCCTTCAGTGGGGGTCTCGGTGGCGGAGCGGTCCACCCGGTGGGCGGCGATGCGGGCGAAGTCCTCGATGCCGAGCACCTCACCGCGGGCCCGGGGGTCGACTCCGGCGGCCCGCAGGGTGGCCTCGGCGGCGGTGGGCGAACCGGCCCATCCGGACAGGGCCGCCCGCAGGGTCTTGCGGCGCTGCGCGAAGGCGGCGTCCACCACGGCGAAGACCTCCTGGCGGCTGGCCGTGGTCTCGGGCGGCTGCCGACGGGTGAAGGCCACGAGCCCGGACTGGATCTTGGGGGCCGGCCAGAACACGTTCTTGCCGATGGTGCCGGCCTTGCGGACGGAGGCGTACCAGGCCGCCTTGGCGGAGGGCACGCCGTACGTCTTGGAACCCGGTCCGGCGGCGAGCCGGTCCGCGACCTCCTCCTGGACCATGACCAGGCCGTGCTCCAGCGACGGCAGCTCGGCCAGCAGGTGCAGCAGCACGGGCACGGCCACGTTGTAGGGCAGGTTGGCGACCAGTGCGGTGGGAGGGCCGGAGGCCGCGGCGGGACGGGCAACCTCGAGCTCCGCGGCGGAGACGTGCATGGCGTCGGCCAGCACCACGGCCAGGCGAGGGCCGGCCTCCGGCCGGAATTCCCCGACGGTGCGGGCCAGCCGTCCGGCGGGCACGGGGTCGATCTCCACGGCGGTGACAGCCTCGGCCGCGTCCAGCAGCCCGAGGGTCAGCGATCCCAGGCCGGGACCGACCTCGAGGGCGTGCTCGCCGGCACCCGTGCCGGAGACGGCCGTGATCCGCCGGATGGTGTTGGGGTCGATCACGAAGTTCTGACCCAGGGTCTTGGTGGGCCGCAGGTCCAGCTCCGAGGCCAGGCGCCGGATGTCGGTGGCGGAAAGCAGGGGGGCGTCGGGTGCGGTCACACGGTCCATCCTACGGGTGGGAGAGACGCCAAGGGCCCGCCGAGGCGGGCCCTTGGGGATAACGGCGTCCTGCTGACGCCGGTGCGGCGGTGCGCGTCAGGCGCTCAGCGCAGGCCGAGCTGGGAGGAGCAGTGCGGCCAGTGGCCCCAGCCGCCGTTGGCCCGCAGTTTCTCTGCGGTGGCGATCTGCTCGGCCGGCGTGGCCTGGTGCGGCAGCGGCGCATACTGGGTGCCGCCGGCACCGGCCCACGAGGAGGCCGAGAACTGCAGGCCGCCGTAGTAGCCGTTGCCGGTGTTGATGGACCAGTTGCCGCCGGACTCGCACTCGGCCAGGGACTGCCACACGCCGGAGGTCGGGGCACTGGCCTGGGAGGCGGACGCGGTGCCGGACGAGTCAGACGGCTCAGACGAACCGGACGCACCGGCGGAGTCCGAGGAGGAGCTGGCGGAGGAGCGGGTCGGCTCCTGGGTCCCGACGGCGATGCGGCGCTCGGCCGGCTCGCGCACGGTCTCGGTGGACGCGACCTCGCGGTCCGTCTCCTCGCCGTCCACGGTGGTGATGGTCCAGGTGGTGGTCTTCTCGCCGGGGCTGCCGGCGGCCAGGACGGAGGTCTTGCCCTCGGCCAGGTCCTCGTCCTCGACCTCGACGGTCTCGAACGGCACCTCCTCGGAGGTGGTCTCGGTGCTGGTGTCCACCCGCTGGACGGTCACGTCCACGTCCTGGGTGATCTCGGTGTCCAAGGCCGGTGAGACCTGGTCGTCCGCATCGAAGGACACCTCGTTCTCCCGCAGGGCCTGTTCGATGGTCGCGGCCTGGGTGGCGAAGCTCGTGGTCTCCCCGCCGGCGGTCACGGTGACCACCTTCGGCAGGTCCACGGTCACCTGGGACGCGCGCTCCAGCTGGAGGACGGATTCGCCGAGGCCTTCACCCGGGGCGCCCGCGTCCTGGCCGGCGTCCCCGGCGGAGACCTGGCTGGCGGCCTGCTCCGAGGCGGTGACCTCGGCGCCACGCTGGGTGGCCACGAAGGCCACCAGTCCGCCGACCACCAGGGCCAGGGCTGCTACTTGGGCGATCACCTTGGCCAGGCGGCCCTTCATCACTCGTGCCATATCCGTCCAGACGTTGTCATCTCCGGTCACGGGGCTTCAGGGCCAATGGCACAGGCACGCTGAACGGCCCGATCCGGCCAATTGAGGGACAACAATAACGGCAAGATAACAAATATCTCAAATTGATCACGGCGAACGGGGGGTCCGGGGACGGCTCCGCTGTGCCGCAGCGAGGTGAAGGCGCTGGTCAGAAGCCCCCGTAGACGCGCCTCGTGTTGTTCGCCACAGCCGCGGCCAGCACGTCTGCGTCCAGCCCACGGGTCTCGGCCATGCCGCGCAGGGTCAGCGGCACCAGGTAGGGGGCGTTGGGCCGGCCGCGCCAGGGGTGCGGGGTCAGGAAAGGGGCGTCGGTCTCCACCAGGAGCAGGTCCTCGCGGGCCTCTGTCAGCGCCGCGCGCAGGCCGTCATTGGCCTTGAAGGTCACCGGACCGGCGAAGGACATGTACCAGCCGTGCTCGTTGCAGATCCGGGCCAGGTCCGCATCGCCGGAGAAGCAGTGGAACACCACCCGGTCCGGGCGCCGCGGGGTGTCCAGCAGGATCCGGACCACGTCGTCATGGGCGTCCCGATCGTGGATCTGCACGGCCTTGCCCAGCCGGTGCGCCAGGTCCAGGTGCCAGCGGAACGACTCCTGCTGGTCCTCCACCCCCTCGGGGCCCGTGCGGTAGTAGTCGAGGCCGGTCTCCCCCACGGCACGCACCCGGGGGTGGGCCGCGAGCGTCTCGATCTCCGCCAACGCGGCGTCCAGGTGGCCGCGGGAGGCCAGCCGGGCGGCGTCGTTGGGGTGGATGGCCACGGCCCCCAGCAACCGGGGCTCGGCCTCGATGGCCTCGATGGTGAAGCGCGCCGACTCCACGTCACAGCCCACCTGAATGGCCCCGGCGACCCCGGCGGCAGCCGCCGCGTCCATCGCCTGGTGCACGTCCACGGAGACCAGGCCGTCGCGGAAGTCCAGGTGGGTGTGGTTGTCCACCACGGGCACCCCCAGCGGCTCGGGCGCCGGCGGGTACTCCAGCCGGCGCTGACGCTTGGACTTCTCCTCGTGTGGTTCCCGACGCCGGCCGGCTCCCGAAACGTTCGTCTCGTCTGCGCCGGTGGGCGGGTCGCCGGGCAGGCCGAATGTCTCGTCGGCGGCCGGGGCCGGCCGGTAGGCCTCGGGGACGATGGACTCGGCATCGGCGGACGGTGTGGGTGCTTCGGAGACCATGTCCTCCATGCTGGCACATCGGGCGAGTCAGCCCTGTGTGATCAGCCCTGTGTGAGGGGGCATTCCGCCACGCAGTCTGCCGACGGCGCTAGACACGTCGTGAACGCCGAGGTGGCCGGTGTCCGTGCTGGTGTTGACCCAAGGCGACGCTTCGGTTGACGACGCCGATCACCTTCACTGGAAACTACGACGCCGGGAGAATATTGGACAGGACGTTGGCCTGAACTGCCAATCCGTCCCGCAATAGGATTCCCTTACAGCGTAGGTTCGACGTCCCCAAGTCGATCAGTGAAGACCACTTCCGACATCAGTGCTGTCGGCTTCCGAAAGCGACACCGGGAGGGTGACGATATCGTGGTGCACACCCTGGACAGGTTGGGCCGCACCGTACGGGACACGCTGATCCTCATCCACGACTTGGCCGACCGCGGTATCGGGGCGAAGAACCTGGCCGACCCCATCCGGGTGGACTCATCCAACCCCGACGACCCGATGTCCCAGTTGGCCGTGGTGATGCTCGCCCTCTTCGGTCAGATGGAACGCACATACGCCATCGAACGCGCCGCCCACGCCCGGGCCGTGACCACCGCCAAGGGTCGGCGGGTTGGTCGGCCCAGCGTGGTCAACCCCAGCAAACTGGCCTACGACGAGCACCTACGAAACGAGGACCACACCATCGCCCAGATCGTGGAGAAGACCGGCATTACCCGCACCACCCTGTACCGGCACCCCCCCCGCCCACCACAGCCCATCACGGCCGAGGACCAATGGAACAGCCAAGCCGAGATTCGGCAGGCGTGACCGGCGGGTTGAGCGGCGGTGAGCTGACGAATCTTCTTACGCGCGTGATGAGGCGTTGGTTAGTCATCGTGGCTTAGGACTGCCGCTTGCCACTGGCCAGCTGGAACTATTTATGTAATCTCGAAGGGGACGATAACCGCAAGTCATGCGTTATTTTCGAACGGCAAAGAACATCACTAGAACGATTCTTGGCGCTCAACGAAGAGGCCGATTCGACTGAGGAGACCGAGATGGCAGGCACCGGGTCAAACGAGATCGTTCTGACAGACGAGTTCAGGGCGGCGCTCTCGCTGCTTGAGCAAGGCGAGAGCATCTTCCTTACAGGTAAGGCCGGTACGGGTAAGTCGACGTTGATCCGTGAGTTCCTATCCCGGACGTCCAGGAACGCGGTAGTCGCCGCACCAACTGGCATCGCCGCATTGAATGTCGACGGATACACGATCCACCGATTGTTTTCCTTCACGACCACGGTGACTGTCGAACACGTTCGGTCCGAGGACTACTACCCGAGGAAATTCGGCAGGGTGCTGTCGAAGATCGACACACTGATCATCGACGAGGCGTCCATGGTGCGCGCCGACATTTTCGACTGCATGGCGACCGCCCTGGAGCGCTTCGGTCCTCGCCCAGGAGAACGCTTCGGCGGCGTACAGATCGTGCTCGTGGGCGACCTGTTCCAATTGCCTCCCGTGGTCACGGAACCAGAGAAACACTATTTCTCCGAGGTCTACGACTCACCCTTCTTCTTCTCGGCTCGAAACTACGAGCGTCACCGATTTCCGGTGGTGGAGCTGACAACGGTCTTCAGGCAGGTCGGCGACTGCCAATTGGTCGACATCCTCAACTCCGTCAGGGACGGATCTCTGGGCGACACGGATCGGGATGTGCTCAACCAAAGGGTGGACCCGGCGTTCGAACCGCCGCTGGACGAGTTCTGGCTGACCCTCACCACCACCAATCGGATTGCCACTGCCCGAAACAAAGCCATGCTTGACCAGCTTCCCACGAAGGAGGTGACCAGCCTCGCGGAGATCAACGGCGACCTGGATGGGTTCGAGATTCCCACTGACGAGAAACTGGTGTTCAAAGTTGGGGCCCAGATCATGCTCCTGACCAATGACAGTGGGAATCGTTGGGTCAACGGCAGTATCGGCAAGATTCTCGAGATTTCCTCTGAGGGAAAGGACCCGTCGGTCGTTGTTCAGTTGAACGACGGGGAGGTAGTCCAGGTTGATCGGCAGGTTTGGCAGGTCACCCGGCCTGTCGTACATGGTGTGCGTCTCGAGCATGAGGTGGTGGGGTCGTTTACTCAGCTGCCCTTTCGACTTGCGTGGGCCATCACCATCCATAAGAGCCAGGGGCAGACCTTGGATCGCTGCCGTGTCGACCTGGCGGGCGGTACTTTTGCGGACGGCCAACTCTACGTAGCACTGAGCCGGTGCACCTCGTTGAACGGCCTGGTGCTCTCCCGAGCCGTGGAACCAAAGCACCTTCGGGTCAACCAGCGGATTCGGCGTTTCCTTGATACGGGTGGCCGGTTGACGACCTCTCGGGGAGGGGCCTATCTCGGGGTGTCCTTCGTGGGCGATGTCGGCCGGCAGTGGAAGCCCCGAGTTATCGAACTCGCGGTGGTGACTGACGACGGGCACGAGGCCACGACCCTGGTGGCTCCGGGCCGGGACGTCGGAGACTCCCGCCAGGAGTACGGGATCACGGCAACGGACGTGCAATTGGCCCCGGCGCTTCCCCAAGCATGGAACGCGATCGCCCCGTTGCTGGAGGGCAGGACTCCGGTCGGTGTCCGAGTGGACGAGACCCTGGAGTACATCGACTTCGAGCTCAAGCGCGGAGGGATGGTCGCCCATATCCCCGTGGGCGATGACGTCGCAGAGCTGTTGCCCGACGAAGAAAGCGCGACCTTCGACTCGCTCTCGGCCCTCGAGAAGGCGAGAACCGTCCGGGAGCTGGCTATGAGGAGCGAGACTACGTCCTCATCGGACGTGTTCGCTCCAGCGAAACCGGCGGCCGGCTATCTCCTCGGCCGAAGCCGTAACGGCAAAGACTTCCAAGTCCGGTGCTCTGCGTCCGAGAATGCCACCACGGTTCTCGCTGAGCTGCTGAGCGAGCGGCCCCAGCTTGCCAGCAGTGGTGGGCCCGAAACCTTGGGAATCCTTCGGAAGCTTCAAGAAGAGTCAGGCGTCGCCCTCGTCGCCACGGCACAAGGCGACGTGGGGAAGGGCTCGATCTTGGAAGTACTTCAGCCGGGGACCCGGGTCTGTTTCACAGGAACGGCGACTGACGGCCTGGGAGGCCAGATCGATCGCGAGGATCTGAAGGGGCTAGCTTCCTCGAGAGGCCTGGAACCGGTGGAAACCGTCACGAAAACCAAATGCGACGTGCTCGTCGTGGCTGAGCGAGGAACCCAATCGGTTAAGGCTCGGCAGGCTGAGAAATTCCATAAGCCGATCTTCACCGTTGAGGAGTTCACTGACTGGCTAGAGGGAAACGTTGCTTCCCACGGGGTCCCGGCCGATGGCGCGATGCAGTTCATGGTGGAACGGTTATTCGCCCCAGAGATGGAACACCAGGAGTCCGCCCAAGGCACCTCCGGGTCCTTCGACGGGGACATCCCGGCCTCCCGCCCACTCGAGCCGGCCCACGCCACTCCACCGGCAGAGGAGCCACAGGCAACTACATCCTCTGAACAGGTCCCGTCGCAGACAACTACGCCCTTGGTTGAGAACAACACCGGGAACAGCGACCCTCTGACCGTTTCATACGCGATCGAAGAGCTGGGAGAACTTCTTCGACCGGGTTCGACGATCGCCTTCGCCGGAATCGTCACTTCTGCACGCACCGGAGACAGACTCACCCGGCCCCAGCTGGCCGCGCTGGTGGAACCCAAGGGATTCATCGTCGAGGCCGCAGTGACGAAGACAAGGACCGATGTCCTCATCGATGCCGGCGCCAGCCCAGATTCAGTCCAAATCCGGACAGCGATCAAGTATGACAAGCCGATAGTCCCGGTGGACGACTTCTTTGCGTGGCTGGAGCTCGCTGAACCAGGTTCGCCTGGCCAGCAAGACGTTCCAGATGTGGCTCTGGACGAACAAGAAGCTCCTTTAATGCCGTCCGCAGCGACGCAACTTGCGCCGAGGGCTAACTCGATCCCATCAATCGACCCCGCGCTCACAACTTTCTCTCGCGACCGCCTGCAGCCAACCCGAGCTGAATACACACGCGCAGCGGCCCAGCCTCAGCCCGATGAGCCACTCCGGCCGACTCCACAGGGGCCCCGACGCGCAGTTCGCCGTTTCCATCTGAAGATGCTCAGCCTCCTGCTTGTTCTGGTGGTCGCGCTGCCGTTCGTTGGTGCATTGACTGCCGTCACCATTCCTGCAACGGATACAGTCATGGCGATACTCGTCACCGTCTCGCTCCTGGCAGGCGTACTGTTCATTCCGGTGTGGATCATTCTGGCCATCAGCCGTGCACAGAAACGTCGTCAGCAACAATCCAAATCTCCACGCCAGCCTTCAGCGAACGGCGACAAACTGACTGACTAGGCCCTAGTCCTGTGCTTCTAGGACCAGGACCATCTCGTACAGTGGCGCCCTCATTATCAGCCGACTACAGCGTGACCATTAGCATCGAGACTGTGATTATCGTGAATGCCCTTGTGGCGGGAGAGTCTGGTGCTTGAGTCGCTACACCTGAGAGGTGCTCCCGCCTTTGACCCAAGCTTGGGAGTCACTATTGGTCCTCTGACGCCGGTCAACTTCTTCTTCGGCCCAAATGGCTCCGGTAAAACCACGATCAGCCGGGCACTCGAAGACCCGAATCGTTTCCCGGGTACCGCGCTCGTGTGGGCTTCGTCCAAAGGCGCTCTGGGCATCAAGGTCTACAACAGCGATTACGTCGCCGAAACGCTCAAGCAGGCGGCGAATCTTCCCGGAGTGTTCCTACTGGGCAAGAAGAACGCAGAGATCCAAAGTGAAATCGAGGAACTGGCTGGCCCTTCAGGATCGATTGCCGCACTGAATAAGCGCCTCGGATTTCTTCGCGAATCTCTTGATGAGAAATTGGCTGAAATTCGATCCACGCGGGACGAACTTAAGGAGGCGGCATGGGTTAAGCGTTCAGCGGTCCCGGTCGAACTCCAGGAAATGTTTCGCGGTGTCAATGCGGCAAAGGACAAACTCCTCCTTCGCCTCCTGGATGCTGCGGCCGCACATCCTGCGACCCCTGACGACTTCGATACCCTGGCGTCAGAAGCGGCGGCTGTACTGGCGGATGATGCCGTCGAACTGACGGAGCTTCCGCTCGGCCGATATATCCGCCTGGAGGACGCGCCCGGATTCGAACTGCTCGCTATCCCAGTCGTCGGCAGCGGTGACGTGAGGCTTGCAGCTCTAGTCGAACAGCTTGGGAACGCGGACTGGGTGCAACAGGGGAGGCACTACCTAGACCAGACCGGCCGGCTGTGTCCGTTCTGCCAGCAGCAGGCGCCGGAGGACCTCGTCGAGCAAATTGATGCTTACTTCGACAAACGATACACGCAACAGATCGAGCAGTTGAAGGAGCTTCAGGAGTACGTTCAATCCTGGGTAGAGGCCTGGCGTATCTACTTCGGCGAAATCTTCTCTCAGGCGGGGGCAACGGATCACCTCGACGCGGTGAAGTTTCAAGCGGCTCGACTGCAACTTGAGCAGGCCAGTGGGAAACTGACGTCGACCATCACGGCGAAGCTCGACAGGCCATCCACGATCTTTTCTGTCGAAGACCCGACCGCCCAAGTAGAGGCGGTGAACGCACTCGTGGTTGAGGCCAACGCCTCCATGAGGACGTTTAATCGACGGCTGAAGAATCGAGCCAGCGCCAAGAAAGCGTTGCTGGATCGCTGCTGGGCGTCCTTCGCTCGGCAGACCCTTGCAACCGAGGTGGGGCACTTCGAGGGTGCGCTGCCGGCCCTGGACAAGGGAAAGGCCAGTCTGGAAACTACGATCGAGACACATGCGTTGGAGTTGAAGGCGAAGGAAGTGCGTCTCCGGGAACTGCAGGCGCAGACAACCTCTAGTAAGCCAATCATCGCTACCATTAATCGCCTTTTGGACTCTGTCGGTTTCCATAGCTTTCGGCTAAAGGAGTCCACCGTCATGCCAGATGGTTATTCTCTGCTTCGCGAGAACGGTGAGATCGCGGCAGACACTCTTAGCGAAGGCGAGCGAACCTTCATCACGTTCCTATACTTCACGCAGTCCCTCCAGGGCACACCACAAGAGCGTGGCGAATTGAACGATCTCGTCGCGGTCATAGATGATCCGATCTCCAGCCTGGACAGCGATGTCCTCTACGCCGTGTCGACAATCGTGCGGCGCATCGTCGCAGATATTGCTGCCGGTGCCGGCTGAGTGCGACAGCTCCTGCTGTCCACCCACAACGCACACTTCCATAAGGAGGTCACATACCCGGCGCCGGGAGACAAGACAGGTGGGTGGCAATACGGCGTCGTCCGGAAGCGAAGCGGACTACCCAGCGAAGTCGTAATTACCAAGGACAACCCGATTCAGACTGCATATGCCGCTCTATGGGACGAGGTCAGGCGGGCGTCTGAAGACCCTTCGGCCTCAACAGTCAGCCTGCAGAACATCCTGCGCAGAATCCTCGAAACATACTTCAAGCTTCTCGGAGGCGTGGACAATGTTGACCTAATTGCTAAGTTTGACGGGGATGACCAGAACATCTGCCGAGCACTGTTCTCTTGGGTCAATGCTGGTTCACACTCGATCTTTGATGACCTGGATTACTCACCCACCCGCACAACAGTCGAAGCCAATCTCCGAGTGTTCCGTCAGATCTTGGAGGAACAGGACCAACTGGGCCACTACCTCATGATGATGGGCGATTCGGACGACGCTCCAGCTTCGGTAGGTGAGGCGGCTTCCTAGAGTTGCGGGCTGACACGTGGAGGCTTGTCCGATTGGGGATCCTCGTACGACGCCCCACGCAACCGCGGGACTCGGCGGGCCTATCGAGGGTGGCTCCCGCCCCGGATCTGTTCCGCGAGCTCGGAGATCTCATTGAGCTGACCCGTGACTACCGCCATGACCAGCTCGTACGCCTCGTCATTGGTGAGGCTGAGTCGCGCACCATTGATCCCGAGGAAGGCGATGGTGGCCGCCAGGGCCAGTCGCTTGTTCCCGTCCACCAGTGCGTGGTTACGCGCGAGCGAGTGCAGAAGAGCGGCGGCCTTCTCCTCGAGGCTGGGATATGCATCGCCCCCGAACACGGAGGCCTGCGGACGCGCCAGAGCAGACTGCAGCAGCCCGTGATCCCTGACGGGCGCCGCGCTGCCAAGAGTTCGCTCGGCGACGTGCAACAACTCAGCCAGCGTCAAATAGATCACTGACCGAGTCGCTCCAGAGCCTCTGCGTATCGGGGCAGTTCCTCGTCGAGAACCCGGTCGAGCAGCTCGGTGCGACTGTGGTTCTCGATGTATTCGCGTACCGCCTGCCGGGCGACGTCCTGCATCGAACGAGCCTCGCGTTCGGCGCGCAGACGCAACGCGTCGGCTTCGTTATCGGACAGTCGCAGAGTCATCGCCATGAACCCATGGTATCACCAGTGACACCACCAAGGGATCCTGCTTGAGGGTCCCGCGTCGGCTTGCGATGGTCACGCGGAGCGTTCCCGTATGAGGAACCCCCACCGGACACACCGTCCGCTCACCTGGAGAAACTGCAACGAGTCGTGCGGAGCGTGCCGTAGCACCCGTCCCATGATCTGTCCGGTGAGGGGGGTATCTGTCGAAATCCCACGCCGTGGTTGCCCTGCATGGATGGATACCCTCGCCCGAGAGAACCATGAATCTGGCCCTGTGGCACAGTGAGACCCTACTGGAAATCAATCCGCTGGATCAGGTGGATGCGAGGATATCCGCCCCGTTCACTACCATGGACAGTTGCACCCGTCACCTGCGAAAGGCCCCCTGAAGAGAATGACCGATCAGCAAGCCACGGTGCTCTTCGTGTGCACGGGCAACATCTGCCGCTCCGCCTACGGCCACCACATGCTGGCCCAGCGGCTGGAACAGGAGGCCCCCGGCCGCTACCGGGTCATCTCGGCGGGCACCCAGGTCAACCCCCGCCTCACGGTCCCGCAGCAGATCCACGGGCTTCCGGGCGCCTCCGGCCTTCTGACGCTGGGCGCCCACTCCCCCACAGCGCTCAATCCGAGGACGGTGCAGCGGGCGGATCTCATCCTCGCGGCCACCGAGGACCACATCGCCAGGATCCTGCGGGACACTCCGGGCGCGTTGAACCGGACCTTCACCATGACCGAGTTCGGTTCGTCCGCCGAGGCCCTGCAGAACGGGACCTTGCCGGCGTGGGGCGGGCCGTCGTCGGGCGCTGGGTCTTCCGAGGACCTGCCCGAGCGGGTCCGGTCCCTGGCACGACACCTGGCCCGGCACCGCGCGGTGGTCCGCGGCTCGCTGGAATCGCTCGACCTGCCGGACCCCTATGGCCGTGAGGATGCCGCCTACCCGGCCATGGCCGAGGTGCTGGAGCCGGCGGTCGGGCACATGGCTCAGTTGCTGGCGGACCTCGCCCGCTGACAGCGGGGCCGACTCAGCGCGTCGGCGCGGGGTGGAACTTCTGCTGGGCCTGCTCCAGGGACGCGGTGGCCAGGTCGACCACGGCGTCGGCGGCACGGTCCAGGTGCAGGGGCAGCAGCTCGCGTTCGGCGGCGCTGAAGGGCCGCAGGACGAAATCGGCGGCGGGCTGACGTCCCGGCGGCCGGCCCACGCCGACGCGGACGCGGAGGTAGTCCTTGGTGCCGAGCACCTGGGAGATGGACTTCAGCCCGTTGTGGCCGCCCTCGCTGCCACCGATCTTCAGTTTCAGCGCGTCGAAGGGGATGTCGAGCTCGTCGTGGACCACGATGATGTTCGCCGGGGCCACGGAGTAGAACCGGGCCAGGGCGCCCACGGGGCGCCCTGACACGTTCATGTAGCTGGCCGGCTTGGCCAGCAGCAGCTTGGGTCCGCCGGGTGCCGTGTGGGCGGTCCCGACGGCGGCGCCCGCCTTGTGTGCGGTCAGGCGCGTCCCGAAGCGGTCAGCCAGTTCGTCGATGACCATCTGGCCGACGTTGTGCCGGGTACGGGCGTAGTCGGGCCCGGGATTGCCGAGCCCGACCACCAGCCAGGTGGAGGCACCTGAGGCTGACGGGGAGGCCGGAGCATCGGCCCCCCGCGCCGTATCCTGCGTTGTCACGAGACGAATCAGCCCTCGGTGGGCTCGGCGGCCGCGGTCTCTTCGCCTTCACCCTCGGTCTCGCCCAGGTCCTGGACGGTGAGCTCGGAGATGGTGGCGATGACGTAGTCGTCGGCCAGCTCCAGGGTGGAGCCGGCGGGCAGCTGGACGTCGGCACCGAAGACGTGCTCGCCCGCGGTGCGGCCCTCGATGTTGATGGTGACGCTCTCCGGCAGCTGTGTGGCATCGGCCAGCACCGGCACGGAGGCCTCCTCGAGGTTGAAGGTGGTGCCCGGGGCGGCTTCACCCTCGACGTGCACCCACACGTCCACGACGACCTTCTCGCCCCGCTGGACCACGATGAGGTCCAGGTGGTCGATGGTCTGCTTGATGAAGTTGCGCTGGATGGCCTTCGGCAGCACCAGGTGCTCCTGGCCGTCGCGGACCACGGTCAGCAGGGCGTTGGGGTTACGGACGGCCAGGGAGGTCTGCTGGGCCGGCATCAGCAGGTGCACGGGGTCGCCACCGTGGCCGTAGACGACCGCGGGGATCAGCCCGTCGCGGCGGGCCTGGCGGGATGCGCCCTTGCCGAAGTCCTCGCGCAGGGTGACCTGGATCTTGGTGTTGTCGCTCATGGTGTTCCTCCTGTACTTCTTCATCCGCGGCCACGGTGGTGGCGGCGGGCCTTCCAGGCAGGAAAACAGCCGTGCAGTACGGCGGCCTCGTCGATCACGGAGCTGGAAGCTCCCTCGCCTGGGCAACGCCGACCATCCTACCAGTAGGCTGGGCTCCCGAGGGGCCCGCACCAGCGCAGGAGGATCCGTGGACGTGTCAACCGCCAGTCAGGAGCACGAGGACGGAGCCGGCCCACGGCCCCACGGCGGGCCCGGGAGCGGCCCGCACCAGGATGACTCCTGGGCTGCGGGCGGCGAGCGGCTGACGGCCGCCACGGCGACGATGCTCGACGCCATGGACTCCGTGGTGGACGGCAAGCACCAGGCGGTCCGCACCGCTCTGCTGGTCCTGCTGGCCGGCGGGCACCTGCTCGTGGAGGACGTCCCGGGCGTTGGCAAGACCCTGCTGGCCCGGGCCCTGGCCCGGACCGTGGGTGGGAAGGTCAACCGCATCCAGTTCACCCCGGACCTGCTGCCCGGGGACGTCACCGGCGTCTCGGTGTTCAACCAGGATCGCCACACCTTCGAGTTCCGCCCGGGAGCCGTGTTCGCCAACATCGTCATCGGGGACGAGATCAACCGCGCCTCGGCCAAGACCCAGTCCGCCCTCCTCGAGTGCATGGAGGAGCACCAGGTCACCGTGGACGGGACCACCCACCGGCTCGAGGAGCCGTTCATGGTGGTGGCCACCCAGAATCCGGTGGAGTCCGAGGGGACCTATCCCCTGCCGGAGGCCCAGCGAGACCGGTTCATGGCCCGCATCACCATGGGGTATCCGGACCCGGAGGCCGAGCTGCAGATGCTCCGCACCCACCAGGGTCCGCTGCCCTCCTCCGCCCCCGTGAACCGGTTGGCCCCCGTGACCACCACCCAGGACGTCCTGCAGATGATCGAGGCGGTGTCCCGGGTGCACGTCTCCGAGGCCGTCGCCCGGTACGTGATCGCCCTGGGCCGTGCCAGCCGCGAACACCCGGACGTGCTCGTCGGCGCGAGCCCCCGGTCCCTGCTGCAGCTGCTGCGGGCCGCCAAGGCCGAGTCCGCCATCAGCGGCCGGTCCTTCACCACGCCCCAGGACGTGGCCGGCGTCGTGCCCGTGGTGTTCCCGCACCGGCTGATGCTCCGGCGCCGCTCCACGCAGGAGGCCGCCCAGGCCGACGCCACCACGCAACGGATCCTGCACTCGGTTCCCGTACCGGCCGGGCCGTGATGTCCTGAGCCGCTCCGAGACGACCCCCTCCGCCATGGCCCCCGCCCTCCCCTCCCCGCGCACCTCCGCCCGACCCTCTCGCCGTACCTCTCGCCGCGCCGCTGCCGGCGCCTCCTCCCCGGCAGGGCCGCGGCCGACGCCGCGCGGACTGGCCCTGACCGTGGCGGCGGCCCTGCTGGTGGTGGCAGGACTGGCCCTGGGCCGGCGCGAGGCCGTCGCGCTGGGACTCTTCCTGGCCGTCGTCGTGGGAACGTCCTGTGCGGTGCTGGCCGTCCGGACCGTGCTGGCCCGGCGCATCCGGCTGACGCGGTCCGTGGTGCCGGCGCCCTGCAGGTGGGCGGCAGCGCGCAGATCACCGTGGACGGCGGCAGGCCCGGGCTGGTGGACGCGCTCCCCGGCGGCCGGCCGGTTCCCGTCCCGCCGAGCGGCTACCGGTGGCAGGCCCGCGAGCGCGGGGTGTTCGACGTCGGCCCGGCCCTGGCGCGCCTGTCCGGCCCCTTCGGCCTGTGGTCCGCCCGTGCGCAGGTCGCCGGGACGAGCCGGGTCGAGGTCGAGCCCCTCCCCCTGGAGGACGACGAGCTCGACCGCGTTCTGCGGGCCGGCGTCGGTGAACACGACGCCGCCGACCTGCTGGGCAGCCAGGCCGCCCCAGACGACCTGCTGGTGCGCGAGCACCGGGACGGGGACGCCCTGACGCGCATCCACTGGGGTGCGACCGCCCGGACCGGCCGGCTCATGGTGCGCCAGGAGGAGTGGGCGCACGACCCCTGGGCGGTGGTGGTCCTGGACTGCCGCGCCGTCTCCTTCGCCGCCGGGCGGTTCGACGTGGACGGCGGTGCCGGCCGCCACTGGCAGAGCTCCCCCGGTTTCGAACGGGCCGTGCAGGCTGCGGCCGCCCTGATCCTGCGGCTCCAGGACGCCGGCCACCAGGTGCTGCTGCTGGACCAGGACGGCCACGCCCTGGACCCGTCCCTGGCACCGGCCGTCCTCGAACCGTCCTTCCGGGAGGCCACGTGGCCGGCCGCGCTGCCCGGTGAGGCCGCCGCCGTCGTCGCCCTGCTCGGCACCGCCGCGGGGCAGGACCTCCCCGTGCTCGCCACGGTGCCCCACCACCTGCAACGGGTGGCGGTCCTCTTCGGGACCCAGGGGCGTCGGGACGCCGCCGAGCGGTTGGAGGCCGGCGGCTGGCTCGTGGCGGAGGGTGGGTCATGACCGAGCAGCAGACGGTGTCCCCGCCGGCACCCCCCGCCGCCCCGCAGCCCGCTCGGACCGCCCCGTCACGGCTCCGGACCGTGTGGTGGCCGGCGGTCCTGGTGGCCGTGCTGGTCCTGTCCGCCGCCGTGGCCCTGGACGCGGCCTTCCGGTCACCGGTGACGGAGTGGCTGGGGCCCGCCTCGGGACCGGCCGTGGTGGGGCTCGGCGCCGCGGCGGTGGTCCGCAGCCTGGGCCCCCGGATGCTGCGCCCGCTGCTGGCGGGGCTGCTGGCAGCCGGGTGGTTCTGGTGCCGGCAGTGGTGGCCCGAGACCCTGATGGTCGGGCTGGTGCCGCAACCGGAGACGCTCACCGCGATCGCCGCCTCCACCGCGGACCTGCGCGAGACGATCTGGACGGGCACCATCCCGGTGGAGACCAGCGCGCCGCTGCTGGCCGGCGTCGGCGCCGTCCTGGCCCTGACCGCCCTGGTCACCGATGCCATCGCCGTCGGCCTGCGCTGCCCGGCCATCGCCGGGCTGCCGCCGTTGGCTCTGATCGCCGGAGCCTCCGCCATCACGGCGGGGGCCGCCCCCTGGCCGGCCCTGGCGCTCGCCGCCACGGCCTGGCTGGGACTCATGGCGGCGGACGCGGATTCTGCTGCGGTGGCGACCGGGGCACCGGCCGGAGGGGGCTGGGCGGCCGGAGGGGGCTGGGCGGCGGGATGGGGCTGGGCGGCGGGATGGGGCACCCTGGCCGCGGCCGGCGTCGCGGTGGGGGCCCTGGTCCTGGCGCAGCTGACCCTGCCCTTCCTGTCTGCGGGCCTGGCACCCGAGGGCCAGCGCTTCATCCTCGGGCAGGGCACCGGGCCGGTGAACCCGGCGGCGGATCTGAGCCAGCAGTTGCGCAGCGGTCAGGGATACGCGGGCATCACCTACGAGACGGACGACGGCTTGGGCGTGTATCTGCGCACCGCCGTGGTGGACGACGTGATGGCCTCCCCCTGGGATGCGAACCCGCCGCAGTACGGCGGCGATCCGACGACCACCTCCTTCTACCCGGCCGCGGCCCACCTCGCCGAGATCGAGGACGCTGACACCGGCGGGGCCGAGGACGCCGGCGATACCAGCGGCAGCCCGGACGGTGATGCCCCGCCGAACGGAAACCTGGTGTCCCTGTCCCTCGACGGGTGGACCGGGAACTGGGCCCCGCTGCCGGACCAGACCGTGGCGATCGAGCCAATCGTCGGCGAGTGGGGCTGGCAGGTGGACCCCACCACTTTCAGCGCGTACCGCCGGGAGGCGAGCCCGGTGGACCTCTCCTACCAGACCGCGGTCCTGCCGCTGGATCTCACGTTCGAGGAGCTGGCCGACCGGGCCGGAACGATCGCCCCGCAGGGCGTGTACAACCGGTGGGGCGCGGATCCGGCCCTGGAGGGCTCCGCCGTGCAGGAGCTCGCCGAGGACCTCACCGCGGGGACGGACAACCCTGTGGAGCAGGCCGTGGCCCTCCAGAATCATCTGCTCTCGGACGACTTCACCTATTCGGAGACCGCTCCGCTGGAGCAGGGCTATGACGGTTCCGGCCTCGAGCTGACGGAGCAGTTCTTGGAGGCCGGCGCCGGGTACTGCATCCACTTCGCCTCGGCCATGGTGATGATGGCGCAGTCCGTGGACATCCCGGCCCGCGTGGTGGTGGGGTATGCCCCGGTCGGCGCTGTGGACGGGCGTCACCGGGTGACGGCGGACCGTGCCCACGCCTGGCCGGAGCTCTACATCGACCAGGTCGGCTGGGTGCCCTTCGAACCGACCAAGAGCGTCGGCCGCGTGCCGTCCTACGCCCAGCCCGAGGACACCGCGGAGCCCAGTGCCTCACCCGATCCCTCGGTGCCGGACCAGGGGGCCTCCCCCTCCCCGTCCGCCACCGAGGAGCCGGAGACCCCGGGCGACGACGGCCCCGGTGCCACCGTCGGGTCCGGCACCCCGGGTGCCCCCGGAGTCCCGGTCGGGGCATTGCTCGGTGTGGCCGGGACGCTCCTCGCGGTGACGCTGCTGCTGGTCCTCCCCCGCGGGCTGCGGCACCGTCGGCGGCGGGCACGCTGGTCCTCCGGGTCGGTGTCCCGGGCCTGGGCCGAGGTGGAGGACACCGCCCTGGACCTGGGCCTGGGCCGGCAGCCGCATGAGTCCGAGCAGGCGTTCGCCTCGAGGCTGACGGCGGTGGCTGCGATGGCAGGAGGTTCACCGGACATCGCGGCCGCCGCGGACACCCTGGTCAAGGCGATCACCTGGGCCCGCTACGCCCCGGAGGGCACGCCGGCCCCACCTGGCACCGAGGACGTGGCTGAGGCCGCCCGGGTGATCACCGCGGGACTGGAGGAGGCCACGGATCCGGCCGGCCGGCGTCGTGCCCGGTGGTTCCCGCGGTCCCTGGTGCCAGAGCCCCTCCGCCGCTGATGCGGCCGACTCCGTTGATTCAACGCTGAATCGATCCTGACGATGGTGCTTCGAATACATGCTACATTTGCGGCCATTGCGCTATGATTATGTACATGACAACACTTCCTGTTGCGGATGCCCGAGCTCAGCTTTCACGACTGATCGACGAGGCCACCACGACCCATGAGCGCTTTGAGATCAGTCGCAATGGACGCCGGGCCGCCGTCCTGCTGTCCGCGGACGACTACGACACGCTGCAGGACATGATCGCAGTACTGTCCGACTCGGAGCTGCTCACCGCCCACTTGGAGGGGCGATCGGCCATCGACGCGGGCGACTACCTCGACGCCGATCAGCTCGCCCACGCCATGCGCAAGGCCGGACGGCTTCCCCGGTGAGCAAACGCTACCGGTTGCGCATCGCACGACCGGCAGCCAGGGCCCTTGCCGAACTGCTTCCCGAGAAGGTGGCGACGGCCGCCTACGAGTTCATCTGCGGCCCGCTGCTGGACAACCCACACCGGGTCGGCAAGCCCCTTGACCCGCCGCTGGCGCCCGCTTGGACCACCCGACGAGGCACCTACCGCATCCTCTATCTCATCGACGACATTCACAGCGTCGTCGAGGTCACCGCCGTACGGCATCGCTCTGATGCTTACCGGACATGATCCGCCAGCACGTCAGCCGCCAGCAGCTCCGCCACGGCCTCTTCTTCGATGGCAAGCCCGGATTGAGCCATCGACGCCGCCAACTCCGGGTCCCAGGGGGATTCCGCGGGGCGACCGGTCAACACAATCGAGGGTTTCCGTTCCCGCACTGCCGCACGGTAGTCCGCACCAGTGAATCGCCACGGCGTCCAGGTCACGTGTCCGGACAGTGACCGGGCGATCCTCAGGCCGGCCCAGTCGAAGTCGCCGTGATACCGCACCTCGGCACCGGCGGCCGACAGGTGGCCCAACAGCTCGACGACGGCAGCGCTGGGCTGGCCCGACGTGCACACGAGCACGGGACTGATGGCACCCATGGCAGGGGAGCCAGGAGTGATCTCGTTCCCACTGGGGGTGGCTCTGCCCTGAGCGACGACCGATCGTGCCCACCGTTCGGCCACGACTTCGACGACCGTCGGGTTCTCGCAGACGTGGAGGACGCTAGCCGGCGGAAGCTGCCGAACGCCGCCGGAACGCACCTGGTCCAGTGTCAGGACCACGGGCATGCGTGCGGTCCGCATGGCCTCGAGCGTGGCCGCCGTCGCCGCCCGGGACGGGCGGTAAGCACTCGCGGCAGGATCGCCTGCTGCCCCGGGGACCCCGAGGCAGAGCACGGTGGAGGCCACGTTCGAGAGGACGACGCCGGCGGCCGCCCATGAGTCACGGGCGGACAACTCTCGCTCCGTGGCGACAGGCACGAACGCCACCCGGACCACGGCGGCCGCGAGCCGTCCCAGCGGCCGGGATCCGTCCAGGCCATGGGCGTCCCCCAAGGCTTCGCGAGCCAGAATGGCCAGGGGCAACTCGGCCGAGGGCAGCTTCTCCAGCACTGCGGCCAACTGGACCACCAGGCCGGCTCCCACTGCGGCGGAGGCACTGGTGGCCGTCCGGGAGGCCTCGGCCCGCGCCGCCCGCTTGAGGCCGCCGGCCGCGCACCAACCGGTCCACCACTGGGCGAGGTGCGGGAACCGGGCGGCTTCCGGGGCCAGGAGGTCGCGGGCAGCCTCCCAGGCGGCCGCGTCTCGTGCTCGCTCCTCTGATCGATCAACGACCGGCCCGCTGAGCGTCTCGATGGCATCGGCCAGTCCGGGGGGCCATGGACCGCGGCGCAGGATCTCCTCGACGACGGCGAGGTCCACGCGCAGTGCCGCGCCGGCCCGTTTCGGCGCTCCCACCAGCCGCACGGCGGCGGCACGCTGTTCGGGCGTCGGATCCCGCAGCTGGACGACTCCGCGGAGCGGTTCGTTCCCGGCCTCCAGGATCCGCCCTCGGGCCCGGGCGACGAACCACGCCATCGCGTCAACGCCCAGCAGTCGCTCCAGTGCGGCCCTGTTCCCGGGCCGGGGTGGATGCTCGCTCTCGTCCACGTGGCCTTCCCGGCCAGCATCTTCCCCGGTCATCCGAACAGGGTCGCCGCGTCTTCAGGTCCCGGTGACTCGCCTCCGGCCCTCGCCACGGCGTCCACCTCCGCGTCCCGGTGCCGCAGGCGGCCATCCCACCGCCATCTGGTGACGCCGACGGCATCGACTCCCTCTATCCGGGACAACTGGGCGATCGAGAGCCCGGGGACCTGTGGGTAGCAGCCCCACTCGCGTTCACTGGTCATCACGACGTCGAGGTCGAAGGTAGCCAGCAGCCCCAGCGACTTCGCCCGCGAGTCGTCGTCCACGCCGGCGAAGGCCTCGTCCAGCAGGATCAGACGCGGGGCGTGGCGGCCGGCCGAGTTGTAGTGCGCCGAAGCCGCGGCGAAGAGCGGCACGGAGACGGCCAGTGCCCGCTCCCCGCCCGAGGCCGGGCCGGAGGCCGAGCGCCACTGCCCGTTCTGCCACCGCTCGACGACGAACGTGTGCCACTGCCGGTAGTCCAGGGCCTGTTCCAGGTGCTCCTGCCAGCCGCCGGTCGGATCGCCCTGGCGCACCTCGGCGATCTGCGCCTGCAGGAAGTCCCCGATCGCGGAACGGTCTTCGGGCGTCCAGGTGGCGTCAGAACGGATCATCAGGCCCCGGGCCGCCGGCAGTCCGGCGGGACCGTCCCCACGCTCCCGCCACCGGACGCGCAGCTGCATCCCGGTGGAGGTCTTGCGATCGGCCAACTCGCGATTCATCCGGCCGAGTTGTTCCTCGGCCGTGAGCAGCAACTCGTGCAGGTGGCCTGCCACCTCGTTGACGAGGTGGTTCTCCAGGATCTCCCGCTCACGGGCACTGAGCAGGCGTTCGCGGTCCGCGACGTCCTCCGCCAGCCGCCCCGCCAGCCGGTCGACGTCGAGCTCGTCGTGGAGATAGCGCACCCGCACCACGAGCACGTCACCGCGTTGTTCCACGAAGGCGCTGTGCCCATGGCGGCTCATCTGCCCTGTCAATTCCGTTGCCGCACCGGAGACCCTCTGCTGGGCGCGGTTCCAGGCCTCCTCGGACTCGTCGACGTCGGCCAGGTGCTGCTCGGCACTCCGGGACAGGTTCAGGGCCCCGGTGACGTTCCATTCCCCGGAGGCCTCCGTTGCCGGGACAGCCAGGTCCGGCAGGGCGACTCGGATCAGGCCTGTCGCCGCAAACACCCGGAGGGCGTCGATGCGCCCATCGCGTGCCCCGGCGGTCTCTTCGCGACGTCGCTCGAGGTCGATGACCTTCGCATCCAGGTTGCCGTGCCGCGCCGAGGCGGCCAGCTGCTCTTGGGCGATGGCCCTGAGTTCCTCGCCGACGCGGCGCAATGCGGAGGTGGTCTCTCCGAGGCGGGCCTGGAGCTCGGCCACCGAGGCGCCGACCGTGGCCTGCATCTCATCGAACGTCGCCCGCAGGCCGGCGGCCTCCGTGCGCGCCGCCCGGTGCTCGGACTCGCGCCGTTGGCGCAGTGCGACCGCGTCGGCGGCGCGTGCTGCCGCCTGCTCATAGGTGGCCGACGCATCGCCCACGGTGCGCACGGCCCGCCGGGACTCCACCAGGGCCACCTCGTAGCTGGAGACGGCGGCCAGGGCGTCGTCGGTCTCACCGGCCGTCGTGCCGACCCCGAGCTCCTCGGCCTGGTCGGTGAGTTCCTCTGCGGCCTGCTGGGCTGCCGTTGCGGCATCCTCCCAGGTCTCCTGCGCCGCCGTGGCCTTGTCCTGAGCCCGTTCCAGCTCCTGCTGAGCCGTGGCGGCACGATCGTGGGCGGTGTCCAGCTGGCGCTCCAGCCGCGCCGGATAGCCGGCCCGTTCCTGGCGTACCCGTTCGGCCCGGCGGTCGGCGGCCGTGACGCGCCCCTGGGCCTCGGCGAGCTCGCCGTCCAGTGCTGTGGCCCTCGTGTGGAGCGCTGCGAGCAACTCGCGGCGGTGGGCATCACGCGCGCCCGCGCCGAGGAACTCGGCCCGCTCCTTGGTCCAGGAGCCGCGGGCCGGGCCGGCGCCCCAGCGTCCGTCGCCGGCCACCCACACGGAGGCGCCGGAGGACTCACCCCACCCGATCCGGTCCAGTACCGCCCCGATCGCGTCGTCATCGACCGGCCCGTCGGAGCCGGCATCCACCACCAGGACCGCGGCGAGCGAGTCCGCCACCTTCGGTCCCACAGGGCCGAGCACCACGTCGCCGGTGGTCTCCAGAGTGCCGTCCGGGAAGACCCAGGCGTCCAGTAGACCGGCTGACTGCAGGGCCGCCTCCACGCCAGCGCGCTGGGCATCCGGCAGTGCCTCGGCGAAGTCCGTGAGCCACCACAGGGGGGCGCCTTCACGCCCCTCGCGGGCCTGGCCGTCACGCCACGGTGCCGGCAGCGGTTCCGGATCATGTCCGGCCTCCAGATCGGCGATCTCGGTCTGGACGCCGGCCAGTTCACCGGCCAGCCGATTCGCCTCGAGCACGGCCCCGGACCGCTCCCCGCCAATCCGGTCGAGCGCCGCCGTGGCCGCGGCCTCCAGCACGGCCGGCACGGGCGGTTCACCCGACAGACTCCTTCCCCACTCCTCGGCCAGATCGGCAACCTCGTCCACTCCCTGGTCCAGGACGAGGGCCGTCAGTGACGTCACGTGCTCCCGGACTCCGTTCCGATAGTCCCCCACGGCGGCCTCGACGGCGGCGTGCGCTGCCCGGAGTCCCTCGGCGCGGCCAACGGCATCGCCCTCGGCTGCGTCCAGCATCCGGCGTTCCCGGTCGGACTGTGTCTCCGCGTGCTGAGCGGCATCGATCAGGCGGCGGACATGCTTGACCTGCTCGCGCCGGCGGTCCAACGCACGGGCGGTCGCCTCCGCATCGCCGGCGATCTCCGCATGCTCCGCGTGGAGACCCGCGGCTGAGGCCAGCCGCGCCGCCGTCGTCTCGTGTCGCCCGGCCTCGGCGGCCGCGTCCTCGTGGCGACGCTTGGCCACGGCCTCGGCCTCAGAGTCCTTGCCGGCCATGGCGGCCGACCGTTCCGCCTCGTTGCCGGCCTCCGTGGCACGGCGCTCGGCCTCCGAGGCCACCCGCGAGGCCTGATCGAGCCGGTCCGCATCCCGCATCTCCGGGCTGGTCCGCAATGCCTGTTCCTGCCCCTGCAGGGTCCCCTGCCGTCCGGTAGCCTCCTCGTGGTCCCCGGCGAGCCGATCGACCTCCCGCCCGGCCGCCGCCAGCTGTTCCTCGGCCTCCCGCAGGTCCCGTCCGGCGTGCTCGTAGGCGGAATTGGCCAGACGGACGGCGGTGGTGTGCCGCCGGGACGCGACCTGGGCGTAGACGCGGTAGTGCCGCAGGAACCCCTCGGCCGCGCCGAGCGTCTCCCGGGCCTCGGCGATCCCGGCGCGTTCGTCCTCCAGGGAGCGGAAGGATTCCGCGACGTCGGCGACCACGGCCTGGTCCAGCGGTGCGAGGGCCTCGGTCAGCGCCGTGGAGAGCGCCTTCTCGTCCGGTTTCTTCGACAGCTGCGGCTGGCGCAGCTGGATCAGCAGGTCGATGAGCGCGGCGTACCGGACCTCCCCCAATCGGAACATCGCCTCATCCACCGCCCTCCGGTAGGACTCCTGGGTGGTGTAGACCTGGCCGGACACGGAGGAGGTCAGCTCCTCGCGAAGGCGTTCGGCGCTCAGTACCGTGCGGTTCTCATCCAGCAGGCGGAGTTCCCCGATCCGTCGCATGCTGGTGAAGTACCAGGTCTTGACGATGCCGCGGCCCGCCGCGGCCTTGAGGCCGATCCCCAGGGTGGTGAAATGTTCGATGCCGTCGTCGTCCACGCGACCGAACTCCACCCACGAGTAGCCGGTCCGCTCCGGGTTCGGATGGGCGCCGCCCAGCAGCAGGTTCCACTCCATCCGTTTCTTGGGGTCGGCGTCCGGTTCCACGCGCCGCGGGGCGATCGAGCCGTCCAGCAGGAACGGCAGCGTCAGGGCCAGGACTTTCGACTTCCCGGTCCCGTTGTTTCCCCGCAGCAGCAGGCGCCCATCGTGGAACCAGAACTGCTCGTCGTCGTAGTAGAACAGGTCCACCAGGCCGAGCCGCAGGGGCTGCCAGCGCTCACTGGTGGGGCGGGGCAGCGCACCGTCGGTCTCCGTGCCGGACGGGTCGGTTTCCTCTCTGCCCACCTCGGGACTGCTCATCGGTTTCTCCTGTTCGTGATGGTCGGCGCGGTCACAGCAAAGCGCCGCAATGCCGGCAGTGGATGGACGATGGCGTCCGGACCGTTGCCGGTGAGTCTCACCAGGCCGAGTCCGACCAGGCGGTCGAGTGCATCGGCGACGATCACATTCTCCGCACCGGGTTCCCGGGCCGTCTTGCGCCAGTACCCGGCATGGTCCCGGGCGAGCTGCCTCACCCGGCGCCGCAACGCCGTCACGTCAGTGGCCCCGGCGGCGGCCAGCTGCTCGGCGAGCAACAGGGTGGCGTGGCCGTCGGTGCCCTGCTCCGGCATCCGCATGTCGGTGAGCTGGTCGTCGGGGTCCACGAGGGCGATGCCCTCGGCCCGCAGCTCGGGCACCAGACCGGTGGCCTCGGCCAGGCGCCGAGTCAGCTGGACGCGCTGGCCCACGAGGTAGTTGCGCTCGTCGTCGGGCAGCTCGTCGTAGTAGACCACCGGGTCACACAGCAGACGCCGCGAGACGGCGTGGCGCAGCCGACGGGTGGTCTCCTCGTCCGTGTACGCCGACGGCGGCTCGTGCAGCGCCGCCTCGATCTCGCCGATCGCCGGGGAGGGCGGCAGGCCGGCACCGACCAGGCCCGGCCCGTGAGTCGTCGAGAGCATGGTTCCAAGCACCCGCCGGTCGACGTCATACAACGCGTCACCGTCCGCCGAGACGTACGACTCCTCGTCCCCGGCCACCCGGAGCAGCACTCCATAGCCCAGCAGCAGCCGAATCGCCGCCACGAGGTCGGAACGCTCCTCGCGGCCGGCCAGGGTGAACGCCACACCGTCCAGGCCCGGCTGCCGGGCGGCGAGCACGATGTCCTCAGCCAGCCGGCCGAGGGAGATCTGGGCGTCGGACCGCTCCAGCACGGCCAGCGCCAGGCAGAGCAGGACGTAGCGGCGCCGAGTGAACGGCGGGTCACCCCTGCGGCCGCGGGCGGGATGGTGCTCGGCGACGGCGACCGCCGTCCGGCCGTGGGGCACATAGGAGGTGAGCAGGCGCACCGTCTGGGATTCGACGACCAGCCGCCAGCCGGTCTCCCGGTCGAACCAGTTCCGCAGGGTGTCGGCATGGCGGCGGGCCTGCCGGAACAACTCGCCATCGGCCTGCGCCCGCAGCACCGGTCGCACCAGCAGCGCCCTCAGCACCCGGATGCGGCCCTCGGCCTCCCGTGCCTCCAACGCCCCCGAGATGCTGGGACCCAGGTCGATGCGGCTCATGCGTACACCTCCGGAGCCTCTCCGAGGGCACCATCCGGTTCGGGCACGTCCACGGCGGAGGCGATGTCAACGAGATGATCGGGGCCGGACAACTCGCCGTCGGGCGTGGTGATCACCATGGTTCCCGCGCCCGGGATCCGGGTGAGGGTGACAGTGAGCTCGCCGTCGGAGGTGTGTACCTGCGCTGTGTCCGCCTGCGGCCCCATGGCGGCCAGCGCATCGCCGAGCAGGCCGAGGAACAGGCGGAAGGCCATCGGCTCCAGTTCCCCGAAGGCTGACAGGGGTTGAGGCCCCTCGGTGAGGATCCGGCGCCGTGCCGCCGCGGTCTGTTCGGTCTCCTGCCGGGCTTGCTCGATCAGCATCCGCTTCGCCTCGGTCCGGTCGGTGACCCGCACCGATTTGCCGCGGCGCTCGTAGGATCCGCTCCGGCGCAGCTGCGGGCTGACCTGCAGAGACGGCGCATCTGCCCAGGGTGTGGTGTTCCCCAGCTCGGCGGAGGACCAGGCGTCCTCGGTGGCCGCGGTGACGCTGAGGTGGCGCACGGGAGTCAGGGCGAAGGCCGACCGCCACAGCCGGTGGCGGTCCGCGTCGGTGGGGAGGGCGGCGAACCACCTCGCCAGGGTCAGGAAGTCCTTGGTCCGGTCAGTGCGGCCACCCGCCTTCTCGTGCAGCGCCCGCACCACGGCCAGCAATGCCGGGATGGCTGCCCGGGCCCGGGCGCGCAGCAACTTGGACTCGCTCTCACGGTCCGGGGTGCTGACGAACCAATCGGTCAGGCCGGACCATTGCCGCAACCAGTTGTCCCGCACCCTCACCCGCGCCGTCTCGGCCTCTCCCGGCGCGGCGTCGATGGCCTCACGTTCGGCCGCGGTGGAGGCAAGGAACCACACGCCCTCGTCTGGGATGCTGACGAGAAGCTCGGCGATCGAGGCCCCCCGCGTCAGCAGGTCGTGGATGAACCGCTCCAGGTAGGCAATCAGCTCCTCCTTGTACGCGAGGAAGGCCTCGACGTCCGCATCGTGGAGGTCGATGGTTCGTTGCATCGACCCCATGAACGCGACGGCGTTCTCCGCCAGCTCGACGAAGCGCTCGCGCAGGCTGCGGAGCGTCTGGTGGGCCAGGGCAGTGTCCACCGTCTCCCCCGCCGCGTGGGCGACGACGGTACCCCGGAGGTTGGTGAGCAGCACCGCGATGTCCTCGAGTGCCACCGACTGGAGCGCGCCGCGGCTGCCCAGCGCGGCGTCGTACTGGGCCAGCGCTCGCTCGGCGGCCTCCCCCTGGCGCGACATCTGGAAGAGCATTCGCCGCCGGTAGAAGTCCTCCAGGGCGGTGACCCGGCTCGAGTCCGGAAAGGCCAGCACGTTCCCCCAGCCTGGCTGGGCCAGCCGCTCCAGAGCCTCGGAGACCGCCCGCTCTTCGACCGGCTCCTCACCGTCCGCGTCGAGCGCCGCGTGCACCTGCTCCGGACGCACGTGCACCGTGAAGCGTTCCTTCTCCGCCATCAGCGCCCGCATGATGCGCCGGTAGAGCGGAGCATTCGGGGTGCTGAGGTAGGCGAAGGGACCGTAACTGCCAGGCACGGCCACGGCCTCGACGTCTGCCTGCCCTGCCTCGATCGACGAGTCCGTCATGTCACCCGATCCTTCCATGGGCTGCCGACACCGTCGGAGGTGGTACACCGCGACGAGTCGGGGACCACCATGCATTGAGACCCGATGATCGTGACGATTCCCAGTGATGATCACGGGGAATCGTCACGATCGGTGGGTCAAGAGTGAGTCACCAGCGCAAGGTCCTGACGTCAGGTGCTACCTCTGGGCGGCGTACGGGTCGGCCATGCCGATGTACTGCACCGTGGTGTACTCCTCGATGCCCTCGGCGCCGCCTTCACGGCCCAGGCCGGACTGCTTCACGCCGCCGAACGGGGCGGAGGCGTTGGAGATGACACCGGCATTGAAGCCGACCAGGCCGAACTCGATCTGCTCCGAGACGCGGAACATCGTGTTGACGTCCTTCGTGTAGATGTACGAGGCCAGCCCGTACTGGGAGGCGTTCGCCAGCTCGATGGCCTCCTCCTCGGTGGCGAAGGTGGTCACGGGGGCCACCGGGCCGAAGATCTCCTCGGAGAGGATCGGGTTGTCATTGCCCACGGAGAGCAAAGTCGGGAGGTAGAAGTAGCCGTCCCCGTCCTTCGGCTGGCCACCGGTGACGACCTCGCCGCCGGCGGCCACGGAGTCCTGCACCAGCTGGTGGATGTCGTCGCGGGCGCCACCGTCGATGATCGGGCCCACGGTGGAGTCCGCCTCGGTGCCGCGGGCCGGGTTCAGGGCCTGGAGTGCGGCGGCGAACTTGGCCTTGAACTCCACGGCCACGTCCTCGTGGACGAGGAAACGGTTGGCGGCGGTGCAGGCCTCGCCCATGTTGCGCATCTTGGCGGCCATCGCGCCCTCGACGGCGGCATCCAGGTCCGCGTCCGCGAACACCAGGAACGGGGCGTTGCCGCCGAGCTCCATGGAGGTGCGCAGCACGTTGTTGGCGGCGTCCTGCATCAGCTTCACGCCCACCGGGGTGGAACCGGTGAAGGAGACCTTGCGCAGGCGGGAGTCCTTCATCAGCGGGCCGGAGATGGCGGAGGCCGAGGAGCCGGCCACCACGTTCAGCACACCCTTCGGCAGCCCGGCCTCCTGCATGACCTCGGCGAACAGCATGGAGGTCAGCGGGGTGAGCTTGGCGGGCTTGAGCACCATGGTGCACCCGGCGGCCACGGCGGGGGCGACCTTGCGGGTGGCCATCGCCAGCGGGAAGTTCCACGGGGTGATCAGCAGGGACGGACCCACCGGCTTGTGGGTCACGATCATCTTGTTCTTGCCCTCGGGCGAGGTGAAGTAGCGGCCGTAGTGGCGCACCGCCTCCTCGGAGAACCAGCGCAGGAACTCGGCGCCGTAGGCGACCTCACCGCGGGCCTCGGCCAGCGGCTTGCCCATCTCCAGGGTCATCAGCAGGGCGAAGTCCTCGGCCCGTTCGGTGACCAGGTCGAAGGCGCGGCGCAGGATCTCGGCGCGCTCACGCGGGGCGGTCAGCGCCCAGTCGTGCTGGGCGGCCGCGGCGGCGTCCAGGGCAGCCATGGCGTCATCGGAGTTGCCGTCCTGGATGGACAGCAAGACCTTCCCGGTGGCCGGGTCATGGACGTCCAGGGTCTTGCCGGAGCTGGCGTCACGCCACGCCCCGTCGATCAGCAGGCCGGTGGGGACGGACTGCAGCAGTTCCTGCTCGCGTTCGGCAGAGACAGTGGTGACAGTCATGGGGAACCTCTTTTCCGGTCAGTCGGCTCGGTCGGGCCAGCCTGTGGCGTCCTGAAGGACACCGGACGGCTGGACACCGTCGTCCTCAGCCTACTGGCCGGCCCCGGCCGGTGACGTGCGCGGGTCACTTTGCGACGAAGCCCTGGTGCACAGCCGGCCGGTGAGGTGCGCGGGTGTCAGGACCGGCAGAGGCAGAACAGGTGACCTGCCGGGTCGAGGAAGACGCGGAAGCTCTCCCCCGGCTGGTGGTCCGTCTTGGTGGCCCCCAGTTCGAGGACGGCCTGCTCCCCGGCGTCGAGGTCCTCCACCATCACGTCGAGGTGCATCTGCTGCGGGTTGTCCTGCCCCGGCCAGTCCGGCGCGCGGTAGTCCTGGACCCGCTGGAAGGAGATGCAGTTGCTGCCGTCGGCGGGACGGAGGTCGAGCCAGTGGTCGTCACCGTTCGCCTGGTCCTGGACCTCCCACCCGAGCAGGGCGCCGTAGAACCCCGCCAGGGACGCTGGATCCGGACAGTCGATCACGAACGTGGGAAAGCGTGCGATTGCCATGGGCGCCACCGTACTCCGCCGGAATCGGCAGGCCGAGGCCTCAGGAGCGGGCGGCCAGCACCGCCTCGTACAGGTTCCGCTTCGGCACGCCGCGGGCGGCGGCGACGGTGTTCACCGCCTCCTTCAACCGGGTTCCGGAGGCCACCAGGACCTCGACGTCGGCCACCTGGCCGGCCGTGTCCGTGTCCGGTTCCGCCTCGGTCCCGCCGGTGACGATGACGATCTCGCCGCGGATCTCCTTGGAGTTCGCCCACTGCACCAGGTCGGCCAGCGAGCCCCGGGCCACCTCCTCGTGGAGTTTGCTCAGTTCCCGGGCCACGCAGGCGGGCCGGTCTGCGCCGAAGGCGTCCCGCAGCGAGGCCAGCGAGGCAGCCAGCCGGTGCGGTGACTCGAAGAACACCAGGGTGCGGGCGTCCCGGGCCAGCTCGGTCAGCAGGCGGGCTCGCTCCCCCTCCTTGCGGGGCAGGAAGCCCTCGAAGGCGAAGCGGTCCGTCGGCAGCCCGGACAGCGCGAGCGCCGTGGTGACGGCGCTGGGCCCCGGGGCACAGGTGACGTCCACGCCCTCGGCCGCGGCGGTGGACACCAGCCGGTAGCCGGGATCGGACACCAGCGGCATCCCGGCATCGGTGACGACGGCGACGACGGCGCCTCCCCGGGCGGCCGCCAACAGTTCCGGGGTGGACTCGCGTTCGTTGTGCTCGTGGTGGCTGACCACCTTTCCGGTGATCCGCACGCCCAGCCCCTGGGCCAGGTGATGGGCCCGCCGGGTGTCCTCGGCGGCCACGATGTCCGCGGTGGCCAGCAGGTCCTTGAGCCGCTGGGAGGCGTCGGCCAGGTTTCCGATCGGTGTGGCCGCCAGCACGATCTGACCGGTGGTTTCGCCGAGCCGGTCCTCGGGAGTCTGTGTAGGCGCCATCCCCTCATGCTAGAGGTCTGCCCGAGGACTGAGTCCCCGACCGGCTGACTCGCCTCAGCCCTGGCGGGCTTTCATCCGGGGCTTCTTCTGGTCGATGACAAACGTCCGCCCGCAGCACCGCGTCAATGGAGGCCAGTTCCTCCATGCGGAAGTGACCGGTCTCGATAACGCAACACCCACACTGAGAACCCACCGCGCCAGGGGCAGTGTCACCTCCGTGGCACCTCCGTGGCACGCGTCGAGGGAACGGCATCCATTCAAGAAACGGCCCCCCCTTCAAGATATGACGGACGGCAGCATCGTGTCGCTGGTCAACACGGTTCGTCGGGAGTAGCTTGTTCCCTCGTGACCTTGCCCCCGCTTCGGCGGAACCTTCTCCGTTCGGCACGTCGGCCGGCCTCGAGACCTGTGCCCCGCCGGCCTCATTGGAAACCGGCCCAGGTGATCGTCCTGGGGTTCCTGGCCGCGATCGTGGCCGGCACCGCGCTGCTCATGCTCCCCGTGTCCTACCAGGACCGCGCCCCAACCCTGACCGAAGCCGCCTTCACCACCACCAGTGCCATTACCGTGACGGGTCTGGCCGTCGTGGACACCCCGGTGTTCTGGACCTTCTTCGGTCAGCTGGTGGTCCTCGTCCTCATCAAGGTGGGAGGGCTGGGGGTGATGACTTTCGCCACGGTGCTGGGCCTGCTCATCTCCCGCCGGTTGGGGCTGTCCCGGAGGTTGGGAGCCGCAGCGGAGGCCAGGGCCGAGGGCATCGGCGATCTGTCCCGCATCCTGCTCGGCATCGTCAAGGTCTCCGCTGTCATCGAATCGGCCGGTGCGGTGCTGTTGTTCCTGCGGTTCTGGCTCGGACACGGACTCGACGTCGGCACGGCGGCCTGGCACGGTGTCTTCCACGCGGTCTCGGCCTTCAACAACGCCGGTTTCGCCCTGTACTCGGCCAGTCTCATGGACTTCGTGGACGACCCGTTCATCTGCCTGCCCCTTGTCGGATGCATCATCCTCGGCGGCATCGGCTTCCCGGTCCTGGTCCAATTACGACGCCACTGGCGACTTCCGCACCGGTGGACCATGAACACACGGCTAGTCCTTCTCGGCACCGCGCTCCTGCTGGCCGGAGGCACCACGATGTACCTGGTCTTGGAGTGGTCCAACCCGAAGACGCTGGGCCCGCTGGATCCGGCCGCCCGCGTCCTGGCGGCCTTCTTCCAATCGGTCACCACCCGAACCGCCGGGTTCAACTCCCTGGATTTCGGCCAGATGGACCCCATCACCCTGCTGGGCACCGACATCTTGATGTTCATCGGTGCCGGTCCCGCCGGGACCGCCGGCGGACTGAAGATCACGACCTTCGGCGTACTGTTCTTCATCATGCTCACCGAGTTGCGGGGGCAGTCCGCCGTCAACGTCCTGGGACGCCGCCTGGCCCGGTCGGCGCACCGCGAGGCCATCACCGTCGTGCTGCTCTCGGTCGCCGCCGTGACCGTCGGCACGGCCGTCCTCATGGGCCTCAGCGAAGAGACCTCTGACCGGCTGCTCTTCGAGGCCGTCTCTGCCTTCGCCACGGTGGGCCTGTCGACCGGCATCACCGCCACCCTTCCCGAGGCCGGCCAATGGGTCCTGATGGTCCTGATGTTCCTGGGCCGGCTCGGCCCCGCCACCGTCGCCGGCGCCCTGGCGCTGCGCGAACGCAAACTGCTCTACGAACTCCCAAAGGAAAGGCCCCTCCTTGGCTGACGTCCCCGCCACTGACCCTCGCGATCCCGCGCGCAGTAAGCCGCAACGCTGGACCCGGCACCGGGTCGTCGGCACCTTCACCCACCCGTTCACCGGCCCGGCCTCCACCCGTCCAGCCGGACAAACCGTCGTCGTCCTGGGTCTAGGCCGGTTCGGAGCCGGATTAGCCCTGGAACTCATGGAGTCCGGGTGTGAGGTCCTGGGGATCGACATCCGGGAGCAACCAGTCCAGGCCCTCAACGGTCAGCTGACCCACGTGGTGCGCGCCGATACGACCTCCGAGGAGGCTATGCGCCAACTCTCGGTCCACGAGGCCGATCGGGTGGTCGTCGCCATCGGAACCCATCTCGCTGCCTCGATCCTGACGACCTCACTGATGATCCGGTTCGGCATCGACAACATTTGGGCCAAGGCCAACGACGACGCTCACGAGACGATCCTGCGCCAACTCGGCGTCCAACACGTGGTCCACCCCGAACGGGACATGGGCCGCCGTCTGGCCCACCTCGTACGGATTTCCATGGAGGACTATGTGGAGGTCGAGCCCGGATTCGCCATCGTCCGCACCGGCGTCCCCCGGCGATACGTCGGGCGGGAACTGGCCGAGACCAGGCTCCGGGCCGAACGGGGCGTCTCGGTCGTCGCCGTGAAGGACCAGGGCGAATGGATCTACCCGGACCGTGACTACCTCCTCCAGGCCGATGACACCCTGCTGGTGGCCGGACCGACCCGCAAAGCTGAGGCTTTCGCGCAGCTGGACTGAATGCCAGTCCGGCCAACCACCCCCTGCGAAGATCGGTCGCTGAGGAGTAGCTGAGGAGCAAGCGAAGGTGCCCTCACGCCGGCGGTCCACCATCCTCCTCTCCCCTGCCCAGTCGAGGCCCTGAGACTGCCCTCAGCCGAACACCATCGGCAGGAGGGACAGCACGAACCCGCACACACCCAGTCCCACGAAGGTGTATCCCAAAGCCAGGCAGACGCTGGTCGCGGAGGTGCGGCGCTCGAACCGCACCCCGGAGGGGTCACGCCGGCTCACATAGCCCCGGCACACGTCCTGGCCGGCCAGGTGCGCGCGTTCCGTGCCGCTCAGGGGCCGTTCCTGGAACTCGCCGGCGGAGAACCAGCGCGCCCACAGCATTCCGCCGTCCGCCACGAGGACGACCTCGGTGGGGACCAGGCCCTTCTCCCTCGCGCGCAGCAGCAGTCCCACGAGCAGGACGGGCAGCCCGAGGAGCAGCCCGATCCAGGAGATCAAGTCCCCCGCGACCCCGGCCCCTTCGAGGCCGTTCACGACGCGGATCCGGCCGGCAGGGTGGCGACGGTGGGCAACAGGATCACGATGCTCTGGAAGGAGCGTTCCTCGACGGTGAGAGCACCGGGCAGCATCCGATCCGACTGTCACCGGGAGTAGGCATCGGGTTCCTCTCAAGACATCAGAAAAATCCACGGCCGTCGGCCGCAGACTGCCAAATCATCCCAGCTTGATTGCCTCCGCGCAATCAAACGACGCGATGAACAGCGGAGCGAGATGTGCGCCCACGTTCGCCCAGTCCGGGGCACCCCGATCCGGCCCCCGCCTGCACGTACGATGGCAGGGTGCTTCAGTCCACCCCCACAGCGCAGTCGGTGCAGCCGGTGCAGCCAGCACCTCGAACGCCCGTCCCGACCTCACCCCGGTGGTTGAGCACCCCCGCAGCCGCCTACACGGACGCCGCCCTGCGGCTCAGGCTGCTCGGCGAACGCTTCCACCCGGGCCGCTGGGGCTGGATCGTCCCCCTGGTGGTCACCGTCCTGGCCGGCGTCCTGCGCCTGATGCGGCTGGACCACCCGCACCAGCTGATCTTCGACGAGACCTACTACGTCAAGGACGCCTTCACGCTGCTGCAGTCCGGCGTGGAGATGAACTGGCCGGAGGACCACAACGAGCAGTTCGCGGCCGGAAACCCGCAGCCGGAGAACACTCCCGAGTACGTGGTGCACCCTCCGTTGGGCAAGTGGCTGATCGCCCTCGGCATGGCGGTGTTCGGTGCAGACAACGGCACCGGCTGGCGGTTCTCCGCGGCCGTGGCCGGCACCCTGTCCGTGCTGCTGACCGCCCTGATCGCCCAACGGCTCTTCCGTTCGGTCTTCCTCGGCGGCATCGCCGGTCTGCTGCTGGCCGTGGAGGGCCATCACCTCGTGATGTCCCGCACCGGGCTGCTGGACATCTTCCTCTCCTTCTTCGTCCTGGCCGCCTTCGGTGCGCTGCTGCTGGACCGCGCGGACGGCCGGCGCCGACTGGCCGAGCGGCTCGCGGCCGCGGCCGCACGTCACGGTGGGGCGCCGCCGTCGTCCCTGCTGAGGTACGGGCCGTGGCTGGGATGGCGCCCCTGGCGCCTGGTGGCCGGGGTCCTCCTGGGCGCTGCCTGCGGCGTGAAGCTCTCCGGGCTGGCCTTCGTGGCCGTCTTCGGGCTGATGACCGTGCTGTGGGACATGAACGCCCGGCGCGTGGCCGGCATCCGCCACTGGGTCCGCGCCGGCGTCACGCATGACGGGCTCTACGCCTTCGTCGCCGTCGTCGGCGTGGGCGCCCTGGCCTATCTGGCCACCTGGACCGGCTGGCTCGTCACCGGCAACGGCTACAACCGGCAGTGGCACACCACCCATCCCCCGCAGTCCTGGTGGGAGCATCTCGTGCCCGGCCCGCTGCGCTCGCTCGGCGACTACCACCGGCAGTCCACCCAGTTCCACGGGGGCCTGTCCTCCGGCCACGACTACGCCTCGAACCCGTGGACGTGGCCGTTCATGGGCCGGCCCACCTCCTTCTACTACGAGGGCTACGACGACGGCGCGAACGGCTGCCCGGTGGACACCTGTTCCGCTGCCATCACCGATCTGGCGAATCCGGTCATCTGGTGGGCAGGGACCCTAGCCATGCTGGCCCTGGTGTTCCTGTGGCTGGGCCGCCGCGACTGGCGCGCCGGAGCCTTCCTCGGGGTCTATGCCGCCGGCCAGCTCGTCTGGTTCCTCTGGCCGGAGCGGACCATGTTCTTCTTCTACACGATCGCCTACACACCCTTCCTCATCCTCGCGCTCACGCTCTGCCTCGGGGCCCTGATGCGTTTCGGCGGCCCCGCCAACCGCCGCCGGAACACCGTGCTGGTCCTCGCGTTCGTGGCGGTGGCCGTGGCCACCAGTGCGTTCTTCATGCCGGTCTGGACCGGCGAGATGATCCCCTATGACCAGTGGCGGCTCCGGATGTGGATGAGCAGCTGGATCTGAGCCCGACCTCAACGGATAGGCTGAGTCCCATGATGCAGGAAGCCCAGACCGACCAGGTCGCCGACCTCCCCGCCGAGACGAACGTGACGGACCGGTTCCTGGCCGTGGCGGCCGAACGACCCCACGCCCCCGCCTATGCCGTGCGCAATGGGTCCGGTGGCTGGCTGGATGTCTCCTACGCCTCCTTCCTCGACCAGGTGCGCTCCGCCGCCAAGGGTCTGATCGCCCTCGGCGTGCAACCGCAGTCCATGGTGGGCATCATGGCGCCCACCTCCTACGAGTGGGCCGTGATCGACCAGGCCATCTGGTTCGCCGGTGCCGTGTCCGTCCCCGTCTACGAGACGTCCTCCCCGGTGCAGGTGGAGCACATCCTCGCGGACTCCGGCGCCCGCCTGGTCTTCACCGCCGCCGCCCGGCACCGCACCGCCGTGGAGCGTGCCGCCGAGCAGGGTGGTTTCGAGGTCTCCGTGGTCCCGCTCGATGCCGCCGGGCTGGCCGAGCTGGGCCGCGCCGGGCGAGACGTCACGGACGAGGCGCTCGAGGCCGCGCGGTCCTCGAACTGCCTGGCCGACGTCGCCTCCCTCGTCTACACCTCCGGCACCACCGGCAAGCCCAAGGGCGCCAGGATCACGCACGCGAACTTCGCCGTGGGCGCGGCCAACATCCTTCCCTTCGCCCACGGGATTGTGGGCGGCGGCGAGCAGCGCACCCTGATGTTCCTGCCGCTGGCGCACGTGCTGGCCCACGCCGTGCAGTACATCTGCCTGGTCGGCGGGATCCAGATCGCCCACGCCTCGGATTTGAAGACCCTGACCGCGGACCTCTCCTCCTTCCACCCCACGTGGCTGCTGGCCGTGCCGCGCGTGTTCGAGAAGCTCGACGCCGGCGCTGCCGCCGCCGCGCTGGAGGGCGGCACTGCGAAGATCTTCGCCGCCGCCCGCGCCACCGCGATCGAGTACTCCGAGGTCCAGGACGCGCAGGCCCGGGGTGAGGGCAACGGGCCCGGCGCCCTGCTGCGGGCCCGCCATGCGCTGTTCGACCGGCTGGTCTACCCGAAGATCCGCCGGATCCTCGGCGGCTCAGCGAAGTACACCGTCTCCGGGGCCAGCGCCCTGAACCCCGAGCTGGCCCACTTCTTCCGCGGCGCCGGGCTGGGGATGCAGGAGGGGTACGGCCTGACCGAGACCACGGCCCCCGCCACCCTCAACATCCCGGGCCACACCCGCATCGGCTCCGTGGGCCTGCCGGTGCCGGGCACCACCGTCCGCATCGCCGAGGACCAGGAGATCCTGATCCGCGGCACCATCGTCTTCGACGGATACCACGGTCAGCCGGAGTCCTCCGCCGCCGCGCTGGATGAGGACGGCTTCTTCCGGACCGGGGACATCGGCCGGCTGGACGAGGACGGGTACCTCTACGTCACCGGCCGCAAGAAGGAGATCATCGTCACCGCCGGCGGCAAGAACGTCTACCCGACGCCCCTGGAGGAGACCATCCGCTCCGCCGGAGTGGTCTCCCAAGTGGTCGTGGTGGGCGACGGCCGTCCCTTCGTGGGCGCCCTCATCACCCTGGACACAGACGGACTGGCCCAGTGGGCCAAGGCGCAGGGCCTCGGGCCCCTCTCCCTGGCCGAGGCCAGCAACCACGAAGGCCTGCGGGCCGAGGTGCAGAAGGCCGTGGACCTGGCCAACGAGGCGGTCTCCCAGGCGGAGTCCATCCGGAAGTTCACCATCCTGGACACCGAGCTGACCGAGGAGTCCGGCCACCTCACCCCGTCCCTGAAGCTGCAGCGCAACGTGGTCATCACCGACTACGCGGGGGCCATCGAGGAGCTATACCGGAAGTAGGGTTGGACGGCCGTCGGGCACGAATCATTCGGCCGCCCGGCACCCGGCCACCAGACCGCCAAGGCCCCGGGAACCACCACGTGGTGGTTCCCGGGGCCTTGCGGTCGCCCGGGCTGTTTCCCGGGCCTGCGGAGTCTCAGGCCTCCTGGGCGTCGTACCAGTCGTTGCGGCGCTGGATCAGGTCCATCTGGGCCAGGCGGGACTCGTGCCGGCGGCGGCGGGTGGGCCAGGTGCAGATCAGCGTGACGATGAGGGTCACCAGCACCAGGGCGGCGATGCCGATGCCGGCGTCCATCCAGAACTGGTTCGGGTAGAGCCGGATCAGGGCGTCCGTGATCTGGAAGGTCCAGGTGCCGTCCGCGAAAAACAGGCTGTGGAAGGTCGCGAAGAACTGCTCCCAGCCGAGCACGGCCAGCACGGCCAGGGCGATCAGGGCCACGAGCATCCAGACCGATCCCGCGAACAGGGAACGGCGGATGCCGCCCTTGGCGGTGCGGGCCAGCACGATCATGAAGATGATGCACACGAGGCCCAGGACGGCGCCGACGGCCATGCTGATGAGCATGACGAGCTTGACGTCCGCCATGTGGGAGACCTCGGTGTCCGTGAACAGCTGGTTGCCCTGGTGGGTCAGGTCGGACAGGTACCGGGGCGGGGCGGCATTGAAGAGGAAGTCCATGCCCGCGGAGCCGTAGGTCAACCGGTCCTCGGTGGTGAAGCCCAGCTCGTCGGCCGGGAAGCCGGGGCGGTGGTACTCGATCCACAGGAACAGCGGGGAGGCCACGGCGCGGACGGCGGCGATCAGCACGACGATCGGGAAGAAGATCGCCAGCAGCACCTGCAGTACCTTGGGTGCGGTCGAGGGGCCTTCCAGCGCCTCATCCCTGGCCGCGGCCCGCGCCTCGGCACCACGCAGGTCCCGACGCCGGTCCTCAGCGTCCGTTGCGGGCGCACCGCTGGCGAAACCCCGGTACTCGTTCTGAGCGGCCTGGGGGGCCGGGCCGGAGGTCCCGGCAGCAGCTCCAGCAGCAGCTCCAGCACCAGCGGCGGTCGAGCCAGCCACGGCACCGTCGTCCCACAGGGTGCCCGTTCCGGCTCGGCCGGACTCAGGATCGGGCTCCGGCGTCGCGGTGGCGGTCACGGCCTCCGGAGGGAGCCCGCCCCTCTCGCCCCGCGCGCGGGCGGCCGGGCGGTCCCGCGCCGCGGAGTCGCCGGCGGCCCAGGCATCCAGCTCGGCCCGGTCGATGGACTGCGTCGACTGGGTGCCCGGATCCGCACGGTGTTCGGCGTGGGCCGCACCGTCGGGTCGGTCGATGGACTCGGTCGGCTGGGTGCCCAGATCCGCACGGTGTGAGCCGCCGTCACTGGAGTCCAGGGCGTCCGAGGTCACCGGCGCGGTGTCGGGGTTCGCCTCGGCGGTCGGATCAGCGGCCTCCGCCTCGTCGTCCTCCATGAACGCCGCGTAGTCCAGACCGCTCTCGAACTCGGGGGTGTCCGCGTGCTCCGCTGCACGCCCGTCCCGGTCCCCGTTCATGCCGGAGGAGGCATTCGTGCCGTCCTGTGACCTGTCCTTGCCAGCCATCGTCCTGCCTTCTGTTCGCGCGTGATGAGACGTGTCCTTCCGAGACTAGTGCCGGTGCGGCCCGTGGCGGTTGGGCCACGCCCACGCGCCTTCGGGGCGCCCAAGGTGACCTCAGGCCGTGAGCTGGCGGGCGCCGGCGTCGTGCGCCTCGAGGTCCCCGGTGGCGCCGGCGGCGACCGCACGGCGGCCGAGGATGAGCGTGTAGGCCCAGTAGCCGGCCAGCACGAGCAGGCCGATGCCCAGGCGCAGCCAATGCGGCAGCCCGGACGGGGTGACGAAGCCCTCCACCACACCGGACACCGCGAGGACGAGGACCAGCCCGGCGGCGACGGTGAACAGGGAGCGGCCCTCCGCGGCCAGGGAGTCGAGCCGGGTCCGTTGCCCCGGGGCCACCCAGGCCCAGAAGATCCGCAGCCCGGCGGCACCGGCGATGAAGATCGCCGTGAGCTCCATGAACCCGTGCGGGAGGATGTACAGGAAGAAGGTGTCCAGCTCACCGTGGGCCGCCATGACTCCCCCGGAGATCCCGACGCCCTGCGCATTGACGAAGAGCACGTACGGCACGAAGTAGCCGGTGATGCCGAACGCCACCTCCTGCGCGGCGATCCAGGCGTTGTTGGTCCACACCTGCCCGGCGAAGGACGCGGCCGGGTTCTCGGAGTAGTAGCCGGTGAACTGTTCCTCGGCGTACTCGCGCATCTGCTCCTCGGTGCCCAGGGAGGCGAGCACCTCGGGTTCGCCGTTCACCCAGAATCCGAACCAGACGGCCACGAGGCAGAAGGCCGCCCCGAGGATCACGGTCAGCCAGCGGATCCGGTAGAACGCCGCGGGCAGCTGTTCGAGGAAGAAGCGGGAGAAGCCGGCGGAGGCGCTGGAGGGCGCCCCCGTGATCCGGTTGCGGGCCCGGGCCAGCACCATGGACAACCCGGCGGCCTGCGGACCGTCCGGGTCCTGGGCCTGCACCACGGACAGGTGGGTGGAGGCCCGGCCGTAGAGCTCGAGCAGCTCGTCGGCCTGCCCGGCGTCGAGCCGGCGGGTGCGCGCCAACGAGTCCAGCCGCTCCCACGTGGGGCGATGTACTGAGGCGTAGGCGTCCAGATCCACGACTTCAGGCTACCGGCCGCTACGCTGGGCGGGGCACACGACGGGCCGCATGACCCGTCCGGCACAACTGCGGAACCGGATCAGGGGGTAGGTCATGGGCACGACGGTGGTCACCGGCGAGGCGGTGGTGCTGCAATTGCGGCCGGCGTCGTTCGTGATCCGGGCTGCCGGCGCCCTCATCGATGCCATCGCCCTCGTGCTGGTCTTCCTCGCGGTGATCTGGGTCCTCGCCCAGACGATCCTCGAGGAACTGGACCCGGCTGCCGCCCAGGCCACGGTGCTGGCCCTCGTGGTCGGCCTGCTGGTGGGCGTCCCCCTCGCTGTGGAGACCCTCAGCCGGGGCCGCTCCCTCGGCAAGCTCGTTTTCGGGACCCGCGTGGTGCGGGACGACGGCGGCGCCATCCGCCTGCGGCACAGTCTCGTCCGCGTCCTGGTCGGGATCATGGAGCTGTGGATGACGTTCGGTTCCGTGGCCCTGATCGCGTCCATGCTGAACGAACGGGGCAAGCGTCTGGCGGACATGGTCGCCGGCAGCCAGGTGGTGGTCGAACGCCAGCGCGCCGTCCCGCCGCCGTTGCCCGGTGTGCCCGAGTCGATGCGGCCGTGGGCCGAGGTGGCCGACGTCGGCCGTCTCCCGGATGCCCTCGTCGCCTCCGTGACTCAATTCCTGCGCAACGCCCGCTCCGTCCCGCCCGCGGTCCGCCACCAGACCGCCGGCCGACTGGCAGCGCAGGTGGCCCCGTTCGTGGCTCCGGGCCCGCCGGCCGGGGTGCTCATGGAGGACTTCCTGCTGGCCGTGGTGGCCGAACGGCGCAACCGCGACTTCCGGCTGTTGAGCCGGCAGCAGGAGAGGGCGGACGCCGCCGCCGAGCGCCTGCACTCCCTGCCGTTCTCCTGATCCCCACCGCCACCCCCAACTGAGTCTCACGAATTGCCCCTGTTTCCGGCGAATCCGGGGCCATTCGTGAGACTCAGTTGTACGAGAGTTGCATGAGTGCTGGGGCCGAGGTCAGTAGCGGTAGTGGTCCGCCTTGTACGGGCCGGCCACGTCCACCCCGAGGTACTCGGCCTGGCTCTTGGACAGCTCCGTCAGGTGGGCGCCGAGAGCATCCAGGTGCAGACGGGCGACCTTCTCGTCCAGGACCTTCGGCAGCACGTAGACCTGCTTCTCGTACTCCAGGCCGGTGATGGAGCCGTGACGGGCGAAGAGCTCCATCTGGGCCATTACCTGGTTGGTGAAGGACGCGCTCATCACGAAGGACGGGTGGCCGGTGGCGTTGCCCAGATTCAGCAAACGCCCCTCGGACAGCACGATGATCGAGCGCTCGTCCGCGGTGCCGGAGTCGAACGTCCACTCGTGGACCTGCGGCTTGATCTCGGTCTTCGTGATGCCGGGGGTCCGGGCGAGGCCGGCCATGTCCAGCTCGTTGTCGAAGTGGCCGACGTTGCCCACGATCGCCTTGTCCTTCATCCGGGCCATGTCCTCGGCCATGATGATGTCCTTGCCACCCGTGGTGGTGATGAAGATGTCCCCGGAGGAGACCACCTCGTCGAGGCGGACCACCTGGAAGCCGTCCATGGCGGCCTGCAGGGCGTTGATCGGGTCCACCTCGGTGACGACCACGCGGGCCCCCTGGCCGCGGAAGGCATCGGCGGCGCCCTTGCCGACATCGCCGTAGCCGCAGACCACCGCCGTCTTGCCGCCGATCAGCACATCCGTGCCGCGCATGATGCCGTCCGGCAGCGAGTGGCGGATGCCGTACTTGTTGTCGAACTTCGACTTGGTGACCGCGTCGTTGACGTTGATCGCCGGGAACATCAGCTGCCCCGTGTCGGCCAGCTGGTACAGGCGGAGCACGCCGGTGGTGGTCTCCTCGGTCACCCCGCGGATGCCCTGGGCGATCCGGGTGAAGCGCTGGCCGTCCGTGGCGAGTGAGGCCCGCAGGGTCTCGAGGATGACCTGGTACTCCTCCGGGTCCTCCGCCGTGGGGCTCGGCACGGCGCCGGCGGACTCGAACTCGACGCCCTTGTGCAGCAGCATCGTGGCGTCCCCGCCGTCGTCGAGGATCATGTTCGGGCCCAGCTCCGGGTCCTGGTCGGCCCCGGGCCAGAGCAGGATCTGGGAGGCGGTCCACCAGTAGTCGGTGAGGGTCTCGTTCTTCCAGGCGAAGACGGGGACGCCCTGGGGAACCTCCGGAGTGCCCTGGCCGACCACGATCGCGGCAGCCGCCTCGTCCTGGGTGGAGAAGATGTTGCAGGAGGCCCAGCGGACCTCGGCACCGAGCGCGGTGAGAGTCTCGATCAGCACGGCGGTCTGCACCGTCATGTGCAGGGAACCGGCGATCCGGGCCCCCTTGAGCGGCTGCTCCTCGCCGAACTCGCGGCGTAGGGACATCAGCCCCGGCATCTCGTGCTCAGCCAGGCGGATCTGATGGCGGCCGGCCTCGGCCAGGGAGAGATCCCGGACGGCGAAGTCGAAGGTGGCCCCGGGAACGGTGACGCGGTTGGCGTAATCCGGGTCGGTGGCAGGGCTTGGAGCGCTGACGGCAGGGTTCTCAGTCATGGATCCAGCCTAAGGCAGAGCACGTCCCGACCGGCACGGACGTGTCCCCGGATGGCGCTGTTCGCCCGTTGGCCAGACTCGCCGGAAAGGTATCAGGAGTCGCGCAGCAGGCGCAGGGTGGGACGGCCGGGGCGGGCCGGTGCGTCACCGTTGACGGAACCGGTCGGCTCCGGGCGGGGGCCGGCGTCGGGCGACGTACCGCGGCGTCCCACCAAGGGTGCCGACGACGACGCCGGACGGGCCGACTCGCTGCGGACCGACGGTTCACGCACCGCGTGGGCTAGGGCCAGCAGGTCGTCCGGTTCCTCCGGAACGGGGCGTTCGGAGCCCTCTGGCGGCTGGATGCGCAGCACCTCCCAGCCCTTCGGCGCGGTCATGCTGCGGGCGTGCTTCTCACACAGGTCATACGTGTGGGGTTCGGCCAACCGGGACATGGGGCCCAGGACCACGGTGGAATCGGCATAGTTGTACGTCAGCGTTGCCAGAGCCGCAGATTGGCAGCTGGTCTTGGAGCACTGTCGCATCGATCCCACGGCAGACCACCCTACCGCGCTGGGTCCGGGAAGCCGTGCACTGCCCCGCCGCGACGCGTGTCCGGCGACGTCCCGGCTCTCGTCCGGTGGCCGAGCCTCCATGCCCGACGACGGCCTGCCGGTGTTCCGGTACCGGCTCCGGTACCGGCGTGTCCCCTCGGGGTCTAGCATCGAGTCATGACTTCCTTCGAACCCGTTGCCGTGGAACACGGCGTGGCACGGGGTATGGGGCAGGATTCGGGCGCACCCCGCACGCCCAGCACCTCAGGACCCGCGTCCGGGCTCGCGACGCGGCCGCCCCGCCGGGACCGCCGCGGGCGGGGCCTGCGCGGGCCGCTGATGCCGCCGGGTCTTCCCGGCGCGCGCAGCCGCAATGAGGCCTTCTCCGATCACCTGGCCGCCGCGGTGTCCCGGCTGGCCGAGGTCTGCGGCCCCGCCGTGGAACAGGCCCGTTTCCGCATGACGATGGTCCCCGAGGACCTGGAGAACCGCCTGGAACTGGTGCGGGCCTGGGGTGCCGACCTCGTGGACGATCCCACCGGTTCCACGCGCCGCGACGCCCAGGGCACGGCGGTCATCACCATCCACCGGCGTCCGCTGGAGGCCCGCTGCCCGGCTCCGTCACTGCTGCCGGACCTCGTCTACGGCGCGGTCGTGGAGCAGTGGGCCGAGCTGACCGGCCTGGCACCCGAGGCCGTGGACCCGGACTTCCACTGGTAGACGGCGTCGACGGCCGGCACTCGCCCTTCGCTCTGGTGCCGGCCACAGCCGGTGCCAAGGTCCTGCGGGCGGCTCAGTACCCCACGCGCACCGGGACGCCGGAGACCTGTTGCTGCTGCGGCACCACCGGGTAACCGGAGATCCCCTGCTCGCCGCGTACCTCCACGGCGGCATGCACCTGCCCCTCCACGGTCTCCAGCAGGGCCGCCGCGGGGACGGCACCTTCTCCGCCCGCCAGGTCCGCGAAGGACAGCGCCCGGGTGGACTCCGGGCCGAGTTCCTGGACCCGGGACTCCCCCAGGCTGCCGTCCTCTGAGACGGGGGTGATCTCCACCGCGCCGCCCTCCGCCGAATACAGCACCAGGTTCGCGGTGGTGTTCTCGGGCCGGGACACCAGCCGTTCCAGGCCCAGCGGGTCCACGGCGGACACGCTGGAGAAGTCGATCGGTTCGCCGGCCTGGCCGGAGAGGCCGCGGGCGCTGGCGGCCACGGGGGCATCGGCACTCACGGTCACGGTGTAGACGCCGTAGTCCAGCCCGTCGAGGGGGAAGCGCACGGTGGAACCGGCGCCGATCTCCACCAGGCCGCCCTCCGGCAGATCCACGGTGCCGTCCGGGCCGCTCACGGTGATCTCGGCGGTGGCCGAGCTGGTCGGCGCCGCGAGGGAGAGGGCCGGGCCGGCCTGTTCGTATCCGTCCTGGCCGGTGATCTCCTCGGTGACCGCCTGGTTCGGCACCACGAGCCCGGGCATGACCGCATCCTGGGACGGGCTCGAGGTCGGCTGGATGATCTCCACGCCGCCCGGCGTGATGCCGAAGAGCCGGTACTGCTGGGCCGTGGCTCCGACCGCGCCGCCCTGGGCCCTGACGTGGACGGCCAGGTGCTCCTCGTCCGGGGCCATGCCCCCGAGCACGATGGACCGGGTCTGGCCGGGCGCCAGGACGATGCCGGCCGTGCCCGGTGCCTCGACCGGGCCCTCGGCCCCGTAGAGGGTCAGGTCCACGGTACTGGCGGACGCCGAGGGGTTCGACAGCACCAGGATCGAGGTCGAACCCACCGTGGTGGTCATGCCGGTGAGCCAGTGCTCGTGGGCGGGGGCCACGCAGGAGCTGGCGTCGGTGCCCGCCAGGTCTCCATCCGTGGCGGAGTACAGGGACACTGCGTCGGAGGGCATCGCCTGCCCGCCGATCGGCTCGACCGTGACGGCCGTGGCCTCACCCGCCTCGCCGCCCGGGGACTCCAGGTGGTCCACGGCGGACTCACGGACCGGGACGCCGTCCGCTCCGGCGGTGGCCGGGTCTCCCTGTTGGACCTCTTCCGGCTGGGACTCGGTCAGGTCCACCGGTTCAGCACCCCCGTCGGAGTCGCCGTTCTCGGCCGACTGCAGGGTGCTGATCGAGCTGCCGGGGAACCGGCCGGCCAGATCGGAGAGCAGCACCGAGGTGACCCGGGAGACGGCGGACGTGGAGACGGGGCTGAACTGCGTGTCCGTGCCCTCCTCGGCGCCGGCGGGCAGTCGCGGCGGGCCGGCGCAGACCGTCCGGACCGGCACCGCATTCAGCGCGGCGGGCGCGGCACCGCCGTCCACGTCCGGCGTGGCGGGCGGTACGAGCGTCCCGGCGGTGACCGCGGCGGCCACCAGGACCACGACGCCGGCCCCGGCCAGGCCCGCGGTCATCGGCGCCCTGCGGAGGGTGCCCCGTTGGTGCGCCTCGAGGGCCGCCTGGCGCTTGAGGTCCCGGGCCGCTGCGGCCCGCTGGCCCTTGAGCTGTCCCCGCGAGACCGGCTGCTGATCGTGGTCCTGTCCGCTCATCGTTGCTCCGTCCGCGCTGTGTCATCAACGGTGTCGCCCAGGGGGCCGTCAACGGCGTCATCCAGGGGGTCACCAACGGGGCCGTCAACGGCGTCGTCCCCGGCCGTCCGGGCTCGGGCGTCGGTGCGCCGGGTGGGCGAGGGGATGGCCAGCAGGGCGGCGAGGACGAGCAGGAGGCCGGGGATCCACCAGGCCCAGGCCGCGGCCGGGGAGGAGTGCCACACCCGGAGCTGACCACCGTCAGCGGGCAATTCAAAGGTCTGGGCCCAGCCGGTCGCATCATCGGTGTGGGCGTCGAGCGGCTCACCGTCGAGGGTGGCGTGCCAGCCGGCGTCGGCCCGTTCGGCCAGGACCAGCCGGCGCTCCCCGCCCTCTGCCGCGTCCTCGGCGGCCGGAATGAGGGTGTCCACGGTGGTGCCGGGCCGGGCCACCAGGTGGGTGGTCTCGCCGTCGCCGTCGACGATCCGGACGCGCGCCGTCGAGAAGCCCATCCGGTCCTCGAGGTCATGGGTTCCGGCCACGGGGATGCCGCCGGACTCCTCGGGAAGCACCCGCCACAGCCAGCCCGAATCGGTCAGACCGACGGGGGCGAGGCCCGGGACGGCGTCGATGGAGGCGGCGGTGCTGAGCTCTCCCCCGTTCGGATCCCGCAGCACGACGAATCCGGCCCCGAAGTCCTCGAGGGCGGGCCGCGGATCCGCGTTGGCCCCCGAGACCAACTGGGCTCCCAGGCTGCGCAGTTGTTCGTCGGCACGGTCGGGGGCGGCCGCCGTCGGGCCGGACAGGGGGCCGGTCAGGGAGCGGGCCGTCCACCCGGCGCTGAGCCGGTCCAGGGCGGGGCCGGCTCCACTGGCGAGGCTGACCTGCAGTTCGTCGGCACGGCGTTCCAGGACCACGGTCCGGGTCGCCAGCGCACTGGCGCCCTGGTCGGCGGCGGTCGCCGGAAGCAGGCGGACGGGGGTGGACTCGAGGACGCTGCCGGTGCCCAGCGTGGACAACACGGCCTCGGCCTCGCCGTCCGCGGTGCGGGAGGCCAGGGCCTCGCCGACGGCGGGGTCCAGGGTCGAGCCGGGGATGGTGCGGGGCACCACCCAGAGGGTCGCGGTCACCATCACGGAACAGCTGGCCAGGACCGCCAGCACCACCACGGCGGTCCGCCGCGCCGGGCCGATGCCGGCGCGCAGCCCCAGCCGCGACACCCCGGGGACGCGGCGCGGGCCGAGGACGCCGTTGAACCCGGCGACGGCGGCGATCAGCACGCCCAGCAGCGCGGTGGAGGTGAAGGGGCCGGTGAACACCGTGACCAGGTCACCGTTGGCGTCCAGCGAGGTGGCGATCAGGGGCGCGACGGCGGCGCCGGCCAGGCCCAGCACCGTGGCGCCCAGACCGATGCGGGCCTGGGTGCCGATCCGCCCGGTCATGAAGGCGCCCACGACGGCGGCGGTCAGGACGGGGAGCCCGATGACGAGAGCCGCGACCAGGGCCCAGGGGTACCCGGCCCCACCCGGCACGGACGTGTCCAGCCACGGCAGGGCCAACAGGCCGGAGTCGGCGACGAAGGCCTCCGGGAAGCCGAGGATCTGCTGCCACAGCGGAGCCGGATCGTAGGCCTGCGGCACACCGGGATCGCCGAGCACCGCGCGCAGGTCCGTCCATTGCGCCAGGACGGTCGGGAGGAACAGGGCCAGACCGGGCAGGGGCGTCCACCACAGGGCGCGCCCGCGCTGGCCGATCAGCCCCGCGAGGAGCAGCACGCCCACCACCAGGAATGGCAGCAGCAGTGGTGCGGCGGTCCCCAGGGCGGCGAGGAGCAGGGCGGTCCAGCCCGAGGCGGTCCAGGAGATCACCCCGCGGTGCCCGGGGCGTTGCAGGGCACCCAGGGTGTCCTCCGTGACGCCTTCGGGGTCAGGACGCCGCAGGGCGGCCGAACCCGTGGCGCGGATGACGGCCAGGGCCAGCCAGGGCAGGCCCAGGTGCACCAGGAGTGCCCCGGGGCGGCCCTCACCGGCGGCGGTCAGCAGTGCCGGGGACAGCCCCCAGAGCAGGGCCGCCAGCAGGCGCACGCCGCGGCTGCGGGCCACGGCACCGGCGGCCATCCAGGCGCCGACGGCCGCCAGGGGCATGGCCAGGATGGTCAGCCACACCAGTGCCAGCGACCCGTGGCCGGTGACGCCGAGGACCGTCAGCGCCAACCCGAAGGGGCCCGGCTGGACGGGGGCCCCGACTCCGGCGGGCGCCCAGCTGGCGGTGGCATGGTGCCAGAGTTCGGCGGCCGAGGCGGACAGCGGCAGCAGGGAACCGCCGGTCAGGGCCGGAGCGGCCAGCAGATCGCGCAAGCCCACCAGGGAGAGCCCGCCGAGCAGCAGCAGTGCCAGGACCAGGCCGGTGCCCACCCAGTTGCGTGCCGGGGTGGCCAGGGCGGCGAAGTCGTCGTGGCCACCGGTCGCCTCACTGGAGACCATCGTGGACCCGGTGCCGTCGCCGATGATCTCCTCCGGCGATTCGAGGTCCAGGACGCTGCGCCGGTAGGTGCGCACCTCGGAGCGGGAGGCCTTGAGCGGGGCCACGATCGACCGGGGCGCCCGCCGGGTCCGGCGGGACCGGCGTCGGGCCGCCGCCAGGGGCAGGATTCGCACGAGAGTCCGCACGGTGCCGGCCAGGTGGGCGCCGCCGCGGCCGGGTTCCTTGGCCAGCAGCGAGGCGGCGAATCCGCCCAGCCCCGTGATCAGTCCCCAGATCCACAGCACCGGCACCGCCCACGGCCGGGCGTGCTTGAGCCGCAGCCACAGGGAAGCCTCGCGGAGCGCCGAGGTCCCGGCGTCCAGGCCCTCACCGCGGCCGTCGTGGCCGATGACCGCCTCGGGGACCACGACCACGCGGTGTCCGGCCAGCCGGTTGCGCCAGCACAGATCCACGACGGCGGCCGCGCGCGGCCCGGACGGATCGAAGCCACCCAGCGCGGTCCAGACGTCCTGGCGGATGAGCATGCCGGGGGCGGACACTGCGAAGGTGTCCGTGCGGGCGTTGTATTGCCCCTGGTCCAGTTCGCCGGGCTCGACGAGACTGATGGGCTCGGCGGCAGCGGTGATGGTCAGACCCACGTCCAGCAGGTGCCGGGGGCGGCCCAGCTCGATCTGCTTGCAGCCGGCGATGGTCACGGAGGGGGAGGTCTCCACGACCGTCATCAACCGCTGAAGCGCGTCCGGGGCGGGCCGCGAATCGTCGTGGATCCACCACAGCCACCCGGTGTCCCCCGCGCCGGCGGTGGGATCAGGATCGGTACCGCCGCAGAACGCGCTCCACGAGTCGAACGCGGCGAAGGAGAGGCCGGCGTCGTCCACGAGGTCGGCGAGGTGCTGTCGAAGGTCCCCGGCCGAGTCGGCACCGGTGTCGGCCTGGGTCTCCACCGTCCCGGCCTCGGCGTGCTCCTCGGAGGCCCCGGCGAAGACGGCGACGATGCGGTCCGGGTGCCGCTCCTGGTCGAGCACTGCCTGGACGGCCTCAGCGGTCAGGTCGGGCCGCCGGTCGACGACCACGACGGCGGTGACGTGCTGGGACGCGGGTCCGCCGGTGATGGCGGCCGCAGGCAGGGTGGCCGGAGCTGAAATCAGACTGACCGTTTCCGCAGGCGGCGGCGCTCACGCTCGGACAGGCCGCCCCAGATGCCGAACCGCTCGTCGTTGCCGAGGGCGTATTCGAGGCATTCACTGCGAACGGTGCAGGCGGAGCAGACCTTCTTGGCGTCGCGGGTGGACCCGCCCTTCTCGGGGAAGAAGGCCTCGGGGTCCGTCTGGGCGCACAGCGCGTCGACCTGCCAGGCGAGCTCGCCGTCCACGTCGAGGGGATCGGCCAGTCCGGGCAGTCCCAGCCACACGGAGGGCTGGGCAGTGCTGGTGGAGCCCGCGTCGAGCGCCTCTCCGGGGTTCATGCCGGGGTTCACGCCCGGGATCTCCAGCGGATTGACCGTGCCGGGGTGCAGGGCGGTGACCGTGGCGGTGACGTCGACAGCGGCCGGGGCGTCGGCGTCGGCATGATCCGCCAGGAAGGCGGTGGCTTGGTCCTCGAGGGATCCCAGGGAGGTGCCGGTCTCGAGGCGGCGTGCTGCGTCCGGGTCGGCCGGGTCGAGGAACCAGTCGGCGGGTACGCTGCGGCCCCGATGGGGGCCGTCGGTCGAGGGTTGGCCGGACAGTCCGGACTGGTTGGCTTCGGACTCGTGGATCTCGTCGAGGCGCTGGGCGTTCTCCATGTGATTCCTCCCCGTTCTCACGCTGGTCATCCCGTCACCGGAGGTTCCGGTGTCTGCGGATCGGGCAGGGCTCCTGACACGCCTTCCGACCACGTCCCCCGCGGCGCCGGGCGCGCCCGGACCGATTCCGTCTGTACCGACGGCAGCGGGGAACCAGTGGTGGGCGGTGGGAAGCGCCGTGGTCACCATGACCGTTCCAGAGTGAATTACACCGGTGTAACTCTGCTTTAGTCAAGCGGAGACGGCACAATGTGAGGCGGGGAACGGCCCCGGACCTACCGACACGCCGCCGCGCCGACACGCGGAAGTGGGCGTGTTGCCTCACGGTGAAAGGACATCCATGGTCAACCTCGGAACGAATCTACCCGGTGGAGCGGCGGGAGGCGGAAATCATCCGTCCGGCCGGCGCCTGACCTGGTTCGAGGCCATCGCGACCTCCCCCCGTCCGGCCGTGGTGGACCACGCCGCCGGCGGCGACCGCGTCGAGCTCTCCGGGCGGGTCCTGGCCAACTGGGCCGCCAAGACCGCCAACCTGTTGGACGTCGAGGGCCACGGCCCCGGCTCCACGATCCTGGTGGACCTGCCCCTGGGCTGGAAGTCGTTGGCCCTGCTGCTGGGGGCCGCACGCGCCGGCGTCCAGGTGCGGTTCGCCTCCGTCTCCTCGTCCGCCCCGGCCGCGTCCGGTCCGGTGGACGTGGTGGTGTCCGGGACACCCGGGGCCTGGTCGGAGCATCCCGCCGACCTCTGGGCGGTGTCCCCGGGGACGCTCAAGGCCTCGGCGGCGGTGGACGAGGAGCTGCCGTCCCATGCCCTGGACTATGCGGCCGAGGTGCAGATGCAGGCGGACCAGTGCCACCTCCCCCTGCCGGGGAGGAGCCTGCCGTCGCTCATCGAAGCCTGGGAGGACCTGGCGTCCCCGCCGCCCGCAGAGCGGGCCCCCGGGCAGCGCAGCGAGCAGCAATCCGAGCCACACACCGTCGACGCCGGCGCATCCCTCCCCCGGTGGTCCCACCGCGAGCGGGGGCTGGTGGTGGCGGCCGCGGGCGGGCGGCTGGATCGCGGGACCGCGCTGGCCGTCGTCGAGACCTGGGAGCGGGGGCACCCGGTGGTGCTGGTGCCCGAACGGGACACCGACCTCAGGGGGCCCTCGGCCCGGCTCGTGGACGCCGAGCGGCTGGGCAGCCCCTCTCGGTGAGGGGTCAGCCCTTCTCAGTAAGGGGTCAGCGGGGCTCGGCGGGCGTGCGGGCCGACGGCGCGGACGGGCCCTGCAGCGCTGTCCGCGCCGGTGGCGCGGCCGGCCCCGAGACCGGCCCGACGGTCGACGAGGTGGCACCCCTGCGGTGGCGGCGCGGGGTGTCGGCCGTACGGATGACCGGCAGCTCACCGGTGAGCCGTTCGCGGTCGTCCTTGAACTTGGGATCCGCGTCCAGTTCCTCGGTGAACACCCAGAACCGGTAGGCGAAGAAACGGAAGATGGTGCCCAGGACCAGCCCGACCACGCTGCCGGCGATGAAGATTCCGGCGGTCGAGGTGACGCCCAGCCCGTACTGCGCCACGAACACGCAACCGGCCTGGATGCCCATGCCGATGACATTCATCACGGCGAACAACACGAACTCGCGCATGAGGTTGTTCTGCCGGCGGTGGCGGAACGTCCAGAGGCGGTTGGCCACATAGGAGAAGATCGTGGCGACCACGCTGGCCACGATCTTGGACTTGACGTTACTGCCCTCCATCGGGCCGTGCATGAGCCACAGGAAGATCGCCGAGTCCACCACGAAGGCGGCCGCACCGACCGCCCCGAACTTGGCGACCTCGCGCCAGAGCATGGCGACCAGGGCCACGAAACGCTGCCACAGGTTGCTGATCATGGGGGTGGGTGGACTCCTTGTGACGAGCAGACGTTGCGGGCAGAAGACGGGCCGAGAACCGGCAAATGTCTTTGCATACCCTAGACCGGTTTCCTCCCCGTTTCCTGACAACTGGAGGCTGCCGGGCGGTTCTGCCGGGTTGGGGCGGATCCGCTGGTTACCCTGGGTCCGTGAGTTTTCCTGTGATCGGAGTAGTGGGCGGCGGCCAATTGGCGCGCATGATGGCCCCGGCAGCAACGGCCCTAGGCGTGCGGCTGAGAGTCCTGGCCGAGGGCCCGGACGTCTCGGCCACCACGGCGGCCCCCTCCACGGTGGGCGACTACCGGGACCTCGAGGCACTGAAGGCCTTCGCGGCCGAGGTGGACGTGGTGACGTTCGATCATGAGCACGTGCCGCCGGAGCACCTGCGGGCCCTGGAGGCGGCCGGTGTGAACCTGCAGCCCGGGCCGGAGGCCCTGCAGTATGCCCAGGACAAGCTGCTCATGCGCCAGGCCTGTGACCGCCTGGGACTGCCGAACCCGGCATGGGCCGCCGTGTCCTCCGTAGCCGAGCTACTCGACTTCGGGGACCGGACCGGCTGGCCCGTGGTGCTCAAGACTCCCCGCGGCGGCTACGACGGCAAGGGTGTGCGGGTCCTGCGCTCGCCCGAGGCCGCCGAGTCCTGCGGCGACTGGTTCGAGCTGGGCTTCGAGGCATTGCTGGCCGAGGAGATGGTGGACTTCAACCGCGAGCTCTCCGCCCAGGTGGCCCGTAGCCCCTCGGGTGCGACGGCCCCTTACCCGGTGGTCGAGTCGATCCAGACGGACGGGGTGTGTGACGTGGTCACCGCCCCGGCCCCCGGTCTGGACTCCCGGACGGCCCGCGCGGCCCAGGAGGCCGCCGTGACCCTGGCCGAGGGACTCGGCGTGACCGGCATGCTGGCCGTGGAACTGTTCGAGACCCCCGGCATCGGTCCCGGCTTCATGGTCAACGAACTGGCCATGCGCCCCCACAACTCGGGCCACTGGTCCATGGACGGTGCCGTCACCGGCCAGTTCGAGCAGCATGTCCGTGCGGTGCTCGACCTGCCCCTGGGGTCCACGGCCCCTCTGGGCGCCTACACCGTGATGAAGAACTACCTCGGTGGAGCCAACGAGGACCTCTACGCGGCGTTCCCGAGCGCCATGACGGCCTTCCCCGAGGCCAAGATCCACGCCTACGGCAAGTCCGTTCGTCCCGGCCGCAAGATCGGTCACGTCAACGTCACCGCGGCCACCCCCGAGGACCTGGCCTCCGCCCGCGCAGCCGCCGAGGGAGCAGCCGCGATCATCAGCGAGGGACCGCAGACCGGTCCAGACACCGGTCCGGGCACCGGCGCTCCGGCCGGATCGCGGGCCGCCGATCAGCAGGAGCAGTCATGACCCCCAGCCCCGCACCCGCAACCACCGACCAAGCCGGCACGGCCCCCGCCCGGGTGGCCGTGATCATGGGTTCCGACTCCGACTGGCCCGTGATGGAGGCCGCCGCAGCGGCGCTGGAGGAATTCGGGATTCCCTACGAGGCCGGCGTTGTGTCCGCCCACCGCATGCCGCACGAGATGGTGGCCTTCGGCACCGAGGCGCACGAACGCGGGATCCGGGTGATCATCGCCGGTGCCGGTGGCGCCGCGCACCTGCCGGGCATGATCGCTTCCACCACTCCCCTGCCGGTCATCGGCGTGCCCGTGCCGCTCAAGACCCTCGACGGCATGGACTCCCTGCTGTCCATCGTGCAGATGCCCGCCGGCGTCCCGGTGGCCACCGTGTCCATTGGCGGCGCCCGCAATGCGGGACTGCTGGCCGTGCGGATCCTCGCGGCGGGAACCGACCCGGAGGCGGCGGAGCTGCGCGAGAAGCTGGTCCAGTTCGCCGGCGAACTGCGCAACACGGCCAGCGCCAAGGGTGAACGGTTGCAGGAGTCGCTGGCCGGCCGGCCCGGATACCGCCCGTGATGGCGGGCCAGGTTCCCCAGCGGCGCCCCTCCCTCCTGCACGGCCCGCAGGGCGCTGGCGCCGGAGGGCCCGACCCGGTCCGTGACCCGCAGAGCGCCCCGTCTCCTCAACGCACCAAGCGGGCCTGGATCCTGCTGCTGCTCACCCTGTTCGTCCCGGGCGGCGCCCAGGTGGTGGCCGGCAATCGTGCGCTCGGCCGTGCCGCGCTGCGGGTGACCCTGACCGTGTGGCTGCTGGTCGTCGTCGCGCTCGTGCTGCTGGTGGTCAATCGGGATCTGCTGGTCCAGGCCTTCGCCAACACGTGGGTGCAGCTGGCCGCCGTCGTGGTCCTGGCAGCCCTGGCCATCGGCTGGGTGGTGCTCTGGATCGACACCTTCCGGCTGCTGCGGATCAGGCTGGTGGCCCCCGGGATGAAGCCGCTGCTGGCCTTCTCCACGGTGCTGCTGCTCGTGGCCACGTCCGGCGTACTCGGTTACGGCTCCTTCGCCGTGAACGCGGGGCGCAACGCCCTGAACGAGATCTTCGCGCCCGGCCCCGCCATCGAGCCGGTGGCCGGCCGCTACAACTTCCTCCTCATGGGTGGCGACGCCGGTGAGGGCCGGGTCGGGCTGCGGCCGGACTCCATCCATGTGGCCTCTGTGAATGCCGAGACCGGCAGCACGATCCTGTTCTCGATCCCCCGCAACTTCCAGAACGCCCCCTTCTCCGAGGACTCCCCCCTGTGGGGCGCCTACCCGGAGGGCTTCAGCTGCGGCGACGAGTGCATCATCAACGCCCTCTACGTGGACGTCATGGAGAACCACCAGGACCTCTATCCCGGTGCGGAGGATCCCGGCGCGGAGGCGATGATGGATGCCGCCGGCGGCATCCTCGGCCTGGACATCCAGTCCTACGCGATGGTGGACATGGGCGGGTTCTCCCAGCTCATCGACTCCATGGGCGGCGTCACGATCACCTCCGGCGGCTGGACCACCTACCGCGGCCCCCGCCCGGACGGGGAATGGGGCAACGCCTGGTGGGGCCCCGGAACCTACGACTTCAGCGGCGAGGAGGCCCTGGCCTTCGCCCGCTCCCGCCACTTCTCCACGGACTATTCGCGCATCCGCCGCCAGCAGTGCATCCAGTCCGCCATGCTGGCCCAGTTCAACCCCCAGACCCTGGTGACCCGATTCCAGGGCATCCTGGACGCCGGCGAGCAGATCGTGGAGACCGACCTGCCGGGACAGCAGCTGGGCACGTTCGTGTCCCTGGCCACGAAGGGCCAGTCCCAGGGCATGGGTCGGCTGACCATCGGCCCCCCGGATTTCGAGGGCGAGGACGGCCGGTTCACCACCTACCCGGACTTCGACGAGATCCATACCCGGGTGGACGGCATGCTCGCCGAGGACGGCACCCCGAACGCCGCCGGCACGTCCCCCGCCCCGCTGCTGTTCGTGAATGCCACCGCCGCCCTGATGGCTTCCGCCTCGCAGGAGACCGGCACCAGCGACGATCCCGCTGACTGGCCGGCCCCGCCGACCCAGCCGGACGGATCCGAGATCACGCAGGAGTATCTGCAGCACCTGGAGGACACGGGCCAGACCGGTCTGCTCGAGGACGCCGCCTCCACCAACCACCTCTGTGCGGCTGGCTAGGGAAGCCGGCTAGCCAAACCGGCTAGTCAACCCGGCTAGTCGATGCAGGGGCCCGCCAGCACCGTGGTGCGGCGGGCCCCTGCATTGATCGGTCCCCGGCCGAGCGGGTCTCCCGGGGCGGAGGGAGCGCTTAGACCGAGGCCAGCCGATGCTTCGCGGCCATCTCGGAGACGATGTGCTCGGCGATGGCCAGGGAGGAGGTGGCCCCCGGGGACGGCGCATTGCGCAGGAGCGTGGCGCGTCCGATGTCCTCGATGACGAAGTCGTCCACGAGGTTGCCGTGGGCATCCATCGACTGGGCGCGGATGCCGCGGGTGATGGGCGTGGACTCCGCCCCGTCCAGGGAGGGCACGTAGCGTGCGGCTCCGGCCAGGAACTTCTGGCGGGAGACCACCGCGCCGAACTCCTGGACGGCCGCCGCCATGTTGCGGCTGGCAAACTTCCAGAATCCCGGTTGGGCCACCACGTCCAGGCTGTCCTTGATGCCGATGCGGCGCCCGGAGTAGTTCTCCCGGCCGAAGGAGAGGAAGGCGTTGGGACCCACGAGCATCTCCCCGTCCACCCGCTTGGTCAGGTGGACGCCGAGGAAGGGGTAGGCGGGGTCCGGCACCGGGTAGACCAGTCCGTTGAGCACGGTCCGGTACTCCGCGGCCAGCTTCGAGTACTGGCCGAAGAACGGCACGATCTTCGGGAAGTCGCCGCCCCCGGCCATCCGGGCGATGCGATCCGATTGGAGTCCGGCACAGGCGATGACGAAGTCGTAGGACTCGGTGCCCTCCGGGGTGCTGATGCTGCATCCGTCCGCCGTGTTGGTGATCCCGGTGACCTCCGCGCCGAGGCGAACGGTCCCGCCCGCCGACCGGACGTCGTCGATCAGCGCGCGGGTCACCGCCGCGTAGTCGATGATCGCCGTGTGCGGGGAGTGCAGCGCGAGGCGCCCGATGGCGTTGGGCTCGATCTCGAGAATTCGTTCCGGACCGATCAGCTCGACTCCCGGCACCCCGTTGGCGAGGGCCTTTTCATGGATGGTCCGCAGCCGGTCCTCTTCGGCCTGCTCCAGGGCCACGACCAGCTTGCCGCACTCCTCGTAGGGCACGCCCCGGTCCAGGGCGAAGTCCCGCAGCAGGTTGACCCCCCGGCGGCACAACCGGGCCTTCAGGCTGCCCGGCTGGTAATAGAGGCCGGCGTGGACCACGCCGGAGTTGTGGCCGGTCTGGTGGGAGGCCACACTGTCCGCCTTGTCATACACGGTGACGTGGTCGTCGGGAAACCGTTGGGTCAGCTCCCGGGCGACCGCGGCACCGATGATTCCGGCTCCGATGACGGCGAATGAGGTCATGACTGGACCGTCGCTTTCTGTGGGTTGGGTGGGGACGCAGCGCACCAGGGCACCGTTGCCCCGTGGGGTCTATGGGGATGGCGGGCTGGGTGGATTGGCATACTGGAGGGATGAGATCTGTCCATCGGCCTTCGAGCCTGACCGACCAGGCCGTGGAATCGATTCGGGTGGCGATCATCAGCGGTGATCTGGTTCCCGGTGAGCTGTACACGGCGACTGAGCTGGGCAATCAGCTCAACGTCTCCCGCACCCCGATTCGCGAGGCCCTGCAGGAGCTCGCCCGCCGCGGACTCGTCCAGATCGAGCGGAATCGCGGCGTGCGCATCCTCAGCACCTCGCTCCAGAGCCTGATCGAGGTGTTCCAAATCAGGCTCATGCTGGAGGTGCCGTTGGCCCGCCGCGCGACCCAGCTGAAGACGGTGGCCACGGCGGCCGCCGTGGAGGAGGCCTACGAGGCCTTTCGACGCGCGGCGGAGAACGGCGACCCGGAACTGGTGCTCCGGGCCGACCGGGACTTCCACCGCACCCTGCTGGCCGGGGCAGGCAATGACAAGGCCACCCAGTTGCTCAGCGAGCAGCGTGACTTCGTGCTGCAGACCGGCGTGGGGACGGTGCCCACCTCGCGCACCGCTCAGGAGTGCTTCGAGGACCACCGGGACATCATGGAGGCGTTCCGCCAGGGGCGTGACGCCGAGGTCGGCTCCGCCCTGGCGCGGCACATCAGCCACACCGCGACCATGCTGATCACCCAGGAGACCAGAGACCGGCCCGAGTTCGCGGACGCGCGGAGCGCCGAGGCCATCGACTGGCTGGTTCACTAGCGGCTCCTCTCGTGCCCGGGGCGTGCCCGGCGCGATGGTGGCCACCAGGCCACCGCGCCCTCACAGTGTGGTGTGGACAACAGTCAGCATAGTGGGTTGCATGCAACATGCAAGAACGGTGCACCAGGCCGGCTGCGTCGGGTGGATAGGCTGGGAGCATGTTCCTGTTGCGCACCCCCATCCGTGACTACGCGTGGGGTTCCGCCACCCTGCTGGCTGAGCTCCAGGGCCGGACTCCCACCGGCCGGCCGGAGGCGGAGATGTGGATGGGCGCCCATCCCGCCGCACCCGCGGCAGCGGTCCCGGCGAGCGATCCCGACTCCGCGCCGGTGCCCCTCGACGAGCTGCTGGCCGCTGATCCGGAGGTCCTGCTGGGTGAGGCCGCGCGCTTCGGCCGCCTGCCTTTCCTCGTGAAGCTGTTGGCGGCGGGCCGCCCCCTGTCCATCCAGGCGCATCCGACCCGTGAGCAGGCGCGCGCCGGCTTCGCCGCCGAGGAGGCCACGGACGTCCCGGCGTCAGCGCCGCATCGCAACTACCGGGATGACAACCACAAGCCCGAGATGCTCGTGGCCCTGACCCCGTTCGCCGCCCTGTGCGGATTTCGCTCGGCCCAGGATGCCGGCACCTCGTTCTCCCGGCTGGCCCAGGTGCTGGCCGAGAACTTGGACGAGCACGACGCCGGCCCGGCCGGTCCTGCAGACGCCGCACCTGGCGTATCCGGAGCGTCAGCATCTGAAGTCTCGGCGGCCCAGACGGTGGCCGGCTACGCCGACCTCCTCCTGCACGGCGGAGAGGAATCCGATGGCGATGATGTCGACGGTGGCGGCAGCTCGGCGCTGGAGCGCGTCTTCGCCGACCTGCTCGACCCCGCCGGGGACTGGTCCTCCGGCACCTGGGTGACGGCCGTCGTCGACGCCCTGACGAAGGCTCCGCGGGCCCTAGACGAGGATCTGAACCTGGCCACGGCCGTGGGGATCGCCGAGCACTACCCGGCTGACCCGGGGGTGCTGGTCTCGATCCTGCTCAACCGCGTGGACCTGGCCCCGGGCCAGGCGATCCACCTGCCGGCCGGCAATGTCCACGCCTACCTGCACGGCCTGGGGGTGGAGGTCATGGCCGCCTCGGACAACGTGCTGCGCGGCGGGCTGACACCCAAGCACGTGGACGTCCCGGAGCTGCGCCGGATCGTCGCCTTCGAGTCCGTGCCGGTGCCGTACTGCGCCCCCCTCTCGAAGGGGGACGGTCATCTGGTGTTCCGTCCGCCGCTCGAGGAGTTCCAGGTCGAACGGCTGGACCTGCCCGCCGCCGACGGCACCACCCTGGCCGCCCGCGGACCGGTCCTGGCGGTGTGTACCGCCGGACGGGTCCGCGTGGAGGCCGGGGCCGAGGCGGCCGTGCTGGCCTCCGGGGAGTCGGTGTTCCTGACGGCGGCCGATGCCGCCGCAATCGTCCACGGCGACGGTGGGGAGCCGGCCACCCTCTTCTCCGTCACCCTCCCCTGACCACAGGGCACTGGTGGCCGATGTCGCCCCGCTTCAGCCGGTGATCCGTCAGAAGAGGGGCTGCATCGACCGCCAGTGGTGATGGTGTGGTGGCAGCTCAGCGCCAGGGTGGCAGCTCAGCGCACCGGCAGGGCATCCGGGCCGATCCAGGGCTCCCACTTGCGGGCCTGGTGCTCGGCCTCGATCACGCGCACGGTGCCGGACTTGGAACGCATGACCATGGACTGCGTGGTCACGCGGTCGTTGTAGTAGCGCACGCCGCGCAGCAGGTCACCGTCGGTGATGCCGGTGGCGGCGAAGTACGCGTTGTCGGTCTTCACCAGGTCGTCGGTGGTGAGGACCGCGTCCAGGTCATGGCCGGCGTCAATGGCCCGCTGGCGCTCGGCGTCGTCGACCGGGGCCAGGCGGCCCTGGATGACGCCGCCGATGGCCTTGATGGCGCAGGCGGTGATGATGCCCTCCGGCGTGCCACCGATCCCGAGCAGCATGTCCACATCCGTGTCATGGCGGGCCGCGGCAATGCCCCCGGCCACGTCGCCGTCCATGATGAACTTCACGCGGGCACCGGCGGCGCGGATCTCGGCGACCAGCTTCTCGTGGCGCGGACGGTCCAGCACGCACACGTTCAGTTGGCTGACGGGCTTGCCCAGGGCCTTGGCGACCAGGTGGATGTTCTGCTTGATGGGCAGGCGCAGATCGACGAAGTCGGCTGCCTCCGGCCCCACCACGAGTTTGTCCATGTAGAACACCGCCGAGGGGTCGAACATGGCCCCGCGCTCGGCGACGGCGAACACGGACAGGGCGTTGGGGTAGCCCATGGCGGTCAGGCGGGTGCCGTCGATCGGGTCCACGGCGACGTCCACCTCGGGCCCGGTACCGTCACCGACGTGCTCACCGTTGTAGAGCATGGGCGCCTCGTCCTTTTCGCCCTCGCCGATGACCACCACACCGTTCATCGCCACGGTGTCCATGAAGGCGCGCATGGCGTCCACGGCGGCGCCATCGGCAGTGTTCTTGTCTCCGTAGCCCACCCAGTGGCCGGCGGCGATGGCGGCAGCCTCGGTCACCCGGACCAGCTCCATGGCCAGGTTGCGGTCCGGCTTGGTCCCGGACACAGCCAGGCTCGGGCTGAGGATGCTGCGATCCGTGTGCCGCGGCTCCGCGGTGGGCGACTGTGCCGTGTCGGTCCGAACGCCATTGTTCTCGGGCTGGTCAGTGGTCACCGAAATACTCCGTCTGTGGGGGAACGTCTCGGAATCCATCCTAGTGTCCCGGCTGGTGGCAGAATGGACCGGTGACTTCCCCTCAGCCCGAGGCCGATCCGGCCGCCAGCTCGGCCACCACCCCGGCCCCCAAGCCACGACTCACGCAGAAGCAGGCCCAGCGGGCCGGACAGTCGGCGCGGGCCATGGTGATCACCGTGCTGGCCACCCTGGCCATCGCGCTGCTGGTGGTGCTGCTGAACCCCAGCAGCACCGACGAAACCTACGAGCGCACCGTGGATGTGGCAGCCACCGCCGAACAGGCCTCGGCCACCGCCGGCTTCCCCGCCGTCGCCCCGCGCGTCCCCGCGGACTGGAACGCCAACTTCGCCCGGTGGAACGGCGCCGGCGTGGACCAGGTGGAGTTCTGGGAGGCCGGGTACGTCACCGCCGGTGACGACTTCGCCGGGTTCAAGCAGACCGTCCAGTCCAATCCCACGTGGCTGTCCCAGCAGATGGACAACGCGCCCCTGACCGGGACGCGCTCCGTGGACGGGACCACGTGGGACTTGTACGAGCCGGCCGACGGTGACCGGCATATGGTGGCCGAACTGGACGGAACCACGATCCTCATCAGCGGCTCCGGTGATCTGGCCGCGCTGGACACCCTGGCTGCCGCCATCCAGGACTCGATCCACAATTCCGCCGAGGACAACTGACAGCAGTTCAACTATTAGGAAGCAGAGCCGATGCCTGACAGTGCCGACCTGAAGACCGCCACCTCTCCGTCCTCCTCCCCCCTGACCCCCTCGGCCGCGTGGGACTTGCTGCGAGTCGGCAACGAGCGCTTCGTGACGGATTCTTCCAACCACCCCAACCAGGACGCCGCGCGCCGCGCCTCCCTGACGCACGAGCAGCATCCGGTGGCCGTGATCTTCGGCTGCTCGGACTCCCGGCTCGCGGCGGAGATCATCTTCGACGTGGGTCTGGGCGATGTCTTCGTGGTCCGCACGGCCGGCCAGGTCATCGACGACGCCGTCCTCGGTTCCCTCGAGTACTCCGTGGATGTCCTCGACATCCCGCTGATCGTGGTCCTCGGCCATGACAGCTGTGGCGCGGTGACCGCCGCCGTGGAGTCCTACGTGTCCGGGGAGATGCCGCCCGGGTTCATCCGCTCCCTCGTGGAACGCATCATCCCCTCCGTGATCTCCGCCCGGCGTGCCGGGGTCAAGGATGTCAACGGCACCGTGGCGGAGAACGTGCGCCAGATCAGCTCCCGCCTGATGGAGTCCTCCATGTCCGTGGCCAAGGCCGTCAACGAGGGCCGCACGGCCATCATCGGCGTGACCTACTCCCTGGACAACGGCACCGCCAATCCGGTCAAGATCATCGGCGATCTGGATCCGGACGAGGTCGGCTGAGGCCCGCGGGGACTTGGAGATACCGGTCTACGCCGGGTCCTACGGGCGGCGATGGCGAACGGGGAACCGTTCTGATCGCCTCGTGCACCAGGATGTCCGTTTCCGCGGCCAGCTCGATGAGGTTCTCGCTCCTCCTGGTGGCGCCCGAGAACGTGCTGGATCCGTGGTCGGTGTCGAACTGAAACGCGAAGGAGGGGTAGACAGCATCGTGCATCAAGACCTGGGGGCTGTCGGCGTAGGCGGCATGGAGGCTGTTGGTCATCTCGGCAAGTCCGTGGACCAGGCCATGAAAGACGCCGTCACCACGGCCATCCGCACCCAGGTCTCCCCCCGCTACGTCCCTGACGAGATCATCGAGGCCCCCACCGTCCTGGACTGGTACACCGCCCAAGCGGAGGCCTTCCGGAAGGAACAGTAGTGACACCCAACGTCACGGCAGGTGGTCCATGGCCTCGCACGGGTTGGAGCCGGGTTGCGCGCGGTGAACGTCCATGGCCAGGCGCCCGACGAGGCTGACGAGGGTCTTCGCCTCTTCGGGTGCGAGCCCGGCCAGCAAGGTGGATTCAGCTGCACCGACGCGCTGTTCGTACCGGGAGAGCAGTTCGCGTCCATGGTCGGTGGGCACGACCTTGCGGGCCCGGCGGTCGGAGGGGGCCGGGATTCGTTCGACGACCCCGTCCCGTTCGAGGCCATCGAGCAAGTAGGTCAGCACAGTGCGGTCAATACCCAGGTGAGCACCGAGGGCCTGCTGGTTCGCGGGGTCACGGTGAATCACCGCAGAGAGGATCTGGAATCCCCGGATTCCTCCCGGCATGCCCTCCACCGCCTCCTCGAAGCGGGACTGATAGCCGCGCAACACCATCCCCAGATGCCAGCCAAGGTCTCCTGGCGGCGCGCTGATCGGGGTGGTGTCGAGAGTCCTGTTACCTGCAGCCATGCACCCAGAGTACTCCAAAGCACGAGGTTGCACAGATGTTCTGTTGAACATATGATCTGTTGAGCAACATACTTTGGAGACGGGAAGTTGATCATGGAGCCAGGCGTCTACAGCTTTGGCGACGTACAGAAGGATCCGGTGACCGGGCAGCTGGGATCGACCGCTCAAGCGATGCGCAACCTGGTCGAGGTCATCCAGGTTGCGGACGAACTGGGCACCACCGACTCCCCCGTCCCCGACCCTGCCGGCACCGTTTCGGCCCCTGAAGGAGTCTGACCATGATCATCCACACCACCGCTGCACCACGCTCGATCGGCGTCCTCGGCGCCGGTCGAGTTGGCACCGCTGTCGCCCGCCAGGCCCTAGCTGCCGGGTTCGAGGTGAAGATCGCCACCGCCAAACCGGCCGAGGAGATCGCGATGATCGTGGAGATCGTCACCCCCGGTGCCCTCGCCGTGGACGCAACCGAGGCGGCCGCCGCGGACCTCGTCATCCTCGCCGTGCCCTTACACCAGTACCGCGCCCTGGATGCGGGCCTCCTGACCGGCAAGACCATCATCGACGCGATGAACTACTGGGCCCCCACGGACGGCGAGATCGACGACTTCGAACACGACCCCCGCACCAGCAGCGAGATCGTCCAGGAGTTCCTGGCCGGGGCCAGGCTGGTGAAGTCGCTTAACCACATCGGCTACCACGAACTCGAAGAAGACGGCCGGCCGACCGGAGCAGTGGACCGTCGTGCCCTGGCTCTGGCCGGGGACCACGAGGACGCCAAGGCACTGGTCGCCGGATTCATCCATCGCCTCGGCTACGACCCGGTCGACGCCGGCCCCCTGGCCGCCGGACGGGCCTTCCAACCCGGCACCAAGATTTTCAACGGGTCTCACACAGCCCCGGTGCTCCACGCCGCGCTAACGGCAGCGCTCGTCTCCACTCTGCACTGATCGGGTCTTTCGTTCTCTGACCACCACACCTGACCACCACATCTGACACCAGCAAGGGATATCACCCATGGAAATCGGCGCCTACAGCTTCGGCGACACCCCCCTGAACCCCGACGGCTCCCCGCGGGCCACCGCGGAGGCCATCCGCAACCTCCACGCGGCCATCGTCCACGCCGATGCCGTCGGCCTGGACTACTTCGGGGTCGGCGAGCACCACACCGTGTCCATGCCCGCATCCTCCCCCGGCGCCGTGATCGCCGCGGCGGCCGCGGCCACGGACCGGATCATCCTCGGCAGCGCCGCCAGCATCATCTCGACCGACGACCCGGTCCGCATCTTCCAGCAGTTCGCCACCGCCGACGCCATCTCCGGCGGCGGCCGGATCGAGATCACCGCCGGCCGCGGTTCCTCCGTGGAGACCTTTCCGCTGTTCGGTCACGACCTGGCCGACTACGACGAGCTCTACGCCGACAAGCTCGACCTGCTGATGACCCTCAACGACAGCGCCGCCGAGCAGGTCAGCTGGTCCGGTCAACGACGCCCGGCCATCCCCGGCCTGGCCGTCGTGCCCCGCCCCGTGGAAGAGAAGCTGCCGATCTGGCTGGCCACCGGCGGGAACGCGGGCTCCTCGGCCCGGGCCGGACAACTGGGCCTGCCGGTCTCCTACGGCATCATCGGCGGGGCGCCCCAGCGGTTCGCGCCCCTGGCCGAGCTGTACCGCCGTTCGGCCGCACAGTCCGGCCACGCGCCAGGGGCCACCAAGGTGTCCGTGGCCGCTCTCGGGCTGGTCGCCCCGACGAAGAAGGAGGCCCTCGAGCGCATGTACCCCGGGTGGCACAACCTCAACGTCGAGATGGGCCGGCTGCGCGGCTGGCCGGCCCCGGACAGGAACGCCTACCTCGCCCAGGCCGACGCTCCCGGGGCGTACTACGTCGGCGATCCGGACGACGTCGCCGAACGCATCGTGCACCTGCACGGGTACCTGGGCCATATGCGCCACTTCCTTCAGATGGACATCGGCGGCCTGCCCCAGGAGCACTTCCTGGAGTCCCTCACCCTTCTGGCCACCGAGGTCAAACCCCGCGTCGAGCGTCTCCTGGCCCGAGACTGATCACCGGCCGAAGCCAGGACATCTTCCCTCAGAGTCCGGCGTCTCAGCCGCGGATGAGACGCCGGGCCCGAGCCACGGTGACCGCCTCGGTACGGTTGCCCACCCCGAGCTTGGCGAAGATGTGATGCAGATGCGTCTTCACGGTGGCCTGTGAGATGAACAGTCCCGCGGCAATCTGCTGATTGGTGTGGCCCAGGGCCAACTGCTCGAGGATGTCGGTCTCCCGCGGGCTGAGCGCTGGTTCCCTTCCGGATCCCGCCCCCAGCGCCCGGCGCGCGAGGTCCGCCGGGAGGATCCAGTTCCCCGCTGCCGCCTGGCGGACGGCGTCGCGCAGCTCCTCCGGTGAGGCGTCCTTGAGCAGGTACCCCAGGGCCCCGGCAGCGACGGCGGCCTGGACGTCGGACACCGCACCATAGGTGGAGACGATGAGCACGGGCAGCCCCGGATGGCTCCGGCCCAATCGCTCGGTGGCCTCGATTCCCGTGGGCCCGTCTCCGAGTTCAATGTCCATGATGACGACGTCCGGGCCTTCGTCGTTGGCCGTCATGCGCTCGACGGCGGCGAGCGCCTCGGCTGCGCCGGCCGCCTCCGCCACCACCGTGAGGTCCACGGCTTCGTTCCCGGATCGCGACGGCGTCCGGGGCCTCGATCGTCCCGGCTCAGGGGGTTCTCGCACAGCGCTGGCGGCTCCCGCGACCCCCGCGGAGGACGCGCGGGACTCCAGGACCGCCCGCAGTCCGGCACGCACCACGGGATGGTCGTCCACGAGCAGGATGCGGAGAGGCTCACGGGTCATGAGGTCCCCCACCGTGGCAGGCTGAGGACCACCACGGTCCCGCTGGACCGCCCCCGGCCTCGTCCGTCCTCCGGCTCGTCGTTCAGGGCGTCCTCCGGCTCGTCGTTCAAGGCGTCCTCCACGGTGAGGGTGCCGCCGGCCCGGGCCGCCCGGTCCCGCATGGTGGCGATACCGAACCCCTCGGGTCGGCCGCCACGGCCGGTGCCGTCGTCGAACACGTCCACCGTGACCTCATGCCGGTGCACGGCGAAGGTGACCACGCAGTGGGTGGCCTGTGCGTGCTGCAGGACGTTGGCCAGGGCCGACTGCGTCACCCGCAGCACGGTGGTGGCCGCGTCGGCACCCAGGGCCGGGTCGGCGTCGGGTCCGCGGAAGTCCACGGTGAGCGCCGCACCGGCTGATCGCGCGGTCTCCTGGGTGTTTCGGCAGGCGACCTCCAGCTCGGCGGTCAGCCCGGCCCCGGGATTCCGCTGCTCCACCAGGGCCCTGGCCTGGGCGAGGTTGTCCACGGCCGAGCGCTCGATCTGGTGCAGCTGGCCGGCCAGGGGCTCGCCCGGCTGCTGCTCCTGCGCGGCGCGGGACAGCAGCACCACGGAGGCCAGCCCCTGCGCCAGGGTGTCATGCAGGTCCTGGGCCCACCGTTCCCGTTCACGCATGGCGCCAGCATGCCGCTCCGCGCGGGCCAGGTCATCCCGGGTGGCCTGCAGTTCGGCCGCGATACGCCGCTGGGTGCGGGCCTCGGCGTAGAACAGCGCGTAGGCGGCGGACATGGCCACGGCCACCACCGCCCCGATGACGGGACCCACCACGGCACCGATGCCGAGCGTTCCCTCATGCCACCAGAATCCGAGGAACACCGCCACGGTCAGCAGGACGACCAGGCTGATCGCCAGCGGGACGGACTTCGGCCCCACCACGTGCAGGTGCAGGAAGAAGAGAGGGAACACGAGCCAGGCGAAATCCACGTGCACGGCCATCAGGCCCAGCCACGTGAGGGTGACGACGGCCAACCAGAGCAGCTGCCCCCGGACAACGATCTGCCCGTCGGCTCGTCCTGCCGGTGGCCCTGCTGTTCGTCCTGCCGGTGGCCCTGCTGTTCGCCCCGCAGCCGGTCCCCTGGTGCCAGGGGCCCGGCGGTCGCTGTACCGCTTCTCCACCACGGTTCCGGCGAGATAGACCGTCGCGAACACCGCGGAGAGGGCGACGATCTGCCACACCAGTCCGTGCTGACCCGAGCGCAGCGCCGGGACCAGGGAGCGGACGAGGCCGATGACCAGCAGGGCCGCCACGGTGACGTGCAGGATGAGGCGCATGGCCGCGAGCAGGGCCGGGATGCGGGTATCCGAGAGCCATGACGGCTCAGGGGGCGGCGCTATCGCCGGAGGTGTCGTGCGCTCGGATGCCATGGCTGCAGGGTAGCCCGGACCGGCCACTGGTGGCCGTCCCGGAATCAACCGAAGGATGGAGTCACCAGTAGCCGGGTGGGCGATGCGCGCGGCGGAGACGGGCGGAAGGCTGGAGAGCAGCCACACCAGCCCACTCTCTCCGCCCAAGGAGCCCCTCCATGTCTTCTCCCACGTTCCTGTCCCTGAGGGACGTCCGCTTCTCCTCCGGCCGCTTCGCCCTGATGGGCTCCGTGGTGGGTCTGATCAGCCTGTTGCTCGTCTTCCTCACGGCCCTCACCAACGGGCTGGCCCATCAGAACATCTCCGCTGTCACCGCCTGGGAGGATGCGGCCACCGACTCTGCCCAGGTCACGGTGGCCTTCGGCGCCGCCCACGCCACCACGGTGGAGGACGTGGAGGCGGACTTCACCGCCTCCACCGTCACCACGGGCCAACTCGACGACTGGCGCCAGGACGCCCAGGTCGAATGGGCCGAGCCGGTGGGCGTGGGCCAGGCCCGGGCCGATTCGGGCAGCGCCGTGACCGCCGTGACGCTGATGGGCCTCCAGCCCGGCTCCCGCCTGGTCCCGGGGTCCTCGGGCGCCGCAACCGGCACCGACCGCCCCGCCGACACCAGCGGTTCGCTGGAGGACGGGGCCCTGATCAGTACGAGCGCCGCCGAGCAACTCGGCGTCTCCGCTGGGGACGAGGTGACCGTCAACGGGCAATCCGTGCCGATTGCGCAGACCATCGAGGACAGCTGGTACTCCCACACCCCGGTGCTCTACGTGCCCTTGTCCACGTGGACCGGCCTCACGCATGCGCCGGACGGAACCGCCTCGGTCCTGGTCGCCGGAACGGCGCCCGACGCCGGCCACCAGCCGAGCGCGGCCGCCGAGACCACCACGGTGGCCACGGACGTGGACGGCGCCCTGGGCGCCCTGCCCGCCTTCACGTCCGAGAACGGCTCGCTCGTGATGATGCAGGCGTTCCTCTACGGCATCTCCGCCCTGGTGATCGCCGCCTTCATGGCCGTGTTCACGCTGCAGCGCACCCGGGACATCGCGGTGCTCAAAGCTCTGGGCGCCACCACCCGGTGGGTCGTCAGCGACGCCCTCACCCAGGCCGGGATCGTGCTGCTGACCGGGGCCGCCCTCGGCGGGGCCCTGGGCCTCGCCGGGATCGCGCTGGCAGCCGGCACGGTCCCGGTCCAGGTGGATGCTGCCGCCGTCGCCATCCCGGTGCTGGTCACCGTGGTGCTCGGGCTGGCGGCCTCCGTGGCGGCCGTCTGGCGCACGTGCCGCGTGGACCCGCTCGTCGCCCTCGGCGGCAGCTGAGCCCTGTTGCCGACCCCTTCATCATGCGAATTTTCGGGTGTCACACCTCCGATCCGGCGCGACACCCGGAAATCCGCATGACGAGAGCTCAGACCCTCACCCGTTACCCGTTACCCGTTACCCGTCAAAGGAACCTCCCATGCTGCACCTGTCCGACGTCACCCTGACCTACTCCGACGGCGACTCCGGCACCCTCAACGCGCTGGACTCCGTGGACCTCACCGTCCCGGCCGGTCAGATGCTCGCCCTCGTGGGCCCCTCCGGGTCCGGCAAGTCCTCCCTGCTGGCCGTGGCCGGCGCACTGGTCACCCCCACCTCCGGCACGGTCCACATCGGCGCCACGGAGATCACCGGGGCCAGCGAGTCTGAGCGGGCCCGGCTGCGGCTCCACCAGATCGGACTGGTCTTCCAGCAACCGCAGTTGATGGCCTCCCTGACGGCCGTCGAGCAACTCCAGCTGGTCGGGGTGCTGCGCGGCAGCCGGCCCCGCGCGGTCCGGGACGCGGCGCTGGACGCGCTGGCCGCCGTCGGGATGGCCGCGGCAGCCCGACGGCGGCCGCACCAGCTCTCCGGCGGCCAGCGGCAGCGGGTGAACATCGCCCGGGCACTCATGGGTGAGCCCTCGGTGCTGTTGGTCGATGAGCCCACCTCGGCGCTGGACCAGCACCGCTCGGCGGAGGTCATGGAGCTGCTGGCCACCCTGACGAGGGACCGGGACACCGCCACGGTGGTCGTCACCCATGATCTGGAGTTCGTGGCAGTGGCGGACCGCACGGTCACCCTGCGTGATGGGCGGCTGACCGAGCACGCGACGGTCTAAAGTGGGGAACCATGACCGATCTGACTTCTTCGCAGCAATCTTCCGAACAGCAGTTCCGCATCGAGCACGACACCATGGGTGAGGTCAAGGTCCCGGTTGACGCCCTGTACCGTGCCCAGACCCAGCGTGCCGTGGAGAACTTCCCGATCTCCGGCAAGACCCTGGAGCCGGCTCACGTCCACGCCCTGGCCCAGGTCAAGAAGGCCGCGGCGCAGGCCAATGCCGAGCTCGGCGTGATCGACGAGGAGCGCCGTGACGCGATCGTCGCCGCCGCGGACGAGGTCATCTCCGGCCAGCATGATGACCAATACCCGATCGACGTGTTCCAGACCGGTTCCGGCACCTCCTCGAACATGAACACCAACGAGGTCCTCGCCAACCTGGCCACCCAGGCCCTGAAGGCCGCCGGCTCGGACGCCGAGGTCCACCCGAACGACCACGTCAACGCCTCGCAGTCCTCCAACGACGTCTTCCCGACCTCCGTGCACGTCGCCGTGACCGGAGCCCTCATCAACGACCTGAAGCCGGCCCTGGACCACCTGGCCGTCTCTTTGGAGAAGAAGGCGCAGGCCTTCGAGAACGTCGTCAAGTCCGGCCGCACCCACCTCATGGACGCCACCCCGGTGACCCTGGGCCAGGAGTTCGGCGGCTACGCCGCACAGGTCCGCTACGGCATCGAGCGCATCGACGCCTCCCTGCCACGCGTGGCCGAGGTTCCCCTGGGCGGCACCGCCGTGGGCACCGGCATCAACACCCCGAAGGGCTTCTCCGCCCGTGTCATCGAGCTGCTCGCCACGGAGACCGGCCTGCCGCTGACCGAGGCCCGCAACCACTTCGAGGCCCAGGCCAACCGCGACGGTCTCGTGGAGGCCTCCGGCCAGCTGCGCAACATCGCGTACTCGTTCATGAAGATCAACAACGACCTGCGCTGGATGGGTTCCGGCCCGAACACCGGCCTCGGCGAGATCGCCATCCCGGACCTGCAGCCGGGCTCCTCGATCATGCCGGGCAAGGTCAACCCCGTGATCTGCGAGGCCGCCATCATGGTCTCCGCCCAGGTCATCGGCAATGACACCACCATCTCGCTGTCCTCCACCAACGGCGCCTTCGAGCTGAACGTGGGCATCCCGGTGATGGCCGCGAACCTGCTCGAGTCCATCCGCCTGCTGGCCAACACCGCGCGCGTCATGGCGGACAAGATGATCGACGGCATCGAGGCCAACGTGGAGCGCTGCTCCTTCCTCGCCGGTGCCTCCCCCTCGATCGTGACCCCGCTGAACAAGGTCATCGGCTACGAGGCGGCAGCCAAGATCGCCAAGCACTCCGTGGCCCAGAAGATGACCGTCCGCGAGGCCGTCATCGATCTCGGCTACGTGGAGCGCGGCGAGGTCACCGAGGAGCAGTTGGACGCGGCCCTGGACACCATGTCCATGACGCACCCCGCCTGACCTTCCAGGAATCACGGGCCCCGGCACCTGGCCGCTGTTCGTTGTTCGCTGGTCGCTGGTCGCTGGCCGCTGGCCGCTGGTCGTTGACACCGGCGCCAGCACCCTGACACCGCTCACTTTGCGGGCAAAGACACGGAGTGTCTTTGCCCGCAAAGTGCGTTGAGGCGGTCAGAGGAGCAGGGCCACGACCGTGCCCAGCAGCATGGCCGGACCGAAGGGCAGGTGCGTGGAACCCGTGGCCCGACGGGCCAGCACCAGCACCAGGGCCACCACTCCCCCGGCCACGAAACCCAGGACGATGGCCCCGCCCAGATGGTCCCAGCCGAGCCACCCGGCATACAGGCCCAGACCGCCGGCCAGCTTGACGTCCCCCAAGCCCATGCCGGTGCGGCTGATCAGGTGCAGGAGCAGGATCAGCCCGAGGTAGGCCACGCCTCCGCCGAGCATGGACCAGAAACGCGACCAGCCGGCGTCGTCCGCGAGGCAGGCCAGCCCGAGCGTGACGGCGCCCCCGGCGGCCAAGGTGCCGGTCCACCGGTTGGGCAGGCGGTGCTCACGCAGGTCAGTGCCGGTCAGGACGACAGCGCACACGCTGAAGACGGCCAGGGACGCCAGGACGGTTGCCAGGAGCAGCCAGTTCCCGTCACGGGCCGCCTCGGCCAGGATCGTCGGCATCCTCTCAGACTAGAGCGGCCTGCGCCCGCCGTGGGGTTCGGCTCACTAGGCTGTGGACATGTCCGATCCCGTGCAGCGACCCTCCTCACGCCACCACATCCTCGACCGCGTGCGGTCCTACCCCGGGTGGATCCAGCGCGCCCTGCCCGTGCTCGGGCTCGTCGTGGTCATGTGGGTCCTCGAGATCATCGACCTGTTCCTCGGGGGCCGGCTCAACCAGTTCGGGGTCCAGCCCCTCGACCCCGCGGGGCTGCCCGGCATCCTGTTTGCGCCGCTGCTGCACTCGGGCTTCGGCCACCTGCTCTCCAACACCCTGCCTTTCCTGGTGATGGGCGCCATGATCGCCTGGCTGACCCACAAGTGGTGGCTGATCACGGCCGGCATCTGGCTCCTGGGTGGTGTCGGCACCTGGTTGATCGGGGGCATCGGGACCAACCACATCGGCGCGTCCGTCATCGTTTACGGCTATGCCGCCTTCCTGGTGACTTACGGGATCCTGTCCCGGCGATTCACGGCGATCGCGGCCGCCGTCGTGGTGGTGCTGCTCTACGGAGGCATTGTCTGGGGCTTTCTGCCGATCAATCCGCGGGTCTCCTGGCAGGGACACCTCGCCGGTGCAGCTGCGGGGGTGGTGGTGGCGTTCGCCGATACCCGCCAGGCTCGACGTGACCTGCGCGAACGCCGCAACGACGCCCTGGCCCCCTAGGCAGGACGCTCGCGGCAGTCCCCGGAAAGACTGACCGATAGTCCCGGTCAAGACTGACCAGAAGTCGATGGTGTGATTTTCAACAAAGTGGTAGTCAACCAAGCCAAACGCCGGTATGCTGAAATCGCTTCCATCCGTGCGACACCGACTCATCATTCGTGAACCGTCGTGGAAGCGCTCTAAACTCCATGGCCTCCATCCCGTTTCAAGGGGCCATGGCTGCGGTGGATCATCCCCGGTCCCCTCATCCCCCCTCCGCGGGGACCCGGACGGATTCACCCTCAGGGGCCGCTGCACTCGTGCAGCGGCCCCTGTTTCTTTGGCCTTTGTCTCATCGACTACTTCAATTGGCTCTTCACCATGCCGGGTGTCATTGGGGTCTGAATCCGCCGGATTCCACTGGGGGTTCGCGCTCAGCAGTTGGCGATGTTCACGGGAGAGCTCGATCTTCGAGGCTCGAGAATCGGGCGTGCACTCACTGGCCGGCAGGCAGCTGACGGTGCCGACGCACAACGGATCCAATGCCGGGGCGCAAGTAACGGCCCTGGTAGCCGGGATGTGAGTACGAACGCGCCCGGGCTTTCAACGGGCTCCTCCTCCACCACTACCATCACCACCGCGGCCACACCGCACTGGCAGGAGCCTCACCAGCCGACCACGTACCCAACCTGGCGAGACAGATCACCTAGGCTCCAACACCATCCAGGGGCGGTCGCGCCGAGGCGAGTTGGGCGCACTGTCGTCCTGAGGGGATGAGGCGGATCCCGGGCCTATGGTGCAGGCGCGGTGGCTAATCCCGTTTCGATTTCCGGGCCGTCTTCGCCGCGGATTCGTCAGATTTCAGGAGGCCCCTCGTTTCTGCCGTGGGTCCGAGCACCGGGCGCCACCAGTGGGCACCCGGATCGGCATCCACCAGCACGGTCTTCACCAGGAGTGTGAGCGGGATGGCGAGGATCGCGCCGATCGGGCCGATCAACACGGCCCAGAGCAGTACGGAGAAGAAGGTGAGGGTTTGGCTGAGAGAGACGGCGTGCCCGACGACCCGGGGTTGGATGATCGACTGCACCACGGCGTTGACGATTCCGTACACCACGACGACGGCGATCATGGTCGGCCAGCCACCCACGAGATAGCCGAAGACGATCGGCGGGATAATCGCGAAGAAGTACCCGATGTTGGGGATGAAACTGCAGAGGAAGGCCAGGAGCCCCCAGAGCAGGGCGGCGGGCACCCCCATGATGTACAGCGCGATCGCATTAATCGCCCCCTGCACCACGCCCAGCACTGTGGTGACCACCATGTACCGGCGTACATTCGTGGCGTATTCCCCCAGCGCCTGAACGAGATGGGGCCGCCGCTCGCTGAGCTGGCGCAGAATCGTCCGAGCGTATACGGCGTCGGCGGCCATCAGGATCATCATGGTCAGCACGATCACAAGCGCTCCGGTGATACTCGCGACACTTCCGATAGCGCCGGTGATCGCTGCGGCGATGCTGCCCGGATCCATGCCGCCGACGATGGACTGGATCTGGCCCTGCCCGACGCCGAGCCTGGTGAATTGGGCGGCGATCTGCGCGCCGATCTCCTGAAACTGGGCAGAGTACGTCGGTAGCATGGCCACGAATTGGGCGAACGCGATGAGGACCGTGTACGTGAACACGGCGAGCAACGCGAACACGACGAGAATGACAGACCCGGTGGCAAACCCCGATGGCACTCCGTGTTTCTCGAGGCGCCCGCGTACGGGGCTGGCGCAGATGACCAGCACCAGGGTGAGCAACACGGGCGCCAGGATGTCGCGAATGCCACTGATCCCGGCGCCCACGACGACGGCCGCAGCGGCGCCGACGAGGATAACGGTTCCCCGCGGGTAGCGGCCGTTGAGGTGCCGGTCTGTGCTGGTCATCGCGCCCTCGTCTCCTGCTCGGTTGTCTTCGCCAGAGTAGGGCGAGCCGCTCCACCCTGGCATCACCCTGTTCGGGTGATGTGGCGATCCGGTGCCCGCGGCTATCGTCGGTCGCATGGAGACGCAACAGGGCACGGTGCTGATCTGGGTGATCGTCTTCGCGGTCGACCTGGCCATCCGGATTGCAGCTCTCATCGTCGTCCCGCGCCACCGCAAGCCGAGTTCTGCCATGGCGTGGCTCTTGGCGATCTTTTTGATCCCCTACATCGGAATCCTGTTCTTCCTGCTGATCGGCAGCTCGAAACTGCCCAAGAAGCGGCGCGCGAGGCAAGCCGAGATCAACCGGATGATCGCCGCCGGGGCGCGCGACGTGCCCTCGGTTCCCGCAGTCGACAGAGCCAGATGGCCGGAGTGGTTCGACCGGGTGGTGAACCTCAACCAGACGCTCGGCGCCATGCCGGCCTTGGGAGGCAATCGTGCGGAGCTTGTCAGCGACTACGCCGGGTCGATCGCCGGCATGACTTCCGACATCGATACCGCCACCACCTTCGTTCACGTCGAGTTCTACATCGTGTCATTCGATGTCACGACAAAGGACTTCTTCCGGGCGATGGAGCAGGCCGTCGCCCGTGGGGTCATGGTGCGTCTGCTCTTGGACCACATCGCCTCCATCCGCACAGCCGGGCACAAGGAGACCCTCGAGGAGCTCGACCGGATCGGGGTGCAGTGGTCGTTCATGCTGCCCGTACAACCCATGAAGGGAAGATGGCAGCGGCCCGATCTGCGCAATCATCGCAAGCTGGTCGTGGTCGACGGCCGGGTCGGCTGGATGGGGTCACAGAACCTGATCGATCGCAGTTACAACTCGGCGAAGAACCTCAAGCGCGGCCTGCAATGGCAGGACTTGATGACCAGGGTCCTCGGGCCTGTGGTCAGCGGGCTCAACACGGTCTTCCTCTCCGATTGGTACAGCGAGACCGACGAGATCCTCAGCTCTGAGCATGTCCCTCCGTCCAAAGCTCTGTTCGACGATTCACAGGCGGCGCTGGAATGCCAAGTTGTACCGAGCGGGCCCGGATTCGAGGCCGAGAACAATCTGCGCCTCTTCCTGACGTTGCTCTACTCGGCTCAGCATCGCGTGATCATCACCAGCCCCTACTTCGTGCCCGATGAGGCCATGATGTACGCCATCACCTCCTCCTGTCAGCGCGGTCTAGACGTCCAGCTGTTCGTCTCGGAGGAGGGTGACCAGGGGCCGGTCTTCCACGCCCAGCGCTCGTACTACAGCGAGCTGCTGCGGGCCGGGGTGCGGATCTTCATGTACCCCGGCCCGTTCATCTTGCACGCCAAGCACCTGTCGATTGATGACGACACCGCGGTCATCGGTTCCAGCAACATGGACATCCGCTCCTTTGCACTCGATCTCGAGGTGTCACTCCTGGTGCGGGGAGCCGGTTTCGTCGAGCAGATGCGCGCCGTCGAAGCCGGCTACCGCGAAAGGGGCCGAGAATTGACCCTGGACGAGTGGGAGAGGGAACCGTTGCGCGCCACCGCCCTCGACGGACTCGCCCGACTCACCTCAGCCCTGCAGTGAGCATGTGGCAGACCATCGGGCACGTCCTCCCCATCGCCGTCGCCGTTGCCCTCAGCTCCGTGCCGATCATGGCGACCGTGCTCATCCTGCTCTCACCCAACCGGGTCCGTTCGGCGGTGCCCTTCATGGTCGGCTGGTTGCTGGGACTGGTTGCCGTCGTCACCGCCTTCGCACTGCTGGCACAGACCGTCCCGAAGCCGCGACATCCGCAGGTGGCCCTCGCCGTCGCTGAGTTCCTGATAGGCGCGGCGATCCTGACCCTGGCGGTCATCACCTGGCGACAGGCTCCGACGGCCGCAGTCCGGGAGTCACGCTGGCGGCGAGCCGTCAGTTCGTTCGGTCCTGGGGCGTCATTCGGATTCGCCGTGGTGTTGAACCTCCGCCCGAAGGCTCTTCTGCTGGCAGCAGCGACCGGCTTGATCATCCGCGCGGACGGCCTGAGCGTCACCGAGAGCGCGATCGTGATCGGCGTCTACACAACCGTCGCGGCCACTACCGTCGCAGGGCCGATCGTCGCCACGCTGGTGGCACCGGAAAAGGCGAGGGGCTGGCTGCTATCGACACGGCACTGGATCGACGAAAACAGTAGCGTCGTCGCCGTCGTGATCCTGCTGATAGTCGGTGTCGTTCTGGTCGGCAACGGCCTCACCCGGCTGTGATTCCACCACTGAATTGCCACGGATCCGGCTGCCAACCGTAGTCCTCGGCTGTTGGCCGCAACTCACCGTGGCCGCCGACGACGCACACCCGGCCCCACGATGATCGTTGAGCCAGGCGCCACCCGCCTCAGATGCTGGCGTCCTCCAACAGCTCCGTCACGAGCGCGGCGATCCGCGAGCGCTCCGAACGGTTCAGCGTGACATGACCGAACAGCGGCTGGCCCTTCAAGGTCTCGACCACCGCGGCGATCCCGTCATGGCGGCCCACCCGGAGGTTGTCCCGCTGCGCCACGTCATGGGTGAGGATGATCTTGGAGTTCTGCCCCATCCGGCTCATCACCGTCAGCAGGACGTTCTTCTCCAGGGACTGTGCCTCGTCCACGATCACCCAGGAATCGTGCAGGGAGCGACCACGGATGTGGGTCAGCGGCAGGACCTCGAGCATGCCGCGGTCCACCACCTCGTCCAGGACCTCCGTGGAGACCAGCGCGCCGAGGGTGTCATAGACCGCCTGGCCCCACGGGTTCATCTTCTCGTTCTCGGACCCGGGCAGGTAGCCGAGCTCCTGGCCGCCGACGGCATACAGCGGGCGGAACACCACGACCTTGCGGTGCTCCCGCCGTTCCATCACGGCCTCCAGCCCGGCGCACAGGGCCAGGGCCGATTTGCCGGTGCCGGCCCGTCCGCCGAGGGAGACGATCCCGACCTCAGGGTCCAACAACAGGTCGATGGCCAGCCGCTGCTCGGCCGACCGTCCGTGCAGCCCGAAGACGTCCCGGTCCCCGCGCACCACCTGGGTGTTGCCGTGCCGGTCCACACGCCCCAGTGCCGATCCCCGGGGAGAGGTGATCACCAGGCCGGTGTTGACGGGCAGCCCCGCCGTCGCCGCCAGGGCCACCGGCTCGTTGTCATACAGGGCGCTGATCTCCTGCTCCGTGGCCATGACCTCGGCCGTGCCGGACCAGCCGGAGTCCTTCACCAGCTCATTGCGGTACTCATCGGCCTGCAAGCCCATGGCGGAGGCCTTCACGCGCATCGGCAGGTCCTTGGAGACCACCGTGACGTCCCGGCCCTCGTCCGCGAAGTTCTTGGCGACGGCGAGGATCCGGGAATCGTTGTCAGCATTCCGGAAACCATGGGGCAGCACGTCCACGGAGATGTGGTTGAGTTCCACACGCAGGCATCCACCCTCCGTGCCGAGGGGAATCGGCGTGTTCAGGGAGCCGTGCTCGATCCGCAGTTCGTCCAGCAGCCTCAGCGCCTTCCGGGCGTAATACCCCAGATCAGGGTCGTCCCTCTTCTTCTCCAGCTCGGAGATGACCACGATCGGCAGGATGACCTCGTGCTCGGCGAAGCGCAGGACGGCGCGCGGATCGGACAACAGCACAGAGGTGTCCAGCAGGTAGGACTTCTCCCCCACGCTCATCCGGTCGGCAGGCTGCGTGATGGCCGGGGTGACGGTGGCCGGGGCGGCGATCAGGTTCTCCACGGTGGACTCCAGACCGGGGCACACGCCCCGATGATCGAGGGTGGGATGGGACGGTCCGGCCCCGGGGCCGGAACGGCCCCCGCTGCGTGCTGTCTGGAGTGACGGCATACGGCCTGGCCTTTCCGATCAATCCACGGGATGCGGATGCGGAACCAGGTGGCCCGTTCGCTCCCGCCGGTGACTGATACCACTACCGTAGGCCCACAGCAGGGAAAATGCCGAGAGGATTCCAGAGTGGCGCATGAACTCTGGGGTGAGGCGATGAACACCGCATGAACCAGGAGGACCGTCCTCCCCCACCGTTTCACGCATAGACCCTGATTCAGTAGGAGAGACGGATCCCCCGGCTCAGGACGCCCGCCCCGACCCTGCCCCAGTTCGCGGTGACGATGTTGTCCGCCGCCGACGCGGTCACCCGGGGTGACCGCGGACCGTCACCGGGCCGGCGTCGTCCGTCAGGAACCGAAGCGGCGCTGACGGGAGGCGAAGTCCCGGAGGGCGCGGATGAAGTCCACGCGGCGGAAGTCCGGCCAGAGGGCCTCGCAGAAATAGAACTCGGAGTAGGCGGACTGCCACATCAGGAACCCGGACAGCCGTTGCTCGCCCGAGGTGCGGATCACCAGGTCCGGATCCGGTTGGCCGCGGGTGTAGAGCCGGCCGGAGATCTGCTCATCACTGAGTTCACCGGCCACCTCGGAAGCCGAGCGGCCCGCGGAATCCGCCTCCAGCAGGAGCTCCTTGACGGCGTCCACGATCTCACGGCGCCCGCCGTAGCCCACGGCCACGTTCACGTGGACCCCCTCGGCGTCCGCGGTCCGCGCCTGGAGGTCGGCCAGGGTCTCGGCCAGCCCGGCCGGCAGCAGGTCCGGGGCGCCGACGGCCTGGACGCGGACCCGGTTCCCGTTGGCAAGCCCGTCTCCGAGGCGTTTCAGGGTGTTCCCGATGATCCCGACCAGCTGGGACAGCTCCTCCGGAGGCCGGCCCATGTTGTCCGTGGACAGCATGTACAGGGTGACGACCTTGATGCCGAACTCATCACACCAGCCGAGGAACTCGTGGATCTTCTCCGCTCCGGCCTGGTGACCGTCCGCCGTGGTGGCCCCGGAGGCTTTGGCCCAGCGGCGGTTGCCGTCCAGCACCACCCCGATGTGCCGGGGCAGCTTCTCGCGGTCGAGACTGGAGGCCAGGCGGCGCTCATAGAAGCTGTAGAGGACGTTCGGGAGGTTCATGGGCGTCCCCTGTCTGGCCGATGGACGTGCCGCAGATCCGAGCGGCACCTGAAACGTCGTGATGTGGGTGGTACGTACGTTCCTACGGTAGCGAACCGCCAGCCCTGCGGTGCACCGGCGGCGCTCCCCGCCCCGCGCACCAATCAGATCTACCCACGGGTAACCCTCAGATTCCGGGAGTAGTCTGGGAGCCATGGCTCATTCCCCCTCGGGCAAACCGCCCGCAGGCAGCGCGCCTGCCGCGCCCCCGCCTCGTTCCACCCCGGCACGGACGTGGCGGCTGGACCGGATCATGGATCCCGAGCATCCCGAGTTCAAGCCCCGGCTCCGAGGCATGAGCCACGCCGTCATGGCGCCGCTCACCCTGATCGCCGGAATCGTCCTGGTGGTCCTGGCCCCCACGGCCGGCCTGAAATGGGCCAGCGCGATCTATGCGGTGACCGGCTTACTGCTGTTCTCCGTTTCGGCCGTCTACCACCTCGTGCAGTGGTCACCGCAGGTCGCCCTCGTACTGAAGCGCATCGACCACACGAACATCATGCTCGTCATCGCCGGCACCTACACGCCCCTGGCCGTGGCCCTGCTGCCGGAGGACAAGGCCATGCTCCTGCTGGCCGGCGTCTGGATCGGCGCCCTGGCCGGCGTCGCGTTCCGTGTCTTCTGGACCTCCGCTCCGCGCTGGCTGTACACCCCGGTCTACATCCTGCTGGGCCTGGCGGCCCTGCTGTACATCGGCGACTTCTTCGCGGCCCAGGCCGCTGCCGCCGTCCTGGTCTGCGTGGGCGGTGCCTGCTACATCATCGGTGCCGTGTTCTACGCGCTCAAGAAGCCCAACTTCCACCGCGAGTGGTTCGGCTTCCACGAGTTGTTCCATGCCTTCACCATCGGTGGCTTCGTCTGCCACTACGTCGCGATCGTGCTGGCGGTCCTGCAGGTCTGATGTCCTCCGCGCCTGACGCGCAGGCGCCCGCCATCCACCAGCCAGCGGGCTGTTCCACCGCGAGACGGACGGGGGTGGTTGGATGGGTCCATGCCCACCGGACTCCCCTCGCCCCGGCCCTCCGGCCTCCCCCGCATCCCCACCACCTCCACCACCGGCACCGGAACGGCGGTCCCCGTCCTCACCGGCACGATCACCGCCGTGCGCGTGGGCCGGGTCCGCACGGTGCGATGGCGGGACGAGGACGTACTCACGGGCTCCTTCAAGGACGCCCTGGACGGACCCGTTGCCCTCGGCATCACGGGCCTGGCGGGCGATGAGCAGGGGGATGTGGTCCACCACGGTGGCCCCGAGAAGGCCCTGTTGTGCTACGGACGGGCTCACTACGACGCCTGGCGGGCCGAGGGACTCGAGCTGCCGGAGGGGGCCCTCTTCGAGAACCTCACCGTGGAGGGGGTGACGGAGTCCGAGGTCTGTCTGGGGGACGTCTGGGGCGTGGGGGAGGTCCGGCTGCAGGTGACGCAGTCACGGCGCCCCTGCTGGAAGCTGTCCTCCCGGTGGGGCGTCCCCGACCTGTCCCGCCGCGTGCAGTCCACCGGCCGCACCGGATGGTATCTGCGGGTGCTGACACCGGGCACGTTGCAGGCCGGGCAGGAGATGAGGCTGCTCGAGCGTTCCCCGGGCACGGTAGACCTGGCCGAGCTGTCCCGCGTGATGAACGTGGACCAGGGTGATATCCCCGCCATCGAACGGATCCTGGACTCCCCCGGCGTGCCGGCACGCTGGCGCACCACGCTGCAACGTCGCCTGGACCGGCGCCGGGTTCGAATGGACGACTCCGGCGAAACGGACGGCTCCGGCGGCCCGTCCACCGACCCGGAGGACGTCGACCGACTGCGGGAGTGAGGTCAGCCACGGCAGGAATACCGGCACCTCCCGGGCTTGTTTCCTCAGTGAACTCTTACTCGAGAACTATTCGGCCTCGTACGCCTCATCTCAGCGCGCGTGACGCCCTGTGCGCCACCCACAGCAAAGGAATCCATGACGACCACGGCAGTCTCCCCTGGCAGCATCGGCATCCTCGGCGCAGGCCGAGTCGGGGCGGCAGTGGCCCGGCGGGCGGTGGAATCGGGCTACGAGGTCCGGATCGCCACGGCCAAACCCGCGGGGGAGATCGCGCTGCTGGCCGAGATCGTCACCCCGGGTGCCATCGCCGTCGATGCAGCGGAGCTGGCGGAGACGGACCTGACCGTCATCGCCATCCCGTTGCGGAGGTACCGTGACCTGGACCCGGCACGCTTCGCCGGCCGGACCGTCGTCGACGTCATGAATTACTGGGCCCCCACCGACGGTGAGCAGCCGGATTTCGAGCGGGATGCCCGCTCCACCAGCGAGGCCATCCAGGACCACCTGCACGGCGCCCTGCTGGTCAAGTCGCTGAACCACATCGGCTACCACGACCTGGAGGCCGACCACCGGTCTCCGGGCGCCGCGGACCGCCGCGCCCTGGCCGTCGCCAGCGACCACGAGCAGTCGCGCGACTTGGTCGCCGCCTTCATCGACCGGATCGGTTTCGATGCCGTCGACGCCGGCCCGCTCGCCGCCGGGCGTGTCTTCCAACCGGGGACAGAGATCTTCAACGGCAGCCACTCAGCCGTGCAGTTGCGCGGCCTGCTGGCCGATGCCTGCGCGGGCGCCCGCGTCTGACCGACGCCCCCGTCTTCACCAGGGCGCAGCCCGGCACGGACCTCGGTCCCAGCCGGGCTTCAGCACCAACGGGAGATCAGTCGCGACCGGAATCCGGGGCCTTCGGCTCGGGCACCGGGCTGTCGAGGTAGCCCGGATACTTCTTCTGGAGCCGGGCCCGCTGGAGATCGACGTCGGACGCGGCTCGAGAGTCCGGGTCCACCTCGTCGTGGGGATGGCGCACATCTTCCGGCAGGTGCCCCTGATAGCGCTCCACGAGCATGTCCTCGGCCTGCGAGGACCGGTACTGCACCCGCCGCACTGAGCGGACCATGAGGCGGATGACCACGATGGCCATGGCCACCATCAGCGCCGTGAACAGGAAACCCTCGATGCCGGGCGTGACCTGGGTCTGGTCGAGTCCGGGACGCAGCGTCGGCTCCTGCACCCCGGGCAGCGGCTGTTCCGACGCCTCCCCACCACTGCTGGACGCGGGGGCGGCAGAAGGGGATACGGCAAGGGGAAGGAAGGCGATCACGGTCACCCAGTCTACCGTCCCCACACGACGGGCCGGCCCGCGCCGGCGGTGCGCCGCCCTGCGGCCACCGCGCGGCCACTATTCCGAGACCGGGCGCCGGCCGTCAGGATGGCCGGCGGCCGGCGTCGGGTCAGCGCAGGCCGGTGAAGAGGTCCGTCTCCGGCAGTGTGGTCTCCACACGGGAATCGATCAGCACGTAGTCCTCCCACGGCCAGGTCCGTCGCAGCAGGGCGTTCGGCGTGGCGAAGAATTGGCCCTCCGGATCGATCTGCGTGCGGTGGGCACGCAGGGCGTTGTCACGGTGCTCAAAGTAGTCGGCCACGTGGATCTGGGTGGTGACCTGGTGGCTGGTCAGGCGGAACCGCACCGGGGCGGTGGCGGACGGCACGTCCGGCTCCACCTCCTGCGCCTCGGCCTGTTCCTGCTCCTCCATGAGCTTGCGGTACCACGCCAACCGGTCCGTGTACGGGGACTCCTCGCCGGCCTCCAGGTAGGCCTCGTGCAGGGCCCGGAACTTGTCCGGGTTGAACGCACGGTCGTAGTAGAGCTTGGACGGGGTCCACGCCTCGCCGGTCCCGGGGTACCGCTCCGGGTCCCCGGCGGCCCGGTAGGCCTCCACCGTGACCTCGTGTGACTTGATGTGGTCCGGGTGCGGGTAGCCGCCGATCTCGTCGTAGCTGATCAACACGTGCGGACGGAACTCTCGGATGACCCGGACCAACGGAGCGGCCGCCTGTTCCAGGGGCACCGTCCCGAAGCTGCCGAACGGCAGTGGCGGCATCGGATCACCCTCCGGGAGTCCCGAGTCCATGAAGCCCAGCCACCGGTGCTCGATCTCGAGTGCGGCCCCGGCCTCCTGCATCTCGGTGCGCCGGACACCGGTGAGGTCCCGGTCCAGACGCACGGTGTCCCCGTAGCCGGGATTGAGCAGGTCACCGCGTTCGCCGCCGGTGCACGTGACGACCATGACCTCGGCGCCGGCGGCCTCGTAGGCGGCCATCATGGCAGCGCCCTTGGAGGACTCGTCATCCGGGTGCGCGTGGACGGCCATCAGCCGCAGCCCCTGGGACGCCGGCACTCCCCCGGCCTCGGGAACGGCGTGGTGCACCTCGGGTTCGACGGAGCCGTACGACGTCTGCCCCACGGACACCCCGAATTCCGGCGCGACGGTGCCGTCCCGGTGGTCCAGGTCATCCAGGTTGCTGGGGTTCGTACTGCTCACGTGGCCTCGGCTGCTTTCCCGTCCCGGGGCCGCCCGCCGGTGTCTGCGGGGGTTCGGGACGGCATATTCGGGGACCTGTTGGTCCGGGGAATGAACGGCGGTGGACGGTGGCGCGCCGGGATACCATGGAGTGATATGACTTCTACACCCCAGACCTCGGCGGAGCCTGCTCCGATGGACAGCCTAGCGAACCGGTATGGGCGCCCCCAACGGACTCGCCCCTCGTTCGCTCAGCGCTGGGGAAAGTGGATCGCCGCCGCAGCCCTGGCCCTGGCCGTGGGGGTCACCGTGTGGTTCACCGCCTCAACCCACGCCCAGACGCTGGACTGGAAGGACGTCGGTTTCACGATCGAGTCCCCCACGCAGGCCGCGGTGCGCTTCCAGCTCACCAAGGACCCGGAGGACACGGTCCAGTGCGCCATCCAGGTGCTCTCGGAGGAGAAGGCCGTGGTCGGCTGGCGTACCGTCACCATCGGTCCCGAGCCGGCGTCCGAGGACTCCAGGCCAGCGGGCACCCCGACGTACTACGACGTCGACCTGCGCAGCGATGCGCTCGGCGTCAATGGCGGCGTGAACGTGTGCTGGTTCCCCGAGGACTCGTGATTGGCTCTCCGGGGACTCGTGAGACGCACATCACCTCCAATATGACGTTTCTGAAGCACATCCGTTAGAATCAGGACCAGTACGTTTTAACCCCGCCTGTCGGGGGCTTCCCGTGGAACACCGGGTGGCTCCGCTGGCGGGGTTCTTGCATGATCGCCCCCCGGGCCGCAATCGGCGGCTCAGCATCATGCGCGCGGCAGCACCGGCAGTCCCTCAGCGGCGTACCGGAGTGCCGCTGACGAGCATTTCGAAGGAGACACGCGTCCATGAGCAACACCGATAGCGCTCCCTGGCTGACCCAGGAGGCCTACGACCGCCTGAAGCTGGAACTGGATCAGATCTCTGGACCCGGCCGTCAGGAGATCATCGACCGCATTGAGCAGGCGCGCGAAGAGGGTGACCTCAAGGAGAACGGCGGTTACCACGCCGCCCGCGAGGAGCAGTCCAAGAACGAGGGCCGCATCATCGAGCTCAAGCGACTGCTCGAGACCGCCCAGGTCGGCGCCGCCCCGGAGGACAACGGTGTGGTGGAGCCCGGCATGGTCGTCGAGGCCAAGATCGCCGGCGACCTGGAAGCCTTCCTCTTCGGCAACCGCGAGATCGCCGATGACAAGGACTCCATCACCGTCTACTCCGAGCGCTCCCCGCTGGGTGCCGCCATCCAGGGCTCCAAGGTCGGCGACAAGCTGACCTACGCCGCCCCGAACGGCAAGGACATCGCGGTGGAGATCGTCTCCGCCAAGCCGTACAAGCCCTGATCTTCACAGGGGCGGACCAGGCGCTGACAGCCCGGTCCGCCCGGCAGGGCTCCTTCCCTGCACACCGCTTTCCCGACGGCGGCGCACCGGTTTTCCGGTGCGCCGCCGTTCTCGTGGGTGAGACGAACCATCAGCGAGACCGCCGGTGTGTGAGACCGCCGGCGTGTGAGACCGCTGGGGGACGGAGGGCCTACCGGCGGATCGGAGGGCCTGCCGGCGGACCGGAGGGCCTGCCAGAGGAGGCGGGGGGCCCGCCAGGGGAGGCAGCAAGTGTAGTGGTGGTTGACCTCTCGGCCAGCGGGACGCGACGGCCAGCCCGTCCCCTTGTTAGGTTGGTGGCATGCTCATCGTCGAAGAGATGTTCCTGCTGCTGACCAAGGACCACGGCACGGCCGGGCGAGCGCGGGGATACCGCCGCTACGGACTCGCAGCGGCCGCCCTCGCCGATCTCGCCGACCTCGGCACGATCGAGATCGCCCGGGAGGGCAAGGACCCGCAGGTGACCGTGGTGCGGGCCGGGATGACCGGCCAGGGCCCGCTGGATGCCATTTTGCCGGCCTTGGACGCGATGTCGGGACAGAAGATCTCCACCCTGGTGGGCCGTTCCCAGCTCAATCCGGACACGGCGGTGGGTCGGAGCCTGGCACGGCAGGGCATCGTCTCCGAGGAGTCCAGGATCCTCCGCGGACCCCGTTTCATCACCACCAGCCCCGCCCAGGAGATCGCTCTGCGTGAGCGGCTAGGTCAAGTCCTGGCAGGCGACCGCCAGGCGACCCGCGCCGAGGCGACGGAACTCGGCCTCCTCAAGGCCCTCAACGTGGCCCACGGCCTGCTGGGACCGGCCCGCGGCCAGTTGGACCGTCGCGAGTTGCCCCGGCGCATCGAGGAGATCGCCCAGGGGATTCCGTTCGTGGAGGCCGTCGAACGCCGGGTGGACCCCTTCACCGCGTCCACCATGGCCACGGTCGCCACCAACGCCGGCTGAGAATCCACAGACCCCGAGCCCATCCCGCCTCGGTCCTCATTCAGTCCCGAGCCCATCCCGCCTCGGTCCTCATTCAGTCCCGAGCCCATCCCGCCTCGGTCCTCATTCAGTCCTGACTCCAGCCCTCGCCCCAGTTCTGGCCGCAGCCCTCATTCGGTTCTCCCTCCAGCTTTCGCCCCATTCCCGGGCAACCGCGTACGCATCTCTTGGCCTGCCTCGTCCTCAACGCTGTTCTCCACGCTGTCCTCCACACCGCCCAGCTTGAGGCGCGCCAACCACATCTCGAGCCTTCAGCGCCTAACTCGTCCGCCACTCGTGTTCGAATACCAGTACTAGTCCATCATGGCTGGTGGAAAACGGTTCAAGGGCACAGGACGGGAGGAGCCATGGCAGATAGTGATGAGCTGGCTGAGCTGCCCCTGCCCGAGCTATTGGCGCAATCCCGCGCCTTGGCCGCCGAACTCTCCTCTCGATTGGCTGACCCAAGACTGGCGGACCGATTGCCCCGCCTCCGGCGGGACCCGGCAGAAGACCGTAGCGCTGACTGGGGCCTCTACGCCCATGCGGACCGTCCCACCCCTGAGGTAGACGGTTTCGGGGACTCGGACGATTCCGACAGAGCCGGGGCGCGGGGCGGGGATATGCACATCGGCAGAGCTTCAGACTCCGGGGACGCCTCGGTCATCGACGATGAACCGGGCAATCATGATGATGCGGACTCCCCCTGCCGCGAGAATGTGGCCGGGTCCTTGCCGGAGTTGCACGTAGGCGTGGAGTCACTGGCGCGCGCCATCGACTCCGCGCGGACTGCCCTGGCCGGGCACACTGACCGGATTTTCGAGGCACATCAACTTCGGGAGGAAGTGTTGGGCATCCCGCCCGGAAAGTGTGCCTTCAGGAATGGCGCCGAATACCTGCGCGATCTCTTGCGGATCGACCGTCGCGAGGCGAAGGCCCGGCTGGCCCGGGCCACCCACACCATGGCGTCGCTGACACTGGACCGAACCACCGTGATACCCGCCGGTATGCCGGTCCTGTCCGAGGCGGTGCAGAAAGCCGAGCTGGGCGAAGCCGCGGTGGACATGATCGTGGGAACGATCGCCTCCGCCCAACGCGAGGCCGTCCTGGCAGACACGGCTCCCGGAACGGTAGACGGCCTTCTCGCGGACGGTGAACGGCTGCTCGTCGCCCAGGCCCGGGATCTGGATCCGGACACGCTGAGAAAGGTATGCACGCACTGGCGGCAGCGATTCGAAGCCGTGGTCAATCCAGACGGTTCCGAACCGACCGACGCCCAGCTCAAGGCCATGCAGGGCCTGTTCTACCGCGGTCCGGGCAAGGGGCTGCATCAGTGGACACTGCTGGCCAGCGACGCCCAGCATGAGGTCCTCACAACGGTGGTCTCCGCTTCATCCAGTCCTCGGAAGACACACTCAGACTGCAGGATGGACGCGAAGGGTCAAACCCATGACCGCAGCGGCACGAGTATTGGCACCGACACCGGCACCGTTGACACGATTGATGTGGATGGTTCAACTGAACTGGCCGCGAATGAGGCCCTCGACGGACGCAGCCGGGCTCAGCGAGAACTCGACGGGCTCGTCAGTGCTTTGACGGGCGCGCTGGCCCTGGTCGGCATCGGTCCTGAGACGGGGAGCGACGCTGACGGCCGCAGCATCGGGAACACCAACTCGACGGGCAACGCCCACCCTGGACCAAGGGGTCGGGCCCGGCCCCAGATCATTGCGGTCATCGACTACGAAACCCTGTTCGCCCGATTCGGCGCTGCGGACGACGTGCATTTCGACGAACGGACTCCACGAAGCGGCTCGAACGAATCATCCGGACTCCTCGGTCCACCCGGTCCATCGGGGCCATCCGGGCCATCTGGTCCCCCGGATTCCCCGGGTCCACCGGGTCCACCGGGTCCACCGGGTCCACCGGGTCCACCGGGTCCACCGGGTCCACCGGGACTCCATGATCGGATGATCTCGACCATGTCCTACGTGGGAGACGTCAATCCAGAGACGATCCGACAGCTCGCGTGCGAGGCCGATCTGATCCCGGTCGTGCTGGGCGGCAGCGGCGAGGTCCTGGACGTGGGCCGATCCAAACGGTTGTTCACGCCTCAACTCAGGCGCGCCATCACCGCTCGGGACGGAGGTTGCACGGCACCCGGCTGTTCGATTCCAGCACCGTGGTGCGAGGCCCACCACATCCACCACTGGGAGGACGGCGGTCCGACGTCGGTGGAGAACGGGGCGCTGCTGTGCTCACACCACCACCACGCCGTTCACGCCGGAGCCTGGGAGATCTCCGTCCGCCGGGGCATCCCGTGGTTCGTCCCGGCCCGGTACCTCGACCCCGAACGCCGGCCCCGCCGCAACTTCTATTGGCGTCCCGGCCGGGCGGCCTAGACATGATGCCCCAGGGTCAGGATGCGTGAGCCGCTCAGCGAGACCCGGCTAGTGCTGCACGATCGGCTGGTAGCCGGAGGAGCGCAGCCGGCCCAGGACCTGCTCGGAGTGCTCGGGCCCCCGGGTCTCCATGTCGATCGTGATCGTCACGTCCCCCATGCTGAGGGAGCCGCCGATGCGACTGTGGTCCACCCGGGTGACGTTGGCCTCGGTCTCGGAGATGATCCGGGAGATGTTGGACAACTCGCCGGGACGGTCTCGCAGGGAGATCTTGACGGTCAGGTAGCGGCCGCCCGCGGCCAGGCCGGACTGGATGACCTTGAGCATCAGCATCGGGTCCACGTTGCCGCCGGAGAGCAGCGCCACGGTGTGCTGGGACTCGATCCCGAGTTCGGCCAGCTTGCCCTCCAGCAACGCGGCCACGCCCACCACGCCGGCGGGCTCGACCACCATCTTGGACCGCTCCAGCAGGAACACGAGAGCGTTGGCGATCGCGTCCTCGGACACGGTGACGACTCCGTCCACGAGTTCCTTGATGATCTGGAAGGGAATCTGACCGGGCTTGCCCACGGCGATGCCGTCCGCGATGGTCGACACATGGGAGAGGGGCACCACGGCGTCTGCGGCCAGCGACGGCGGGTATGCCGCGGCGTTCTCCGCCTGGACGCCGATGATGTTGATGTGCCGGCCCTGACGGCGGGCCATCTCCTTGACGGCCACGGCCACGCCAGCGAGCAGGCCGCCGCCGCCGATGCCCATCACCAGCGTGTCCACCTCCGGATCCTGTTCGAGGATCTCCAGACCGATCGTGCCCTGGCCGGCTACCACGTCGGCATTGTCGAAGGGATGGATGAACACGGATCCGGACTCGTCCGCATACCGCTGCGCCTCGGACAGGGCCTCATCCACATTGTTGCCGTGCAGCTTCACCTCGGCGCCGTGGTCCTTCGTGGCCTGCAACTTCGGCAGGGCGACGCCGCGTGGCATGAAGATCGTCGCCTTGATCCCCAACTTGGACGCCGCCAGGGCCACCCCTTGAGCGTGGTTGCCGGCGGAGGCCGCCACCACGCCGCGGGCGCGCTCGTTCTCGGAGAGCTTAGCCATCCGGACGTAGGCACCGCGCACCTTGAATGAGCCGGCGCGCTGCAGGTTCTCGCACTTGAGGTGGACCACCGAGCCGGTGAGCCGGCCCAGGGCCCGGGAGTGGTCCAACGGTGTGGGCACGATGACCCCGTCCAGCAGTCGCCGAGCCTCCTCGATGTCCGCCAGGGTGACGGGAAGTTCCGGGAGTTCCGCGCGGTCGGCAGCCGTACCCGTCGCGGTCTCTGCACTGCTCTGGGGGGTGGTGGTCACTGTGGTCCTCCGTTTCGGTCCGGCCGGCGGCCGGAGTGGTCCATCCCCGTATTGTCCTCCCCCGCGGGGCCTCTGCCGCGAAGATTGCCCGAGGTGCCGGTTCCGGGGTCGGCAGCGGCACCGGTACCGGTATCGATTTCGGTCTCGGGGCCACTTCCGCCACCACCAGCGCCGGCATTGGGACGACTTCCGGCGCCGAGTCCAGCCTCGGAGCCGGGGCTCGCGTCGGGATCGGGGCCGGGGCTGGGGCCGGAGCGGGCATGGGGACCGGTGCCGGGGCCGGCGTCGGGACCGGCATCGGGGTCGGTGCGAACACCCGCGGCTCGATCCTGGCGGAAACGGCGGGGCAGGAAGCGCGAGCGGGACTGTGACCGCTTGAGTTGGCGGCGGGCTTGACGCCGATGCTTGGCGGACAGGGCATTCTCGGCTGCGCTGGGAGAGCCACCCTCGTCGCTGCCGTGCGCTCTGCTGCCGCCGATTCCGCCGGATCCGCCGGTGCCGCTCGTGGCCCGGCGGACCACGCCGTCGATGGTCACATAGGCCCGGCCCCAGGGCCCCTCGAGACCGGCGGCCCGGTCCTTGAGCCCCGCGGCGCGTTCCTTGAGCCGGGTATCGCGGTAGTCCGAGGCCGCCGCGGGTTCGGGTTCGTTCTCGAGCCACGGCTTGGCGTGGAGGTACTTGATGGTGGAGTTCAGGAAAGCCATCAGCGGCACGGCGAAGATCGCGCCGACCAGGCCCATCACCGCGGTCCCCCCGGCCACGGCCAGGAACACGGCCAGCGGGTGCAGGCTGACCGCACGCCCCATGACCAGCGGCTGCAGGACGTTGCCCTCGATCTGCTGGACCAGGAGCACCACACCGAGCATGATCAGCGCGTTCACCCAGCCATTGGCCACGAGGGCCAGCGTCACGGCCACCGCCCCGGTCAGGAAGGCACCCACGAGCGGGATGAACGAGCCGAAGAACACCAGCACACCCAGGGGCAGCGCCAGCGGCACGCCGAGGATCCAGGCGCCTAGGCCGATACCCATGGCATCGACGAACGCCACGAAGATCTGGACGCGGACATAGCTGCCGAGGGAGGTCCAGCCGACCTCGCCGGCGCCGTCGATGGCGATGCGATGGCGGGCGGGGACGAAGTTCAGGCAGAATCGCCAAATCCTCTTGCCGTCATAGAGGAAGAAGATCAGCGCGAAGACGGCCAGCACCGTGCCGGCGGCAATATTGCCGGCGGTGGAGCCGAAGCCCAGGGCACCCGAGAGGATGGTCTGGCTGTTGGCCCGGACCGCCTCGCCGATGTCCGCGAAGATGTCGTTCCACTGATCCGTGGTGACGCCGAAGGTCTCCAGCCAGGCGACGATGCCCTGGACACCCACCACGATCTGGTCCCGCATGTCCGTGAAGCCCACGGCCAGTTGCTGGCCGACGAGGGTCAGCAGGCCCAGGACGAGGACGATGAACCCGAGGATGACGCCAGTCACGGACAGTCCCCGCGGGAGGCCCCACCCCACGAACCGCTTGTGGATCGGCGCGAGGAGAGTGGACAACAGGGCCGCCACAATCAGGGGGATGACCAGGAGCGAGACGTGACTCAGCAGCCAGATGCCGGCCCCGGCCATCGCCAGCACCAGCAGCACCCGCCACGACCAGGCGGCGGCCACCGTGAGCCCGTAGGGCACGTCGGCGGCCACCCGGTTGGCCTGGTCGGGCGCGGTCAGGAGGGGGTCCGGCACCCGGGTCTCGTGCCGCGGGCCCGGGACTTCGGGCAGCCCGGGAACCGGGGCGTCCGGCGCCCCGGACTCTGGGCGAATGCTCAACGGACTGCCTCCTCATCGTCGGGACGGTCGGGTGAAAGGTGGGAGGAACGGTGCAGTGGACGGCGGTGGGACAGACCCCAGGCGGCGCCCAGTCGCTCCCCCGGTCCGATCCACACCAGTCCGTCACCACTGTTCAGGGCGTTGGCCGGAGCCGTCATCGGTTCCACCGCCACCGCCCGGTGACGGCCGGGAAACCGGTCCGTGAAGAAGACATGGACGTAGCCGAAGGCCGGGTCCGCCCAGAGCTCCACGCTACGCCCATCCGGCGCGGACAGCGCGTGATGGTGGCGGCCGTCGTCGCCAGGCTGCAGATCGGTGAAGGCAGCGTCGAGCAGTCCGGTGCCCACCTGCCGGCCTTGGCGGAAGTCCTCCGCCGTGTCCTGGACCGGGGCCGTCCCAGTGGGGATGAGCTGGTCGTCGGAGAGCACGCGGGTGGCCGCCCTCAGGGTCAGCACCAGTTCCTCGCTGGGCACGTCCCCGATCCGCAGGAAGGGGTGAGCGCCGAAGGCGGCCGGGGCCGGCTGGCCGGAATGGTTGGTGAGCTGCTGGTGGACGGTGAGGGCGCCGTCGTCGGCCAAGGTGTAGGTGACCTGGTGGGTGAGGCGGAACGGGTAGCCGTGCTGGGGGTGGATCTCGCCGCGCAGGACCACCCGGCGGCCCGTCTGCTCGACCGGGACGAACGCGGTGTTGCGCAGCAGCCCGTGGCTGGCGTTCGAGCGGGACGGTTCGGTGAGGTCCAGCTGCTGGGTGGCGCCATCCAGCGTCCAGCGCCCGTCCCGTACGCGGTTGGGCCACGGGGACAGCTGGATGCCGCAGGCCGAGGGCGGGACCTCGTTCGCGCCGTAGGTCTCCACCAACGCCGTCCCGTCCACCTCATAACGGCGCAGGGCACCGGCCAGCGAGGTGATCGTGGCCTCGGCCCCGCCGTGGCGCAGCACATACTGGGTGCCCGTCACAGCCGGATCGCCGAACGGCAGCCCGGCAGCCTGCCCGGAGGGCTCACCGGAGGGCTCACCGGAGGGCTCACCGGAGGGCTCGCGGAACGGCTCGTGGTTGGACTGACGGGAGGGCTCCGCGGCGGGCCGGCCGGCAAGACGGTTCTCGGGCTCGTTCATGACTCCATTAACCCAGAATCGGCTGGCCCCGTCCGGGTGAGACCTCCCGGACGGGGCCAGCCGATGGCTGTGGACGGTTCAGTGGGTGGTCAGTCGTTGCCGCGCAGGATCGCCAGGATGCGCAGGATCTCGACGTAGAGCCAGATCAGGGTCACGGTGAGGCCGAAGGCGGCGGACCAGGAGTACTTCTGCGGGGCGCCGGCCTGGACGCCCTGGGTGATGGCGGTGAAGTCCATGATCAGCGAAAACGCGGCCAGGAAGACGGCGAGGAGACCGATGCCTAGGCCCAGCAGCGGGAACTCGCCGCGCAGGCCGAACATGGCGTCGGTGACGCCGAAGAGCATCAGGAAGAGGTTGACCACGGAGAACAGCGCGTAGCCGATCATCGCGACCATGAAGATCTTCACGGACTTCTTGGAGACGCGCCACTTTCCGGAGGAAAAGAGCGCCAGGGTCACGGCGAATACGCAGAGTGTGGCGAGCACGGCCTGGACGGCGATGCCGGGCCACATCTGCTCGAAGACGCCGGAGATACCACCGAGGAACAGGCCCTGTGCGGCGGCGTAGATCAGGATGAGCACGGGCGAGGGCTCGCGCTTGAAAGCGTTGACGAGTCCCAGGACCAGGCCGACGATGGCGCCGGGCAGCATGAGGGCCGGCATGTTCCACCCGACGGCGGCACCCACCACGACGAGCAGCAGGGTGATGACGGTCTTGGCGATGACGTCGTTGTAGCTCATCCGCCCCGTGTCAGCGGGACCCGCGGCGGGCTGGGCGTACATCTGCTCCAGCTGCTCCGGGGTGTACTGCTGGCTCGGCTGGCCCTGCGCCGCCTTCTGGCCCTGCTGGCCGAAATATCCCTGCTGGGTCTGGCCCTGCGGAGCCTGGCTCCGGGAACCGCCCTGGTACCAGCCCGGCGCCTGCTGCGTGGCGGCGCCGCCCCGGCCGTCACCGGAGTGCATCTGTTCCTGGAAGTTCTTGCTGTTGAAGACGGGGTTGGCCACTGGCCATCTCCTCTGCTGGTCGCGTGCGGTCCACGGTCGTGCTCTCCGGCCCGGGTGGCCCGGCATGGACGTGATGGGGACTGCTGTCAGTCTATCTGCCGAACCTGAAAAGCAACCTGACAACGGACGAGGAGCTCTCCCCTCCGCTGACGGCTTAACGGTCCGGCCGGCCGGACCGTTAATCCGGACAGTGCCCCCAGTGGGACTCGAACCCACAACACAGAGATTTTAAGTCTCCTGCCTCTGCCAATTGGGCTATGGGGGCCGGACGCGACGGCGGCCCGGAACCCCTCAAGGTTACCGGGCCGCCGTCAAGCCGAAGCGTACTTCGAGCCCGTTGAAACCTACTGCGAGGACTTCGCGGACTCCAGCACCTTCGGGTGGTCGAAGCGGCCCGGCTTGAGCTCGGCGCCGGCGGCCTCGAGGAAGGGGTTGTGCGGGTTCTCGAGGCCCTCGATCGGCGTGGTGTCCCGGCCGAACACCACGGACAGGAGCCAGTCGGAGACCACGCGGGCCTTGCGCTCGTACGTGGGCATGGCCAGGCCGTGGTAGCCGCGGTGGGCCAGCCACGCGGGGACGCCGCTGAGCTTGAGGCCCATCGGGTTGCCGACGCCCTTGCCGAAGCCGAGGCCGGCCACGGCACCGAGGGACTTGTGCACGTACTCCTCCACGGCGCCCTCGCCGAAGCGCACGGCCAGCAGGTTGGCGGCGAGGCGCTTGGCCTGGCGCACGGCGTGCTGGGCGTTGGGGACGCAGTTGCCGCCCGGGCCGTCACCGGTCAGGTCCGGCACGGCGCACACGTCGCCGGCACCCCAGGCACCCTCGAGGACCCCGCCGTCACCGTCGGAGATCTGCAGGGTCGGGGTGACCTCGATGCGGCCACGCTGCTCGACCGGGAAATCGGTCTGCTTGGCCACGGCATTGGCCGCCACCCCGGCGGTCCAGACGAGGGTGTCGGTCTCGAAGGAGCCGGCGTCGGACTTGTCCTGCATGTTGATGAGCTTGAGGACGCCGCCCTCGGCGCCGGCCAGCGAGGTGTTGAGCAGGACCTCGATGCCGCGGGACTTCAGGTGCTCGACGACCTCGACGGCCTGGTCCTCGCCGACCTCCGGCATGATCTTGCCCATGGCCTCGATCAGGACGATGCGCGCATCGGACTGGGCCAGGCGGGGGTTCTTCTTGATGACGGACCGGATCAGGTCTTCCATCTCGGAGATGGTCTCGACGCCGTTGAAGCCGCCGCCGACGACGGCGAAGGTCAGGGCGCGGCTGCGGGCCGCGGCGTCGGTCATGGTGGAGGCGGCCTCGAGGCGGTCCAGGATCTGGTTCCGCAGCTGCACGGCCTCCTGCACGGTCTTCATGCCGATGCCGGCCTCGCCCAGGCCCGGGATAGGGAACACGCGGGTGGTGGCACCGGCGGTCATGACGACGTCCTGGTAGGGGATCTCGAACTCGGAGCCGTCCTGGGTCTGGACGGTGGCGGTCTTGCGGGCGTGCTCGACCTTGATGATCTTGCCCTGGACGATCTCGGAGTTCTTCAGGTGGGTGCGGTGGTCCACCACGATGTGCCGGGGTTCGATGTTCCCGCCGACGACCTCCGGCAGGAACGGCTGGTACGTCATGTAGGGGTTCGGGTCCACGAGGGTGACGACGCCGCCACGCTCCTTGACCTTCTTCTCCAGGTTCTTGGCGACGTACAGGCCGGCGTAACCGCCGCCGACGATGAGGACACGGGGCTTCGGGGACAGCTGCGGAGTGATTGCCATGACACTCAGCCTAGACCCGCCCAGCACACTTCGTGAAATTTTTCACAAAGTCACAAAGTCTCGCTCACCGGCGGCCGTGCCGGACGGGGCCGTTGACCTGGCTCAACGCTCGGATGACCTGCGTTGCCGCAGATACAGCACCACGGCGGTGGCCGCCAGTCCGGCGACCACCAGACCTGTGCCGATCACGAGCACCGGCTGCAGTCCCGGAGCAGGGTCGGCCGGGGCGGTCGCCTGCGGCAGCTCCGTGGACAGCGGATCCGGGGCCGACGTCGGCTCGGCCGGCTCCTCGCTCGGGGTCGCGGTGGGCGTTGGCGCACCGGAAGACTCGGCGCGACGGTGCACGCGGATCCAGTCGGCGAGGGTGTCCATGGGATTGCGGTCCACGGCACCGACCTCCGCCGTCACGGCCGCCGCGGCGTCGATGATGCCGTGTCCGTAGACCGGATCCTCGCCGGGGACCCCGGCGTCCTCGGCCGTGGCCAGGATGCGGTGGATGACCTGGTGGGCCGGCATCTCCGGGTACTCGGACCGGATCAGGGCGGCCAGGCCCGCCACGAGCGGGGCGGCCCCCGAGGTGCCCGCCCACTCCTTCCGGTCTCCCCCCGGAACGGCGCCGACCAGCGGGTCGGCCGGTGCGGCCACCCCGATCGAGATCCCCTCCGTGGAGGAGTCCCAGCTGGCCGTTCCATCCGGGTTGAGTCCCGCCACAGTCAGCACACCGGGAATGGTGGCCGGGGCCCCGGCGGTCAGGGTTCCGGAGGCGCGGTTGCCGGCGGCGGCCACCACCACCACGTCGTTCTGCTCGGCGTGCAGGAAGGCCCTGTCCCAGCTTTCCGGCCAGTCCTGACGGGTGGAGCCGAGGGACATGTTGATGACGTCCGCCCCGTGGTCCACGGCCCAGGTGACGGCCTCGGCGATCTGGTCCTCCGGGGACGGGCCGTCCGGGTTGCTGGCACCGAGGTGCACCGAGATGGACAGCAGTTCGGCCCGGGGCGCCACGCCCACGATGCCGTCCGGCCAGGCACCGGTGGCCTCGTCCGGAGTCGGCGTGGAGGTGGCGGAGGGACTCGGGCCGGGCGCAGCCTCACCGGAGGGCAGCGTCGAGGGCGTCGGTGTGGCCTTCGCGGAGCGGCGTTCCTCCTCGGCCCGGCGCAGCGCGGCCTCGTTGTTCCCGCGGCCGGCGAGGACCGAGGCCACCAGGGTGCCGTGCTCGGACATCTCCCCGACCGGCTCAGTGCCGGACTCGTTGCCCGCACCGGAGACGTCGATGCCGCCGACCACCTGGCCGCCCAGGTCGGGATGGTCCGCATCGATGCCGGTGTCGATCACCGCGACCGTGACGCCTTCGCCCTGGCTGGTCCCCCACGCGTCGCGGAATCCGTACTCGTCCAGCCAGTACTGCCGGTCCCGCCACTCATCCGCGGAGGCGGCGGGCAGGGCCGACCAGCCCACGGCACCGGGCGCGCCGGACGCGTCGAATCCGGCCGAGCCTCCTACCGGCGGCGGCAGCAGTACGGGCCCCGCGACGAGGGCCGCGGTGAGCACGGGGACGGCGAGCAGGGAGCCCGTGGTCAGGTGGGGAGGGCGGCCCCGGTGGCTCCGAGTTGTCCCCCGCCGGCCGGACCGGTGGTCGCTCATGCCGTCTGGGACAGGGCGATCCCGTCCAGGATGTCGTGCTCGGACGTGGTGGCCGTGGTGACCTTGCCATGGCCGGCCTGGGCCACCCGGCGCAGGATCATCGACCAGATGAGGGCGCCTGCCCCGATCACGTCGACGCGGCCCGGGTGCATGTAGGGCAGCGCGGCCCGTTCGTCCCGGGTCGCCGCCAGCAGTCGGCCGGCGGTGTCACCGATGACGTCCACGTCCAACTCGGTGGCGTGGATGACCTCGGGCTCGTAGGCGGTCAGTCCCAGCGCGGCGGCAGTCACGGTGGTCACCGTCCCGGCCACACCGACGACGGCGGCCACCTCCCCCAGCGGAATGCTCGCCTCGACCTCGTCCAGGACGGCCGCGATGTCCTGCATCGCCGCCTGGATCTCGGCATCGGTGGGTGGATCGGTCCGCAGATGGCGCTCGGTGAACCGGACGCAGCCCATCTTGACGCTGAGGGCGTGGGTGACCTGCGGTCCCCCACTCTCCGGGTCGTCCAGCGTGCCGAGGACGAATTCGGTGGATCCGCCCCCCAGGTCCACCACCAGCACGGGACCGGTGGCCGCATGGCTGGAGGCCGCTCCGGCGAAGGACAGTGCCGCTTCCTCGTCCCCCGTCACGATCTCGGGCTCCACGCCCAGGCGTTCACGGATTCCGGCGGTGAAGTCGGCGGCGTTGGCGGCATCGCGGCTGGCGGAGGTGGCGACGAACCGGACGGAGGTGGCCCCGAGGTCGCGGATGATCGCGGCGTAGTCCTCCGTGGCGGCGAAGGTGCGCTGCATGGCCGCCTCGGACAACCGGCCGGTGGCGTCGACCCCTTCGCCCAGGCGGACCACGCGCATCTCGCGGTGCAGGTCCACGAGCCGGGGGGCAGCGGTGCTGCCGGTGCCGGGCCGGAGGTCGTCGGATTCAAGGCGTGCCACGAGCAGGCGGATGGAGTTGGTCCCGCAGTCGATGGCGGCGACGGTCCGGCCCGGGCCGGGGAGACCGCTGTCCCGCCGAGTGTGGGCTTCGGAGTCCTCACTGGCCGGGCGGCGTGGCGCTGCGCCACGGAGGGGGTCCTGCACCGGGTTCTGCACCGGGTTCTGCACCGGGTTCTGCACCGGGTTCTGCTCTCCCGCGAGCCGCTTGACGTGGCGGCTGAGGTCCCTGCTGGGCACGGCGGCCCCGGGGTCCCACGCGCCGGCACACCAGCAGGTCTCCGCGGTCCAGTCCTCCCGGATGCGTTCGAGCGCCTCGTCCCCGAGGGGGTTCACGCCGGGCCCGGCGGCCAGCGAATGACCCACCAGGACGTGCAGGCACTTGACCCGTTCGGGCATGCCGCCGGCGGAGATGCCGGTGATCTCGGGAACCTCATCCGTTCCGGCCACCCGGCCGACCCGGTCACGCTCGGCCAGATAGGCCTCGTGCGCGCTCCGGTAACGGGCGGACAGTTCCCCGTCCTGCTGCAGCCGTTCGGACATCTCGGCCATCGCACCGGACGCCTCCAGTCGGGAGACGGCGGCCGTCACCACGGGGTGGGTCAGGTAGAACGTGGTGGGAAAGGGGATGCCGTTGGACAGCCGCGGGGCGGTGGTGGCCACCAGCGGATTCCCGCACACGCACCGGGCCCCGATCTCGACCACGTCACGCGCAGGCCGGTTCAGTTGCAGGCTGATGGTGTCCAGGTCCTGCGGCGTGGGGGTGCGGTCCAGGTTCTGCGTCATGGTGATGATCTTGCCTCAGTCGGTGCGTTGATGCCGGTGACAAGTGCTCCAGCCTAGTCGGTGCCGGCACGCACCACGGAGTCCAGCAGGGCATCCGCCCACGGCATGTCCTGGTTGACCTGGCTCGGGCTGGCCGGCGGCGGCACGGGATCCTCCACGGCCTCGTCGCCGCCGATGACCATGTAGGTCTGCTCACCGGGCATCACGAGGTTGAAGCGTTCACGCGCTTGCTGCTGGATGTAGGCCGGATCCTCCCAGCGGGCGATCTCACTCGTGAGGTCCTGCTGCAGCTGCTGCTCGGCGGCGATGTCCTCCTGGACGGCCCGGAGCTCGGCCTGCTGGTCCAGGAACACTCGCAGAGTCGGGGCCAGGAGGACTGCGGCCACGAACAGCACCACCAGGAAGGCCACGGAGCGGCCGGTCAGGTTGCGGGCCGGAACGGGTTCGACCGGGGCCAGGACCGGGCCCGGCGTCGGCGCTGCGGCCGAGCCAGAGGAGCCAGCACCCGAGGAGGCGCCCGAGGAGGCGCCCGCGGACCGGGTCCATGACGGGACCGCCACGGCACCGCTGGAGGCGCGGCCCGGTGCACCGTCCGAGCTCCGCGCCCGGCCACGGGGCACGGACCGGCGCAACAGGTTGCGGCGTTCGTCGGCTCGGCGCTGTCCCGGGGTCGGCACCGGCGTCGGCTCCGGTGACGGACCGGCCGAGGCGTCCTCTGCGGCCGTCTCGGCATCCAGGTCCACGGCGGTTCCCCCGGAGGCCGTCGCGTCGGCGGGCGCCAGAGAGCCGTTCAGTGCCTGGCCGGTGTGCGGCCGGTCGGCAGACTCCCGGTCCGCCGATTCCAGGGATGCGCGGGCGTCGAGGGATTGGCGCGACGGTGCCGCGTCGAGGGGGATGACCTTGGCGGAGTGGCCGCCCACCAGGTGCGGGGTCCCGCCGGACCCGGCAGTGCGCGAGCGCTGGGCGGCCCCGGATCCCACCTCGGCCAGCTGACGCTGGGACGTTTTGGGGACGCGCGGACGACGAGTTGCCACCTGTACCTCCGTGCCCATCCTGAACAAGACCTGTCGTGAGACCGGGCCATCTTCCCGGGTCCCTCTGACGATAACGGCTGAGCGGCCCGGCGTCGGGACAGCGCGCCGGGCGGTTTCCCGGGCGTTTGCCGAACATTCGCCGTTAACCGCGGCAACCCCGCCCCGTCGAAGCCGACGGGGCGGGGTTGCGTGGGTCCGCGCTTGCGGGTCCGCGGTTGCGGGTCGGCCGGTCAGGCGCGGGCGGTGAACCGCGGGAAGGCCGAGGCGCCCGCATAGATCGCGGAGTCGCCCAGCTCCTCCTCGATGCGCAGCAACTGGTTGTACTTGGCCACCCGGTCCGAGCGGGCCGGGGCGCCGGTCTTGATCTGGCCGGCGTTGGTGGCCACGGACAGGTCGGCGATGAAGGTGTCCTCGGTCTCGCCGGAGCGATGGGAGATCATGCAGTGGAACTGGTGGCGCTGGGCCAGCGAGATCGCGTCGAACGTCTCGGTCAGGGAGCCGATCTGGTTGACCTTGACCAGCAGGGCGTTGCCCGACTGCTCGTCGATGCCCCGCTGCAGGCGCTCCGGGTTGGTGACGAACAGGTCGTCGCCCACGAGCTGGACCGTGGCGCCCAGGGAGGTGGTGAGCTGCTGCCAGCCCTCCCAGTCGTTCTCGTCCAGCGGGTCCTCGATGGAGATCAGCGGGTAGTTCGCGGCCAGCTCCTCGTAGTACGCGATCATGTCCGCGGCACTCTTCTGCTCGCCCTCGAAGGTGTAGGCGGCGTTCGAGCAGAACTCGGAGGAGGCCACGTCCAGGGCCAGGGCGATGTCCGTGCCCGGGGTGTAGCCGGCCTGCGTGATGGCCTCGGTGATGAGGTCCAGGGCGGCGCGGTTGGACGGCAGGGACGGGGCGAAGCCGCCCTCGTCTCCCAGCCCGGTCCCCAGCCCGCGCTCCTGCAGCACCTTCTTGAGCGTGTGGTAGACCTCGGCGCCCCAGCGCAGGGCCTCGGAGAAGCTCGGGGCACCGATCGGGGCGATCATGAACTCCTGGATGTCCACGTTCGAATCGGCGTGGGCGCCGCCGTTGAGGATGTTCATCATCGGCACGGGGAGCACGTGGGCGTTCGGGCCGCCCAGGTACTTGAACAGGGAGAGGTCCGAGGAGGCGGCGGCGGCGTTGGCCACGGCCAGCGAGACCCCGAGAATGGCGTTGGCGCCCAGGGTGCCCTTGTTCTCGGTGCCGTCCAGGTCGATCATCAGGGTGTCGATGAGACGCTGGTCCGTGGCGTCCTCGCCCTCCAGCTCGTCCGCGATGTTCTCGATAACGGCGTTGACAGCACCCAGCACGCCCTTGCCGAGGTAGCGGCCCTGGTCACCATCGCGGCGCTCGACGGCTTCGAACTCTCCCGTGGAGGCGCCGGAGGGCACGGCGGCGCGGCCCAGGGAGCCGTCGGTCAGCAGGACTTCCACCTCAACGGTGGGGTTACCGCGGGAATCGAGGATTTCACGGGCATGGATGGCGTCGATCAGGGCCATGTGCGGTCTCCTTTGAAGACTGTCGGTGGGTAGACCGTCAGGGCCGGTGTGGCTTGACGGTCCGGGTGGGCGCCGTGGCGCAGGTTGCGGTACCGCGGGGGCGATGCGGGTTCAGCCTAGCCCGTCGGGTCCGTCCCCGAGAGGTCGTGACGGAGCGCGGCCAGGTGTTGGCGCAGCGCTCGCTCGGGATCGAGCCCTGCGGCGCGGGAGCGCTGGACCAGCCGGAACAGCTCTGCGCCCAGCTCCCCCTCGTCCTGCAGCACCCGCGGGTCCAGGCCCGACGGCGGCGGGCCGGGTTCCGGCAGCGGGTCCACCGGCTGCCGGGCGGCCCGGTCCACGACCTTCGCGGCGGCCGCCAGGGCGGGCAGATGGGCGGGGACGTCGGTGAAGGCCACCGGTGAGATGGCAGGCGAGGTGGCAGCGCCGGGCAACGGGCCGGCGTCGGGCCCCTCCCCCGGGGCCCCGGCACCCGCCTCGGCGGCCCCGGCGGCACGCTCCGCCTGCTTGATGCGTTCCCAGTTCTTCTCGAGGTCCTCCAGTCTGGCCGCAGCCAGGTCCTGCGGCTCGCGCAGGGTCCCGTCGGGGTGGAAGACGTGGGGGTTCCGGCGGATCATCTTGTCCGTGATGGCCTGTGCCGTGCCGTCGAAGGTGAAGCCGCCGGCCCCCTCGGCGATCGCCGCGTGCAACACGACCTGGAAGAGCACGTCCCCCATCTCGAGCCGCAGCCGCTCGTACGTGCCGTCGGCCAGCGCCCCTTCGGGCCAGTTGGCCGGTGGCACGGACTCGATCACCTCGACGGCCTCGTACGCCTCCTCGATCAGGTACTCGGTCAGCACGGCGTGGGTCAGCCGCCGCGTCCACGGGCAGTGCTCCCGCAACTGGGCGACCACCCAGACGAGCCGGTCGACGGCGACGCTCACGCGTCCTCGTCGTCGAGGGCCTCCAGGCGTACCGGGCCGTCCCCCGTCCCGCCGCTGGAGATGACCTCGCCCCAGGTCTCGACGAGCAGCTCGGCCAGGGCCTCGCGGTCCTCGAGGGGCAGGAAGGCGGCCTCGGCGGCGTTGAGCTGGAAGTCCAGCAGCTCCTCCAGCGAGTAGCTGAAGACCTCCGCGATCAGGTACAGCTCGTCGGTGAGGGAGACCCCGCTCATCAGGCGGTTGTCCGGATTGATGGTCACGCGGAAGCCCAGCTGAGCCAGCATGTCGATCGGGTGGGTGGAGACCGTGCCGCCGTAGGCGGCCACGGCGCCGGTCTGCAGGTTCGAGGACGGGCAGATCTCCAGCGCGATGCCGCGGTCACGGACCCAGGCGGCAGTGGCACCGAGGTCCACGAGGGCGTTGTCCTCGCCGACCTGCTCACCGTTCTCGTCCACGGCGTTGAACTCCACCGTGATGTCGTCGGCGATCCGCACGCCGTGGCCGAGGCGCAGGGCGCGGCCGTTGACGAGGGCGTCATTGATGGACTCGAGGCCGTCCGACTCACCGGCGTGGACGGTGGCCGGGAAACGCTGGCCGGCCAGCCAGGTGAAGGCCTCGGTGAAGCGCGAAGGTGGGAATCCGGCCTCCGGTCCGGCAATGTCAAAGCCGACTGCAACGGAGCCTCCGGAGCCACCGGCGCCACGGTGGCGGACGGCCAGCTCGGCGATCTCCTGGGAGCGGTCGTTCTGGCGCATGGCCGTGATGAGCTGGCCGACGCGGATCGGGGCTCCCGCGTTCTCAGCATTCTCCACGCCCTCGTCGAGTCCGGCCTGGACCGATTCAACGGCCTGATCCAGGGTCAGCCCGCCGGCAGTGTGCTGTTCGGGGGCCCAGCGGACCTCGGCATAGACGATGCCGTCCTCCACGAGGTCTTCCACGAACTCGCGGGCCACCCGCTGCAGCCCCTCGGCCGTCTGCATGACGGCGATCGTGTGGTCGAAGGTCTCGAGGTAGCGCTCAAGGGTGCCGGAGTTCGCGGACTCGGCGAACCACTCCGCCAGCGCGTCGGCGGTGTCGGCGGGCAGTTCGTGGCCGATCTGGCCGGCGAGGTCGAGGATGGTGGCCGGTCGCAGGCCCCCATCGAGGTGGTCGTGGAGGCTGATCTTGGGCAACGCTGCCAGATCGACGTCGAGGGGCGAGGGGGCGGAGAATTCGATCGCGTCAGTCACGTGGCGAGTCTACGGTAGCGGCCTCGGCCCGCGGTCCCCCGCCGGCCGCCTGCTTCCGCTCCGCCAGCCGGAGCAGGATCCTCTTCAGGACGAGGTCCACCACCCAGCCGACGGCGGCCGCTGCGACCAGCGCCACGATGATCTGCAGCAGCGTGTTGTCCAGCCAGCCGGCGGTCGCCCGGGCGATCCCGATCGAGTACGCCGACCAGAGGAACGCGGCGAAGATGTCCAGCAGGGTGAACCTCAGCCGCGGGTACCCGGTGGCCCCGGCGGTGTAGTTCACCGCCACCCGTCCGCCCGGGATGTACCGGGCCGTGCAGATCACCAGCGCGCCGTGTCCGTCCAGGGCGGTGCGGGCGGTGGCGACGGCCCGGACCACGCTGCGGCTGCGCATCCAGCGGAACCGGGTGATGCCGATCCCCCGGCCGAGGGAATAGGCGATCTGGTCACCGGTGATCGCCCCGAGGGCACCGACGAGCCAGACCCACCACAGGGAGACGGTGTCCTCGGTGCCGGAGATGGAGGCCAGTGCCACCAGTACAGACTCCGAGGGCACCACGGGGAAGAACCCGTCGATCGTGCACAGCAGGTAGACCGCGAGCAGGATCCACCACTGCCCGGCGGCATGGAGGACCATGTCTTCGATCATCTGGAGCACCCGTTCAGCCTAGGCGACGGCAAGGCCCGGAACCGCACTTTTCTCGGCGGTTCCGGGCCTGCTCAGGGCCTGCTCAGGGTTGTCTTCAGGGTGCTCCGGGACCGGCTTCAGACGGGGACGGGGCTGCCATGGGGACGACGGGGACGACAGGGAAGCAGCCGAAGAGCGGCGCCGTCAGTCGATGCGGTCGATGATGAGCGGGCGCGGCACGAACGATCCGGCCTCCGCCGATCCCTCCGGGGCGATGGAGTGGCCGTCCTCGAGCGCGGACAGGGCGCGGTCGAACTGCTCCGGGGTGTCCGTCAGCAGGGTGAGCAGGGGCTGTCCGGCCTGCACGGTGTCTCCCGGCTTGGCGTGCAGTCGCACTCCGGCCGCGTCCTGGACAGGGTCCTCCTTGCGGGCCCGTCCGGCGCCGAGACGCCAGGCGGCCAGGCCCACGGCCATGGCGTCCAAGCGGGTCAGCACGCCGGACTCGCCGGCCGTGACCACGTGGGACTCCCGTGCGGTTGCCATCGGGGCGTCCGGGTCACCACCCTGGGCGGCGATCATCCGGCGCCACACGTCCATGGCCCGGCCGTCGGCCAAGGCCTCGGCCGGGTCCACCCCGGTGATCCCGGCACCGGCCAGCATGCGACGGGCCAGCTCCACGGTCAGGTCCACGACGTCGGCCGGCCCCCCGCCGGCGAGGACCTCCACCGATTCGGCAACCTCGATGGCATTGCCGGCGGTCAGTCCGAGCGGGGTGTCCATGTCCGTCAACAGGGCGGAGGTGTTCACCCCGGCGTCCCGGCCCAGGTCCACCATGGTCCGGGCGAGTTCGAGGGCGTCGGATTCGGTCTTCATGAAGGCGCCGGAGCCGCACTTGACGTCCAGCACCAGCGTGCCGGTGCCCTCGGCGATCTTCTTGGACATGATCGAGGAGGCGATCAGCGGGATGGCCTCCACCGTGCCGGTGACGTCCCGCAACGCGTAGAGCTTCTTGTCCGCGGGGGCCAGCCCCGAACCGGCGGCACAGATGACGGCGCCCAGGGAGGAGAGCTGGTCCATCATGGCCTCGTTGGACAGGTTGGCCTGCCAGCCGGGGATGGCCTCGAGCTTGTCCAGGGTGCCGCCCGTGTGGCCGAGGCCGCGGCCGGACAACTGGGGTACGGCCACGCCGTACACCGCAACGAGCGGTGCCAGCGGAAGGGTGATCTTGTCCCCCACGCCACCGGTACTGTGCTTGTCCGCGGTCGGCTTGACGCCGCCGTCGGGCCCACGAAGCTGTGAGAAGTCCATCCGCTCGCCCGAGGCGATCATCGCGTTCGTCCAGCGGGCGATCTCCGGCCGGTCCATGCCGTTGAGCAGGATGGCCATGGCCAGCGCGGACATCTGCTCGTCCGCCACCACACCGCGGGTGTAGGCATCCACGACCCAGTCGATCTGCCCGTCCGAGAGCTGTTGGCGATCCCGCTTGGCCCGGATCACCTCGATCGCGTCGAACGGCTCGGCGCGACGGCCGGTCTGGAAGGTGGCTGAGGAAGCGGAGGTCGAGGGGGCGGTGGAGGTGGGCTGCGGGGTCATCGGGTCCCTCCCGGGTTATCGGTCGAAGCCGCACTGTCACGCAGGTGCCTCATGTCGGCCGGGCCGAAGGCCTGCGGCAGGACTTCTTCCATGGTCAATTCGCCGTCCGGGCCCATGAGGCGCATGCCGGGGGCGTGGAACTCGTAGAGCAGCTGGCGGCAGCGGCCGCACGGCATGAGGACCTCACCGTTGCCGTCGACGCAGTAGAACGCCACGATCCTGCCGCCCCCGCTCATCTGCAGATTGGACACCAGGGAGCACTCGGCGCAGAGCGTCAGGCCCAGGGAGGCGTTCTCGATGTTGCAGCCGACCACCACGCGGCCGTCTTCCACCAGGGCGGCGGCACCCACGGGGAAACGGGAGTACGGCACGTAGGCGCGGGTCATCGCGGCGCGGGCGGTGGATTCCAGGCGCTGCCAGTCGATACCCGATCCGATGCCGGTGATGCGCGGCAGGGATGCGGTCAGCGGGATGTCGTCCTCGAACGGGTCGCTGAACGCACCGCTGGTTCCGTGGTCGTGGTGTTCCACGCTCACTCCTTCACTCTTCCTTGGCTGTTCCAGGCTGTTCCTGGCTATGCCGGGCAGTTCCTGGCTATTCCTTCACATAGGGGGACCCGGCGGCCGCCGGGCCCCGGGACCTGCCGACCAAGCCGGCCACCACCAGGACGGTGACGAGGTAGGGCAGCATCGCCATGAACTGGCTGGGGACCGGTGTGCCCAGGATGGCCAAAACGTACTGCATGTTGGTGGTGAACCCGAACAGGAGCGCCGCGAAGAAGGCTCCGACCGGGTTCCAGCGGCCGAAGATCACGGCGGCGAGGGCGATGAACCCCTGGCCGGCGGTCATCTCCTTCGAGAAGGAGGAGGAGGACACGAGCGTGAAGAAGGCGCCGCCCATGCCGGCGACGGCACCGCCGAGCAGCACGTTGATGTACCGGGTGCGGATCACGTTGATGCCCACGGTGTCCGCGGCCTTGGGGTGTTCGCCGACGGCCCGCACGCGCAGGCCCCACTTGGTGTGGAACAGACCGATGTACAGGGCGATGACGATCACGTACATGCCGTAGCCCAGAATCGTCTGGTCGAAGAGGATGGGGCCAATGATCGGGATGTCAGCCAACAACGGGATCCGGATGCTCGGGAAGTGCGGCGGGGAGTTCAACGCCGAGGAGTTCGAGGACAGCACGGTGCTGAACAGGAAGCTGGTCAAACCAGCCACCAGGACGTTGAGCACCACGCCGACGATGATCTGGTTGACCAGATAGCGGATGGCGAATACCGCCAGCAGCACGGACACCAGCACACCGGCCACGACGGCGGCCACGAGGCCCGCCCAGACCGATCCGGTCACGGAACCGGTGACGGCGGCCGTGAAGGCACCCGCCAGCAGCTGGCCCTCGATGGCGATGTTCACGACGCCGGCCCGCTCCGAGAGCACTCCGGCCATGGAACCGAAGATCAGCGGGATCGCCAGGGTCACGGAGCCGGCGATGAGGCCGGTGAGGAACACCGTGGTGGTGTTGGCCGCGCCGACCACCCACACCAGGAATCCGGCCACGAACAGGGCCGCGAAGACGACCGAGACCCAGCCACTGACCGTGCCGGAACGGCGGACCTGCAGGAAGCCCCACACCGCGAGGGCGGCGAGCAGGAGGGTGATCGTCCAGCCGGCGGCAATGGTCGGGACCACGATGTCCGGGATATGGATGGCATCGGCATCGGTGGAGATGCGGAACGTGGCCGACGTGCCCGAGGCGGTCAGGGCGAAGACGGCCAGGGAGACCGCCGCCAGCACCGCGAGCGCGATCGGCGTGGTCCAGTGCCGGACGATGTCCGTGGTGGGCCTCTCCGTCGTCGGGGCGGCTGGAGCGGGGCCGGCAGGGCCGTGGGGAACGGTCGCGGTGGTGCTCATCGCTGGTCGCCTTCCGCCGGGGTGGTGGTACTGGGGTCTGCGTCATCCGGGTCAGGCGGTCCCGCGTCTCCGGCCGCCACCCCCACGGCATCGCCGATGGTGGCCGAGTCGGCCGGGGCGGCGTGGCCGTCGGCGGACGCGGTGGTCGCCGCGACGGCTCCGGCGAGGGCCGGCTGGGTGACCGGATCCGCCGTCGTGCGGGCCTGCAGGGCACCGGGAGCCGGCAGGCGGAAGATCATCCGCACCAGCGGCGGTGCGGCGATGAACAGCACGATCAGCGACTGGATGATGAGCACGATGTCGATCGGCACCCCGGTCTCGGTCTGCATCGTCACGCCACCGGCGCGCAGCGCCCCGAACAACAGTCCGGCCGCGAACACGCCCCACGGGTTGGAGCGGCCGAGCAGGGCCACGGTGATGGCGTCGAAGCCGAAGGACCCGGCGACGTCGGTGTTGAGCATCTTCTCGGTGCCGGACACCTGGCTCATGCCGGCCAGGCCGGCGAGGCCGCCGGAGATCGCCATGGCGACCACGTACATGCGCTTCACGGACACGCCTGCGGTCCGGGCGACATCGGGATTGGCACCCACGGCACGCAGCTGGAAGCCGACGGACGAGCGCTTCATGAGCCACCAGGCGAACACGGTGGCCACGAGGGCGACGACGAAGCCCCAGTTCAGGCGGAAGCTGTCACCGAACAGCAGCGGGAAGACCGCCGTCGACGGCAGGAAGTCGGAGACCGGGTTGGTAGAGCCCTCCCGCTGGAGGACGGGGGTGTACAGGAAGTACGTGACGAGATGGATGGCCACGTAGTTGAGCATGATGGTCAGGATGACCTCGTGGGCGCCGGTGAGCGCCTTGAGGAAGCCGACCACGGCGCCCCACAGGGCACCGCCGAGGATGCCCATGATCAGCACCAGCAGCAGGTGCAGGCCTGCTGGCAGCTGCAGGTGGACGCCGAACCAGGTGGCGAACATGGCCCCGAAGATCATCTGGCCCTGGCCGCCGATGTTGAACAGTCCGGAGCGGAACGAGATGGCGATGCCGAGCGAGATGATGATCAGCGGCGTGGCCACGGTCAGCGATTCCATCAGCGGGTAGATGCCCTCGCTGAAGGTGTCCCCGCGGTAGTTGAAGATCGCGCCGCGGAACAGGGCGGCGTAGGCGGCGGCCACGGCCGACCAGGCGGCGGCCAGAGTGTCCAGGGGGCGGCTGAAGAAGTATCCGGCCGCCTCGAGGACGTCCTCGTCCGTCAGGATGATCAGCACGGCGCTGATGACCAGGGACAGGATGATCGCCAGGACGGTGACGGTGCCGTTGCCGGACAGGACGTCCCGGAACGAGAACCCGTTCGGGGTACCGCCCTTCCGGTCCGAGCCGCCGGCCCGGGGGCCGGGCGTGGACGCCGGGGTGCTCTCGCTGGTCACGGCGCTCATGCCGTTGCTCCCTTCGGGGTGGTGTCCGGTGCGGTTCCCGGGGTGACGCCGGCCATCATCAGGCCCAGGTCGTCACGCGAGGTGTTCCCCGGCACGATCCCGATGATCCGGCCGTGGTACATCACGGCGATGCGGTCGGCCAGGTCGAGGACCTCGTCGAGTTCGGTGGAGACGATCATGACCGGGGTGCCTGAGTCCCGTTCGCGGATGATGCGGTCGTGCAGGAACTCGATGGAGCCGACGTCGACCCCGCGGGTGGGCTGGGAGGCGATGAAGAGCTTGAGGTCGTCCACCAGTTCCCGGGCCATGACGACCTTCTGCTGGTTGCCGCCGGACAGGGTCCCGACGGGCAGGTCCACACCCTGGGTGCGGACATCGAATTCCGCGACGCGCTGCTCCGCGAGAGACCGGATGGCGGCCGGGCTCAGCTGGAAGCGGTTGCCGATCGGCGCCCGGTCGAAGCGGTTCAGCACGAGGTTCTCGGCCACGGAGAAGGACCCCACCAGACCGTCAGTGGAGCGGTCCTCCGGCACATACCCGACGCCGGCCCGGATGACCTGCTTGGTGGTTCGGCCGAGGATCTCCTCGCCGTCCAGGCGGATGGACCCCTGGGCCTTCTGCAGACCCATGATGGCCTCGGTGAGCTCGGTCTGCCCGTTGCCCTGCACGCCGGCCACGGCCAGGATCTCTCCCTGGCGGATGCCGAAGGAGACGCGGTCCACTAGCCGGACGCCCTCCGGGCTCAAAACGGTCAGATCAGACACCGTGAAGGTCTCCTCGCCCAGCTTCGGGGCGGACTTCGTGGTGTTCAGCTCCACGGCGCGGCCGACCATGAGGGCGGCCAGTTCGGATTGGTCCGCGTCTGGGTCCGCGGTGCCGACCAACCTGCCGCGGCGCAGCACGCTGATCACGGTGGAGATCGCCTTGACCTCGCGCAGCTTGTGGGAGATGAACACCACGGCGGTGCCGTTGTCCCGCAACCGGCGGATGATGTCCAGCAGCTCGTCGGTCTCCTGGGGCGTGAGCACGGCCGTGGGCTCGTCCAGGATCAGCACGCGGGCCTCGCGCACGAGCGCCTTGATGATCTCCACGCGCTGTTGGACGCCCACGGGGAGATCCTCGATGCGGGCGTCGGGGTCCACATGGAAGCCGTACTCATCGGAGATCTCGCGGATCTTCCGGCGGGTGGACTCGAGGTCCAGGATGCCGGCGGCACGCGTGTGCTCATCGCCCAGCGCCACGTTCTCCGCCACCGTGAACACCGGGATCAGCATGAAGTGCTGGTGCACCATGCCGATGCCGGCCCTCATCGCCTCACCGGGACCGCTGAACCGCACCGGACGGCCATCCACCAGGATCTCGCCGGCGGTCGGCTCGTAGAGGCCGAACAGGACGTTCATCAGGGTGGACTTGCCCGCGCCGTTCTCCCCCAGCAGGGAGTGGACCTGGCCGGACTCCACCGTCAGGTCGATCGAGTCATTGGCCGTGAAGGCCCCGAATTTCTTGGTGATGCCGCGTAATTCGAGTTTCACCGTGCTCCAGCCATTCTGGCCCGGGACAGGCCATTGCTTCGGATCGTTGTCATTCCATCTTTGATGCTTCGTTCCCAGGAGTGGATCTCGAAGGACATCATCTCAGGGTGTTCCCGGCGGACATGACGGTGGGGCGGCCCGCAGGCCACCCCACCGCATGGGCCACCGTGGTGATCAGACCTCGGGCGAGTAGTCCGAGTTGACCTCGATGGAGCCGTCGATGATGCCGGCCTTGATCTCCTCGAGTTCGGCCTTCATCTCATCGGAGACCTCGGCGTCGAAGTCATGGAACGGGGCCAGGGCCACGCCGCCGTTCTCCAGCGTGCCCACGTAGGGCTCACCGTCGAACTCGTCCGCCAGGTCGGCCTCGATGACGTCCTGCACGGCCTGGCCCATCAGCTTCACCACGGAGGTGAGGATGATCTCGCCCTGCTCGGTGGTCTCATAGCCGTCGGAGTCCACCCAGATGACCTTGGCCTCCTTGCCGCCGGCATTCGCCTCGGTCACAGCATCGAGGGTGCCCAGGCCCACCGGCCCGGCCACGGGCATGATGATGTCCGCGCCCTCGTTGATGAAGTTGGTGGTATTGGTCTTGCCGGCGGCCTGGTTCTCGAAGTCACCGGTGAAGGAGCCGGTCTTGGCCTCGCGGTTCCAGCCCAGCACCTCGACCTCGGCGTCCTTCTGTTCGTTGTAGTACTCGACGCCGGCGGCGAAGCCGTCCATGAAGATGGTCACGGTCGGGATCTCCGCGCCGCCGTAGGTGGCGACCTTGCCGGTCTCGCTGGTGCCGGCGGCGAGGTAACCGGCCATGAAGGAGCCCTGCGCCGTGTCATAGATCAGGCGCTTGACGTTGTCCGGGAACTCGGGATCGGTAACGTCCACGCCCATGAAGTGGGTCTCGGGGTTGTCGTTGGCGATCGGCTTCATCGTGTCGCCGAGCAGGAACCCGACGCCGATGATCATGTCGCAGTTGGCCTGCAGCATCGACGTGATGTTCGGGGTGAAGTCGGACGGGGAGGTGGACTCCGCCTCGTTGGTGGAAATGCCGAACTCCTCCTCGGCGGCCATCAGGCCGTCGTGGGAGGACTGGTTGAAGGAGCGGTCATCGAAGCCGCCCTGGTCGGAGACGATGCAGCCGGTGTAGTCAGAGTTGTCGGTGCCCACGGCTGGGGCGTCGGACGCCGAGGCGGTCCCGTCGGCGGCCTCCTCGGGTGCGGCGCCACAGCCGGCCAGCAGCAGGCCGGACATGCCGAGCATGGCGACCGGCAAGAGTGCCTTACGAGACAGGGGGGATGCAATGCCCATGGTGATCCTTAGGTGCGAGGGTGTGGGGCTGGAGCGTGGGGATCCGGCCGCGAGCCGGTGATGTCGGCCCAGGTCCGGACGGGTCGAGATCGATCCGTTCCACGGATGTCCGCGCCCTTCAGACGGACAGTTACCCGGGAGTTTACCCAAAGTTGGCAAGAACCGCTTCAGAAGTGCGCTACGTTTCTGCAACGTCTGCACCACCTGCGCCGTTCAGCCCTACTGAACGCCGGACAGGGCCCGCAGTGCCGCGGCCGTGAAAATGCGCATGCCGATGCCGATGGCGCGCTCGTCCGGCGCGAAGTCGCCCATGTGCAGGTCATAGACTGGGCCGCCCGGGGTCCGCGTCCCCAAGCGCAGCATGGCCCCGGGGACCAGCTGGGTCATCCAGGCGAAGTCCTCCCCGCCCATGGACTGCGGGGTCAGCTGGATGGCCCGGGACCCGAGCTCATAGCGGGCCGCGTCCTCGATGAGGTCGGTCTCGGCCTCCGTGTTGACCACCGGCGGCACCCCGCGGATGTGTTCGAGGTGGACCTTCACCCCGAAGGGGTGGGCGATCTGCTGGACCACGTCGTCCAGCAGGTCCCCGGCCGATTCCCACACCTCGGCGTCCAGGCAGCGCATGGTGCCTGCGAGGTAACCGGACCCGGGGATGGCGTTGGGCGCCGCCCCCGCATTGATCTGGCCCCACACCACGGAGACGGCCGAGCGGACGTCGATCCGTCGGTTCAGCACCGCCGGGACCTGGACGGCGATCGTGGACAACGCGTAGACGAGGTCCTCCGTCAGGTGCGGCCGGGAGGTGTGTCCACCGCGGCCGGACAGGCTGATCTTGATGGTGTCGGCCGCCGAGGTGATGGCGCCGATGCGCGTGCCGATCGTGCCGACGTCGAACCGGGGCTCGCAGTGTGCCGCCAGGATCCGCGGGATCCCGTCCAGCGTGCCCTGCCGGATCACGGACAGGGAGCCACCGGGCAATCGCTCCTCGGCGGGCTGGAAGATGATGCGGATGCGGCCGGTCAGGCCCTGGGGACCGCCCAGGGCATCGAGCTCCGGCTGGCCGAGGTCCCCGGCCGTGCGCGTGACCACCCGATGCAGGGCGAGCGCGGTGCCGACCATGACGGAGGTGTGGACGTCATGACCGCACGCATGAGCGACGCCCGGATGGCGGGAGGCATAGTCCAGTCCGGTCTGCTCGGAGAGGGGAAGGGCATCGATGTCCGCACGCAGGCCCAGCACGATCGGCCCCTCGCCGATGTCCACGTAGGCGCCGGTGTCGTCGAGCTTGACCGGCGAGAGCCCGGCCTCGGCCAGGGTCTGCAGGATCCGTTCCGTGGTCCGGTGCTCGTCATAGGACAGTTCCGGATGCGCGTGGAGGTCCCGGCGGAACGCCACGACCGAGGGCTCGAGCCGCTGGACCAGCGGGGTCACCCGCGGTAGTCCGGGATCGTCGAGGACTGGACGGGCGCCGGTGGAACGCTGGCTGTCGTTCATCCCAGTGATGCTACCGGGGCTCTGACGGGCTCAGAGGACGTCGTCGTCGCCGTGGGCCTTGAGGGACTCGACGGCCTGCTTGACGGACTGGGCGTGCTCCGTCGTCGTGACCAACAGGGCGTCCGGGGTGTCCACGACCACGATGTCCTCGACACCGATCAGGGCGATCACCCGCGCCGTATCCGTGACCACCACGCCGGAGGCCTTGGACGAGTACACCCGCGGCGTCTCCCCGATCACGGTGATGCCCGAGGCCCGCTTAGCCGGGTTCAGCCGGGCGATCGCGGCGAAATCGCCCACATCGTCCCAGGTGAACCCACCCGGGATCACGGCAACGTCCCCCGCCGCGGCAGCGGGCTCAGCCACCGCATAATCCACCGCGGTCTTCTTCAGCCCGGGCCAGACCCGGGCCATCGTCTCCGCCTGGGCCGGCGTACCCCAGGCCTTCGCGATCTGAACGACGCCGGCATGCAGCTCCGGCTCATTGATCGCCAGGTGATGCAACATCAAGGACACCGGGGCCACGAACATGCCCGCGTTCCACAGGTACTCTCCCGAGGCGACATACTCCTGGGCCACCGCCTCGGCCGGCTTCTCCACGAACGCGGCCACGTCCTTGGCATGGGGTGCGCCCTTCACGGTCAGGGCCCCGCCCTGCCGGATGTAACCGAACCCGGTGGCCGGGTGCGTCGGCTTGATGCCGATGGTCACGATCTTGCCCGTGGCCGCGGTGGCGACCGCTTCCGCGACAGCCTCCTGGAACTCCTCCACCGGGCCGATCACCTGGTCCGCGGCGAAGGAGCCCATGATGGTCTCCGGATCCCGCTCGAACAGGATGGCCGCGGCCAGCCCGATGGCCGCCGCCGAGTCCTTCGGCTCCGGCTCCAGCACGGTGTCCTCGGAGGCCAGGTCCGGCAACTGCTCCCGCACAGCGCCCTCATGGGCCTTACCGGTCACCACCATCACCCGGTCCCCGGCCAGCGCGGCCAGGCGATCATAGGTCGCCCGGATCAGGGTCTGCCCCGAACCGGTCAGGTCATGCAGGAACTTCGGCGCGGCGGCCCGCGAGAGCGGCCACAACCGCGTCCCCACGCCACCGGCAGGAATCACTCCATAGAAGCGGTCCAGTCCCGGGGTGTCAGAGAGGTCCACGGCGGCAAGGCCATCCAATTCAGGGTCAGTCGTCACACCGGACAGCATAGGTGACCGCCGGGCCGGGGCCCGGGTCCGCCCCACCCCCGTGACCCGTGCCACACCGGGAACCAGGGCCGGTCAACAATAGGGAACATAACGTCAAGAAGTACTAGTCTGTCGTGGAGGAATGCACTCGCACCGGCGTTCCCTTTGTGCCCATCGGACGTGGCACAGGCGCCCTTGCAATCCCTGGGAGGTATAACAGTGTCTACTGCGACATCAGCGCAGGCCCCGGCGAAGTCCGGCCGTGGGACCCTCTATCGCGGCAACGAAGGTCAGTGGTCGTGGGTGATCCACCGGATCACCGGCGTGGCCATCTTCTTCTTCCTGCTGGTCCACGTGCTGGACACCTCACTGGTGAGGGTCTCGCCGGAGGCCTACAACGCGGTACTCGGCACCTACAAGAACCCGCTGATGGCCGTCGGAGAGGTCGGCCTCGTGGCCGCCATCGTCTTCCACGCCTTCAACGGCCTGCGGATCATCCTGGTCGACTTCTGGAAGGGCGGGACCAAGCACCACAAGAAGATGCTGTGGACCGTGGTGGTCCTCTCCGTCGTCACCGTTGGAGCGTTCGCCATCCGCCACCTGATGCTTGCCCTCGGAGGTCACTGAGCCATGAGCGCCACCGTTGAATCCACGATCGCAGCCCCCCGCACAGGGCGTATCGACCCGAAGTACACCCGGGACAAGACCAAGAGCGGCAACTTCGAGATGCTCGCCTGGCTGTTCATGCGCCTGTCCGGCGTGGTCCTGGTCGTCCTGATCTTCGTCCATCTCTTCTCCAACCTCATGGTCGGGGACGGCATCAATGGCCTGGACTTCGGCTTCGTCGCCGGCAAGTGGGCAGATCCGTTCTGGCAGTTCTGGGACTTGGCCCTGTTGTGGCTGGCCATGCTGCACGGCACCAACGGCGTCCGGACCATCATCAACGACTACGCCGAGCGTGACGGCGTGCGGTTCTGGCTGAAGATGGTCCTCTACGCGGCAACCACCGTCATCATCGTGCTCGGCACCCTGGTGATCTTCACCTTCGAACCGTGCCTCGTCGGCGCCGACGGAATGCTGCTGGAGTCCTCTCCCGCGTTCTGCGAGAACCTCTGACGCCCTGACGCACACCCACTGAACCACTGAATTTTCTCGAGTACTCGAGCAGAAGGAACTCAACGAATGCAGGTACACAAGTACGACGTCGTGATTGTCGGTGCCGGCGGCGCCGGCATGCGGGCGGCGATCGAATCCGGTCAGCGCGCCCGCACAGCGGTGCTGACCAAGCTTTACCCCACCCGTTCGCACACGGGTGCGGCCCAGGGCGGCATGTGTGCCGCCCTGGCCAACGTCGAAGAGGACAACTGGGAGTGGCACACCTTTGACACCGTCAAGGGCGGCGACTACCTGGTGGACCAGGACGCCGCCGAGGTCATGGCCAAGGAGGCCATCGACGCGGTGCTCGACCTGGAGAAGATGGGCCTGCCCTTCAACCGCACCCCGGAGGGCCGGATCGACCAGCGTCGCTTCGGCGGCCACACGCGCGACCACGGCAAGGCCCCGGTCCGCCGCGCCTGCTATGCGGCCGACCGCACCGGCCACATGATCCTCCAGACGCTCTACCAGAACTGCGTCAAGCACGACGTCGAGTTCTACAACGAGTTCTACGTCCTGGACGTGCTGATGGTGGACGAGCCGGGCACCCGCCCGGACGGGACGCCCTTCACGCAGAAGCGCGTGGCCGGCGTCGTGTCCTACGAACTGGCCACCGGCGAACTGCACGTCTTCCAGGCCAAGTCCGTGGTCTTCGCCACCGGCGGCGCGGGCAAGGTCTTCAAGACCACCTCCAATGCACACACCCTGACCGGTGACGGCATGGCCATCGCCTACCGCAACGGCCTGCCGCTGGAGGACATGGAGTTCATCCAGTTCCACCCGACCGGCCTGGCCGGCCTGGGCATCCTGCTTTCCGAGGCGGCGCGCGGCGAAGGCGGCATCCTCCGCAACTCGGACGGTGAGCGCTTCATGGAGCGCTACGCCCCGACCATCAAGGACCTCGCGCCGCGTGACATCGTGGCCCGGTCCATGGCCGAGGAGGTCCGCCAGGGCCGCGGCTGCGGCCCGAACAAGGACTACGTCCTGCTCGACCTGACGCACCTGGAACCGGCTCACATCGACGCCAAGCTGCCGGACATCACCGAGTTCGCGCGCACCTACCTCGGTGTGGAGCCCTACACCGAGCCGGTGCCGGTCTTCCCGACCTGCCACTACGTGATGGGCGGCATCCCGACCAACATCAAGGCCGAGGTGCTCCAGGACAACGACACCGTGGTCCCGGGCCTGTACGCCGCCGGCGAGGTCGCTTGTGTCTCTGTGCACGGCTCCAACCGCCTCGGCACCAACTCGCTGCTGGACATCAACGTCTTTGGCCGCCGTGCGGGCATCTACGCCGCGGAGTACGCCGCCACCGCGGACTTCGTCGACCTGCCGGAGAACGGCGAGGCACCGACGGTCGAGCACATCGAGAACCTCCGCTCCGCCACCGGCACCGAGCGTGTGGCCGAGCTGCGGGCCCGCCTGCAGGATGTCATGGACGCGGACATGCAGGTCTTCCGCACGGACGAGTCGATCCGCCGGGCCTTGGCCGAGATTGAGTCCCTGCGCGAACGCTACGAGAACCTCTCCGTGCAGGACAAGGGCAAGCGGTTCAACCTGGACCTCTTGGAGGGCCTGGAGCTGGGCTACCTGCTCGACATGGCCGAGGCCATGACCGTGGCTGCCCTGCACCGCAAGGAATCCCGCGGCGGCCACTACCGCGAGGACTACCCCGACCGTGACGACGAGAACTGGATGGCGCATTCCATGCTCTACCGCGACCCCGACTCCGAGATGGAGGGCGTCAAGGGCATCCGTTCCGAGACCAAGCCGGTTGTTGTCACCCGTTACCAGCCGATGGAGCGTAAGTACTGATGAGCACCACGATCAACGAACCCGCAGAAGGACCCTCGAAGGTCGATCTCGGCGCCCAGGGCGGCGGAACCGGTGAGATCCCGAGCTTCGACGTCACCCTCAAGGTCCGCCGCTTCCTGCCCGAGACGTCCGAGGACTCCTACTGGGACGAATGGACCGTCACCATGTACGGCACCGATCGTGTGCTGGACGCCCTGCACAAGGTCAAGTGGGACATCGACGGCACCCTGTCCTTCCGCCGGTCCTGCGCGCACGGCGTGTGCGGCTCCGATGCCATGCGCATCAACGGCCGCAACCGCCTGGCCTGCAAGACCCTGCTGAAGGACCTCGACCTGTCCAAGCCCATCCTGGTGGAGCCCATCAAGGGCCTGCCGGTGGAGAAGGACCTGATCGTGGACATGGACCCGTTCTTCCAGTCCTACCGCGAGATCATGCCGTTCCTGGTCAACAAGGGCCCGGAGCCCACCAAGGAGCGCCTGCAGTCCGCCGAGGAGCGCGAGCGGTTCGATGACACCACCAAGTGCATCCTCTGCGCCGCCTGCACCTCGTCCTGCCCGGTGTTCTGGACCGATGGCCAGTACTTCGGCCCGGCCGCGATCGTCAACGCCCACCGCTTCATCTTCGACTCGCGCGACGATGCCGGTGACATGCGTCTGGAGATCCTCAATGACAAGGAAGGTGTGTGGCGCTGCCGCACCACCTTCAACTGCACCGAGGCCTGCCCGCGCGGCATCCAGGTGACCAAGGCCATCGCCGAGGTCAAGCAGGCCGTGCTGGCCGGGGCCTTCTGATACAGCCGGCTGAGGGGTGAGAGCCCCTCCCCCGCCGTGCGGCGGTCCGGAATGCTCCGGGCCGCCGCACGTCGTCAAGAGGTTAAGAGGAAAATCGGAGGATGACCTTGCCAAGTTTGGAACGTTCGTTGAACGTCCGCTCCAGGAAGTCCACCACACGATCGGGTGTGAAGACCGAGTCGACAGGGACAAGGCTTCCCGGCCCAACCGCGATAGCCTCCCTCAGGTCCTCGGTGGTCCCGATGCAGTTTCCGACTATTGACACGTTCCCGGTGATGACTTGGCTGATCACCTCATGGAAGTTGGGCGCATGGACCGTGCCCTCCTGGAACAGCGGATGCTGCTCGATGAATCCACAGGTGACATAGCGTCCCCACGGTCGAATGGTGGCGATGGCCCGAGTGACGTGCATGTCGATGAAGGGATCGAAGACCACATCGAAATGCCTCGTGAAGGTCGGCAGCTCGTCCACATCGAGGTAGACCGACTCCCTCCCCGAAGGGCCCAGGCTGTGGATCTCCTCCGCCGTCCATGGTCGAGAGGAGGCCACGTACACCTCAGCCCCGCTGTCCTGCAGAGCACAGAGGATTCCTAGGCTGGTGCTCGATCGACCGCTGAGCACGAGAACCCGCGAATCGGCCGTCACCCGACCCTGGCGGACCATGGCCGTCGCCGTCTGAGCCGAGAGGGAGTAGCCGGCTGCGTCCACGTCCGACATCCAGGTGGGCACCGGCATCAGCTTTCCGGCCGGCAGGACCAGCCATCCCGCGGACGCACCATTGGTGACGATGCCCGGAGACAGCCACTCCTCCGATGCGGAGGGAAACGCTGCATCCGGCATGACCAGAACCCCCACGGCCAGGGAGTCCACGTCTCGTCCGACAGCCATCACCTCAGCGGCGAACTCGGACCCGAAATGTGCCCAAGGTGGCCCGCTGCTCTGTGTAGCCCGGTACGCCGCATCCACGATCAGTGCCTTGTCCCTGAAGTTCGCCGAGATGGCCCGCACTCGGAGTAGGACATGGTTGCGGTGCCTGAAGGACACCGGGTCGAACTCCGGAGGTTGCACGGCCCGGATTCCGAGACTGATGTCCTGGAGCCCGATCCGCATGGTCAAAGGTGCCTCCGGTCCCGTTCCCACGAATATCTCATGTGTCATGCGTACATCCGTTCCTCACTGCCACCGCTGGTCGCACGTCATCCGCTGACAGGCTCGTTCACCTGCTGCCTGACTTTGCGATCCCCCCAAGGCTCCAGCCGTCGTCCGGACTGGCGCCGCGACAGGGCACGGAGCGCTCGGGGCGAGAAGAAGACCCCGACCAAGAACCAGATGACGAGAACCGCGATACCGATCATCCACTGCTCGGGTGACGGCGTCCCGAACATCTGCAGGACAGCGTCGTCGGTCACCATGATGCCGCGGGCGATGTAGCCGAGCCAGAGAAGGGGGAAGACCGCCGCGACGACCGTCAGCCAGCTGGGCATAAACGAGGCCGGGAAGAAGATGTGCGATATCGCCACCAGGGCATACGTCGCGGCGGAGATGTACAGGACGCCGGTCAGCTTCTTCGAGAATCCCCCGGCCACGATGCCCAGTGGCGATGTGACGGCCACGGCGAGCACCGAGAAGGGAATGAGGAGCAGGAGGCCCGCATGGAGCTCGAAGACCCGGCCGCTCGTCCCTATGAACACGGTCGCGATGACGATCAGGGCACTGACCAGGCTCTTCGTGGTCAGGACGGTCAACCGCGCCAGGATGTGGGCCGCGAATCCCCCGGGAAGCGTCTTCGCTCGCAGCAGGGTCCCATCCTCCTGCTCGGCGATGATCGTGGACGACAAGGTGAGGATCCCGGTGATCGCCACCGCAACCGCCAGATAGGAGGCGATGATCCACCCGAAGAGCTCAGGACCGCCCAGCCAGTCCTCCAGGCCCAGCCACAGCAGGACTGACACCAGCACGACCGGCAGGAGCAACCCGACGAGTCCCATTGGACGGATCTCCCGGGCGAACTCGATCCGGCACTGTGTCCTGGTGAGTTTGATGATGGAAGTGATGTTCGACGACAGCGTTGTCACTTGTGGTCCTCCGCTCGTGGCCTGTCCAGTATCGCCAGGTAGACATCCTCCAAGGACGGCTCCTCCACGCGAATATTCTTGACTCCCGGCTTCTGTGCCAGTTCGACGAGCAGCGAATTGCCTCGGTCGTCGAACTCCTGCTCATGGGCTCCGTCTCCGTCGGTCCACTTGACCACGGGCCTGCTTCCCACAGCATTGCGGAGTTCATCCGTCGAAGCATCCGCCGCAATGGTTCCCTGTCGCAAGACGATCACCCGGTCACAGTTCCGCTGTGCCTCCGCCAGATCATGGGTGGCCCAGAGCAGGGTGGACTCGCCGCGCACGGAATGCATCAGGTCATGGAAGTCTCTTCTGACCTCGGGGTCGAAGCCAGTGGTGGGCTCATCAAGGATCAACACCTCCGGATTGGGCAACAGGGCAAGGCATACATCCAGCCGACGTCGCTCGCCACCCGAGAGGAACGAGATCTTCCGATCGAGAAGGTGCTCCAGGCCCAAGTCGGCGATCAGCCGCTCGACCCGATCAGGCTCCAGGTCCTTCAAATTCCTGTGCGCGGACTCGACGAGGGCGATCAGCTCCCGAGGCTTCCACGACTGGTGGTCTCTCCAGTTCTGCAGGACGACCCCCATACGTGAGGGGAAGTCGAATGAGGCATTGAACGGGTCCTCGCCCAGAACCTGCACATTCCCAGAGCTGGGCCGCCTGAGTCCCTGGACAACCTCGAGAAGTGAACTCTTGCCAGCTCCGTTCGGGCCCAGGAAGGCAATACTCTCACCCAGTTCTGCAGAGAAGCTGCAGTCGTCCAGGACCCGACGAGTGCCGAACTGAAGGGAGACATTCCTCACATCAATAGATAACATACTCAACTCCGGCATCAGGTAGAAACGTAGTCGTCGATAAGCCACAACAGCACACCCACCTGTGCTTCCCCGATGGGGAGGTTCGGGTAGGTGGACACGAAGTCGCAGTAGTGCAGAAGGACGCGCAAGAGCCGAGCCGCAGTGACCCGCCGCGCATCCGTGGTGCCTGAGAAGGCGTCGGTGTAGGCGGCATAGAAGCTGGGCCAGAGGCTCCCGACCACCTCCGCGTTCTGGCCGGTGCCCTGAAACTCGATCTCGAGTTCCGTCAGTTCACCGGCGAGCCACCCCAGATCCAGCTCCGGGATTCCACGGCCCACCTCAGGACCCGCGAGCAGGGTCTTGCCGGAAGGGGCGAGCGGAACGACGGATCCCAGCGCCAACCCGCCGTGGATCGGTCGAGGATCGGTGTCCCACGTCGCATCCGAGTAGCAGGATCGCGCCACGTCCATCCGGGCGGACCCCAGCGCCGTGAAGAGCCGCCGCACCACATCAGTGGTCTCGTCGAAGAGATATCCGCGCAGTCTGGCCATGCCCATGGTCGGCTCGTCCGGGAGCTCGGATGCGGTGCTCACCGGCGAGTCGTGGAGCTCGGCCACAGTCTGGCCGAGCTCTGTCATCACCTGGCCCAGGAACCACCTCAGTGGATCCCGTTGCGTCTCCCGGGTCCGGGGTAACGCTTGGATCAGCTGGATGAGCGTCTGCGGCCCAGTGTCCACGAACGCGAGGGTACGGGGGTAGCCCGTCTCCACGGGCACCAGGACCAACCGGCCCAGATCCCCCGCTCCCCCCGACTCCGCCCTGTGCCCGGACGGCCCGGACGACCAGGACGACCAGGAGGACGGTTGCTGCCTGTACTCCCTCGTCAGCCGATGCTCACCGTCCTGCTCGGACATCTCCTGGCACCACACCGCAGTCTCATGACGCCACAGGACCTTCGGCGCGTGACGGTCAGACATGGTCCACGCCCAGGTCCTTCATTAGGCCGACGAAGATCTGGTCGAAGGGCGTGGGAGGGTGTCCTTCGACCGTGGGGGCCAGTACTGAGCGTCCACCACGGAGGGGCGGTACGAGAATCACATTGCTCCTTTCAGAGAGCACAGACGTGTAGTGCTGCCAGACAGTGGAATCGAGGAGTCGCGGGGGGAGGGCCGCGCCGAGGACAACGGGGGCACGGGTGCCCTGAAGTGCCAGCAGCGTCGGACTGTTGCACTCGAATCCCGCGAAGCGCCCGAGGAAGTCCGCCGTCGCGGGATGGACAACGAAGGCGTCGGTTCCCTCACCCAGATTCACATGGTCAACCTGGTGAGGGGGATCCGCGTCCCACGCGTCGATGAGGACTGGCTCGTCACAGAACACCTCCAGCGCCTTCATCCCGAAGAATTGCATGGCCGTCCTGGTCACCACGACCTGGAGGGAGACTCCCGGAAAGGCCGTCCTGATCCAGGACGCCCATGCGGGGGTGTACATCGCGGCCAGTGCGCCGGTGACGAGCCACGTCACGGAGATTCTTCCGCGGGGTTCTTCCCCGTTGATGTCAGCTACGGCTCAGCCCTCCCTGTTCGCTGGTCGCCAGCCTCCCGTGGCCCGACCAGTCGTTCGTCCCTGTTCCTGACGCGTCGTTCCGGTCCCGCGACCTACCCACTGAACCACTTGGGCTCGCCGAACTGGGAGACGACGATCGTGCGTTGCCGCCGGCTGTCCAGAAGACACTCGATCTCTCGGCCGATGTCCTCGCCGTCCACGCGACCCAGTTCCTCTCTCGTGGCGTCGCCGATACCCCAGGGATCGAACCCGTTCACACGGGCCAAGGTGGACTGGACCGCCGCGGCCGGATCGCTCAAGACGGAGTCGGTCCCCCGCAGCATGATCCTGGCAACTGAGCGCATGCGTCCCGCCAGCTGATGCTGCCCGGCGTCACGGACCAGGAAGTCGTGCGCCGCAGAGAGCAGCTCCTGTTCGAACCCAGGGCCTGTGTCCAGGTCCATGAGCCACCACTGGACGCCCTCGGACTCCGCCAACCTGGAGAACGGCGAATAGCTCACCCGAAGGTCCTCGGCGAAGTGCTTCACGATGACGGAGTCGGGCGTACCACCGAGCAGGGCGTTCGACATCGACCGAGCCAGCGCATGGTGGCGATCCCGGGGAGGATCCAACGGTGATGCCACCCGGAGTATGGTACCGGAGTGACCGGGTACGTTCACCCACTTCCGCACTGCAGCCGCCGCCTCAGGGGGATGGACGGTGTCACTGCCCCGTCCATCCGCTGCACCGTCGCTGCCATGGACTGCCGTTATCCCCGTGGGACTGAACAGCTCCGTTACGCTCCGGAGCAGGTCCTCGTCTGAGTCACCTCCCGTACCGATAACTGCATGTCCGTACGCCGAGGCGAAGTCCACGGACTGCGCATCGGCGGCTCTGGATTCCAGTGCAAGAGTCGTCAGCAGGCTCTCGAGGTCCACGCCGACCTCCGGCAGGGAGGCCACCTCCAGCACACCACCATGAAGTACGCCATCAAGGTCGGCTCGGGCCTGCTCCACCCGTTCGGGCTGGTCAAGCCTCCACTCAATCTGGATTCCCCGTGGTGTCGGGTTCACCACCGTCGAGCCGTCAGCGGTGCGGACCCGTTGGGCGGCCCACTCACTGATGCGCCGACGGTTGATGTAGTTGACAAGTGGAGTCTCGAGGAAGACCCCGAGGTGCGTTCCGGTCCCGCTCGTGTTGATCTGCTCAAGATTCATAGGCTCGTTTCTCCATGACGAAGGGGGCAGGCCTCCAGCCGGCGCTGCCCTCTATCAGGTCCTGCATGTCGGGAAGGCGCACACGTGACACCGCGTCTCGGAGGGCACCGTGGCCCGTGCCGAAGAGGTTCTCCCGGGCTGAGAAGGAGATTCCCTCATTCGACGAGATCATCTCGTCGATGGTGTCGATCGCCCTCGTTCGCATCGCTGCGAGATTCTCCTCCCCGTCCGGTCCGAACCAGTGGTCGGCCGCGGAACGGCCGGAAGAGTGATTCGACAGAAGTACCCATCCGTCGGGCCCCCGAAGCGGCCCATAGAGGCCGAACCTCCGACCGGACATGACCCCATCGTCTGCTGACATCACCAGGTACGCGGCCCGCAGGTCATCACTGGACATGTCTGCCCACGGCCACGCCGCGGAGACCCATCCGTCCGCCGCGGTGCCGGCATCGTCGAGGTGTCGGCGCGTGTGCGGCCTGTTCTCCAGATCTGGCCAGTCAGTCCACGGCCTGAGGCCGATGGTGTCCGGATCGGCTGGGTCCGGCTCCTCTCGACCGCCGACGGAGTTGCGCATGATCGCACTGATCCGATCGATGTCTCCCGTCCTGCGCACCGCGATACCCACCGGAGCCTCCCGGAAGGCCCGCTGCCAGTGTGCGCAGTGAGAGGGCCCCTCGGGTCCGGTCAGCACCCAGGAGAGGGCATACGAGTTGGGCGCCCCGGGCCGATCGGTGTACACCGCGTGCGGAACGTACGCCGGCGTCCTCTGGATCCTGCGGACACCACCTCGCGTGCTCACCTCGTGGTCAATGGATCGCGCCTCCCGGGCGATCTCTCCCACCGACACCATGGACGCATCGTCCCGGAGGAGGGAGTACAGATGTCCCACGAGGTCCTCGGACCGTGAATCCCCCGTGTCCAGCAGATCGATGCTGATCTCCGTGTGGAATGTATAGGTTCGCGCAGACACGGTCACGTCCAGCTCCGCGAGGCGCCTGTCCTGCCTACACTCCTCGATGGCACGCTTCAGGCGGGCTACCACCAGATGCTCGAAGAGATGGGCGAGGCCCTCCTGTCCCCTGCTCTCGTGGATTGATCCCAGACCGATCGCCACTCCGGTGGTGATGTACTCTTCGGCTCCGGACTCCCGGTCGCCCGCCGTCGGGGCGGTCATCCGCGCACCAGTTCCGACAGGTCGAGGGAATCGCCGTTGCGCCAGACGTTTCCCGGGTCGATGTTCGCGGTCTCCAGGTGCGCAGAGACCTTCTGCTCGAAATCCTCCCCATCCCACCAGTTCGTCAACATCGACTTGGCGATGTTCTCCGTGCGATGCTCGCCGAAACTGATGGACCGCCGCCCCACCCCCTCAGGGTCATACGGCTCCCACGCGATCGCCATGCCAGGGCCGACGCGCCGGCAGAGCACCGACGTCTCCAGTTCCTCCGACCGGCCAGTGGCCAGAACCCGCACGAGATCGGGAAGATGCCCCAGTGACTCTTCATGGAAGTAGACGACGATGGCGTCCCGCCGGGGGTACTGGTTCCTCCGGGACAGGATCTTGGTTCGAAAGCAGGCGCCCGTCTCCTGCTGCCACGCCATCATGGTCTTCCACGTCTCCACCGCGCTCTCCACCGACCGTTCGCTCAGGTAGAGACGGAGAACACGGACTGCCCCACCGGCCACCGAACTCGTCGAGTTGAAGAAGACGAATCCCGCTGAGAGCCGCGTCTCAATGGCCGTCATGCGAATCGTGGCGACGTGGCCGTTGTCCGCCTCGACGCGATCATCGGGAACGAAGACCCGCAGCCCCTGCGAATGTACGACGAGTCCAGACAGGTTCTCCGGACGCATCACGACGGGGCAGTCCACGAAACGCCACTTCATGGGAGTGGCCGCACTGATGAGCATCTCGGACTCCGTGTCGAACGAGTAGTCGAAGTCGGACCCTTCGATCATCCCGTCCTGTCCGGAGTGAAGCGTGGTGTAGAGGCGGATGGCCAGACTTCCCATCCACGACCTGAGCGTGGTCCCGTCCAGCGCACGACCGTCGAATTCAGGGGGCTGGTCTCGAGCCTCCCAGGCCATCCTCTCCGCAATGTCCAGTACCTCACGACCCACTGCTGATCTTCCTTTCATTCAAGGCCAATGCTGGACGAGAAGTCATCCGGATTCAGGAGGAGGTTCCTGCCGATCCCCATGATGGCCCGTTCGAAGGCACCGAGTCGCCCGAAGTACGTGGCCACTGCCATGGATCGCTCGTACATGGCCCAGCCGACGTACTGTGCCGTACGTACGCGCATGCCCTCATCGAGGTCGTCGCACCCTGACGCGGTGCTGTACGAGCTCCAGATGACCCGCATCGACTCGCTAGCCTCGGTGACAAGTTCTGCTCCCGACCGCATGAGGTTCTCATCCGTGAGGTTTCCCTCCTCGTCCGAGGCCCTCTGGGTCAGCTTCCGCAGCCTGTTGAAGAGCACTTCACCCAGCAGTGAGCCGACATCCCGTGCGGGGTCTCCCATGCGTAGGTCCTCCCAGTCGATGATCTGAACGGACTCACCATCATGGAAGATCTGGTCGGTCCGCAAATCGCCGTGGATCGGCCTGGGCACGTAGACGGCACCCACAAGGTCGGCGAGTGCTTCGGCGAGCGTCTCGTCCTGCTGCAGAATCCCCCACAACTGCAGTACGCCGATCGTGGATTGCTCGACGACGTCCAACGGAACCGCCGAGTTCGCCCCGGGAGGCAGTCCCGGGATCGCGTCGGTGAGTTCCTCCGGATGGTCCACCTGAGCGGAATGGAGGTCTCCGAGACCTGCTCCCAGGGCCTGGCAGTACGTCGCACTCAGTTCATCGGCCCGGAGGAGTTCGACAATGTGTGTGGCGTCCCGGGGCATTGCCTCATAGATGAGGGTGGCTGACGGCTCATGGGAGAACATCAGGCTCGGTGTCCGCATGGCGCCGGAGGTGACGATGCCCGCCTTGTTGAAGGCGCGGCTGTTGCGCCACCGTTCCCCTGCAGCCAGTCCCGTGAATCTCTTGACAAAGCATCTGGCAGTGGGAGTCTCAAAGATCCCGCTGACATTTCTGCCCATCTTCGGGGTGATGACCGTGGTTCTCACGCCGTCGAACAGCCCCGAGGCCTCGCGCGCCTCCTCCGTGAGCGACTGGAGGTTCGCGGTGAAGACTTCCTCTGATGTCGTCATCACTCTGCCCTCAGGACCGCGGCGAGCCCGGGTGACCAGGACTCGAGGGGGCTACCACGCCAGTCTGAGCGCAGGATCTCGACGGTGAAGCCACTCGCTGCCGCCATGAGCTCCAATTCACTCGGGTAGACGAACCGCAGCTTCTCGTCATAGACGCCGATGATGTCACTCGAGTCAACGATTGTATTGATTGTGTTGAGACTCTGGTGGACCCAGTCGACGTCGATGACGGAATGCAGGACGATGCTCGGCGTCAGCCGCCGGGCCGTGGAGAATTGCTCAGCTCCGTGCCGGTAGCGCAGGGGATTCAGCATCTCGATGAACAGGACCCCGTCTTCCTTGACCAGAGTCCGTGCGGCACTCATCAGCCTGACCTGATCCTTTGCCCCTCTGGCTATGCCCAGTCCGTTGCACATGAGAAGCACCGCATCGAATGCCCCGACGGATTCACCTGTGGCCGGGGAGTACATGTCCCCCAGGCTGGCGCGCACCCTACCCCCCCACATCTCGAGAGGCCAGGAGCGAGAGCATCTTCTCAGAGGAGTCCACACCGCTGACCTCGTACCCACGCTCAGACAGGGGGATGGACAGCCTGCCACTGCCGACGGCCAACTCATAAACGCTCTGGACGTTGTGGATTTCCAACGCGGCGGACAGCTCATCGACAGCATGATTTGTTATTGGATATAGATAATCATAAATCTTATGAATAATCTGTTCGTACTGATTTATCAAGTTTTCCTTCGATCAATCAGAGGGCATCAGACCGGGGAGGCAATCGATCCTCAAGCCTGATGCCCTCTGATCCGCGACTTGTCAGTTACCGGCGACAGCCTTCGCCAGGTAGGCCAGCGTTACGAGATCGAACGCAGGCTCACGCTTCTGCATCGCTCGAACCAGTTGAGTACCCTGCCGCGCCGGATCAAGAGAAGCGTCTCGGGCAACAACAAGAGCCCACTCCTTCCCCCTGGCAACGGGGTCGTCACTGTCCCTGAAATAGCTGCCGAGCTCATCGATCGGGCTCTTCGTCGGGCCGAATAGTGGGGTCACGATTTCCTCCTCTGTCTACTGTCATTCAGTGGGCCAGCGGCTGCATCAGCAGCCGGCGGCCAGAGTGGTGGTGACACCACCGGCGCCAGCGCCCAGGCTGTACATGGCGCAGTAGGCGGAGGACGCTGTCGCGAAGGCGACGAGGCCCGGAGTCGGTGACACTGCGGCCGCATCCGTGTTCTCGAAGGCATTCAGCTCCGCGGCGTTGCTGTAGTTTCGGTAGCCCTCGACGAGGTTCAGAGTGTTCTGCTGCATGATCTTTCCCTTTCAGTTAACGTGCTTGACCGGTTGTACTCAGCAACCGGCTCAACGTGCTCAACGAGTTGGGTACGTCCGGTACTTCTCCTGGAGTGCGTCAGCAGCCATTGGCGATGGTGCTGACTGCGCTGCCCGTCACGATGGAGGTGGCGGTGCCACAGGCAATCGACGACTGCCCGATGAAGCTCAGGACAGCCACGCTGACTCCGGGGGTCACTGCCGGCGCAGCGGTCTGAACCTCCAAGGACATGAGGTCAGCAGAATTGACGTAGGTCGAGTATCCCGAAACCAGGGACTCGACGGCATTCAGGGCCATGATGATTCTCTTTTCCCGTTATTGGAGTTCTTCTTGGTCCGAGGTCCAGAGGACCGACCATGCAGCCAGGAATGGTCATCGACTGCCGTTGAACATCGACTGCCGTCCCGACGTACGCGGCTTCCCCCAAAGCCTCGTGTCATAACGCTAGGGATCCTGAACAGGACCCGTCGAGCCGCATGGAGGAGTCTGATATTGAATTTTCGGCAAACTCTGATTGTCACCCAAGTGTCGGTTGACATGGGCGGTTCCTCGTTGCTACCGCGATGGAGCAGCCACGTTCGAGGATGGGTTCGCTGTGTGCCGAAGCCCCAGACCACGACGGCGGCCCGGTCACCTTCCGCTGGAAGGTGACCGGGCCGCCGTCGTACTGGACGGTGTGTCCGTGTGCGCCGCGCCCGCCCCGGGGCGCGGTGCTCAGCGACCCGCGCGGGCGCGGAGGTACGCGTTGCTGTCCTTGGAGAACGCGGTGACGAGCCACCAGATGTTCACGAGCAAGAACACCACGGTGATCACCAGGGTGACGATGCCCAGGCCCGGGGCTGCCGACATCATGGTCCCGATGCTGGTCAGGCCGTAGAGCGTGAACAGGGTGCCCAGGGCGGCGAAGACGGTGCCAAGGATACGGGCCCAGTTCTTGCCCTTGCGCAGGCCGAAGTACACGAGTAGGTAGACGACGACGGCGATGACCAGGGCAGCCACGGCCATGACCATGGCGATGACCATCCCCATCTCCATACCCTGCTCGAGCTGTTCCCGTGACATGCCCATGGTCTCCACCTGGGCGTCCAGCTGCTCCTCGAGAATGGCCTCATTCCCGAAGGTGAGGAAACTGACGATGGAGGAGATCACGTAGATCGCCAGGGAGGCCAGCGTCAGCATCTTCAACCGGCCCCAGCTCTTGGGTTCGGCCACGGGCTGGCCGACCTCGCCGGGATTGTAGGTGCCGGTGCCGTACTTGGAACCCTGCTGGTCGGGAGCAGCGTAGGGCTGCTGGGCCGGGGTCCCATAGGGCAGCGGGCCCGGTGCGGCCGGCGGCTGCTGGCCGGGTTGCTGGCCAGGCTGCTGGGAGGCTGGGCTGCCCTGAGGCTGTTGCGGGTTGTCGGTCATGTGATTCCCTCTCCTTGTGGTGGTCTGTGCTGGGATCAGTCGATTACTCGTACCGCAGGGCCTCGATCGGGTCCTTCTTCGCGGCACGGGCGGCCGGCATGGTGCCGGCCAGGAAGGCGATCACCAGGATCAACGCGACGATCAGGAAGATGGACAGCGGGTCCACGGCGAACAGGCTCAGTCCGGCCACGCCGCTCAGCGGGCCGTTGACCAGCGCGGCATTCCCGATCACACCGACGAGCACGCCGAGCCCCACGCCGATCACGGAGCCCATCACGCCGAGCATGACGGCCTCGGTGGAGAAGAGCCCGAAGACCTTCCCGCGGCCCATGCCCAGGGCCTTCATCAGGCCGATCTCCCGCGTCCGCTCCTGGACGGACATCAGGAGTGTGTTGACGATGCCGAAGCTGGCGGCCAGCAGGGCGATCAGCGCGAAGCCGTTGAGGACCCAGGTCACCGTGTCGATGATCCCGGTCAGGACGCCCAGTTGGTCTTCCAGGGTCAGCCCCATCAGGCCCTCGTCGCTCAGGGACTGCTTGATGGCCGTCTCGTTGGCCTCGAGGTTCTCCACGGTGGCCACGGCCTGCACGTAGTTCTTCGGCTGCTCCACGTCCAGCCCGGAGGTCTGCACGTCGTTCAGCTCCTGGTTCAGGGCGCTGGAGGGCATGGGGCTGCCGCCGACTCCGGAGATGGCCTGTTGGGAGACGCCGACGATCTCCGCCTCGACCGTCTGCTCCTGCTGGGCCAGGTCCTTGAGCCCGATCGTGACGGTCTCGCCGAGGACCTCGTTCGGGTCCTCGGTACCGAAGGCCGAGAGCCAGGTCTCCGGAACCGTCAGCTCCATGGCCTGCGGGTCCGGCGTGGTCCCGGCCTCCATCTCCATGCCGGCGGCGTCCGAGGGGAAGCCCAGGGACTGCAGCACGAACTGGTCCCCGTCCGCGGTCTCCAGGTAGTCGGCGGTGACGAAGACGATGGGCTCCACGTCGGTGACACCGTCGATGCCCTCGATCGTGGCGATGTCGTCCTCGGTCAGCATCTGCATGCCGAACTCACCGGTGGCCCCGGCCTCCTCGGGATCGTACTCCTGGGGTTCGCCGTTGGTCGGCATCTGCTGGGACGCGTCCATCCCCGGCATGACGTAGATCTGGTTGGTCTGGCCGAATCCGGCGACCATGGAGTCGACGTACTTGTTGATGCCGGCGCCCAGGCCCGAGGTGAGGGTCAGGGTGAAGGCACCGATGACGATCGCGATGACCGTCAGGAAGGTTCTGGTCTTGGACCGCATGGTGTTGCCCAGCGCGGTCCGGACGACGTCTACGTTCCTCATGCCTGTCCCTCCCCGTTCCCGGTGCCGGTCTCAGCGTCCTGACCGGAGGCCAGCTGCCCGTCCACCGTCGCGGGCGCGGCGTGCTTGCCATGTCCGCCCACCTGGCGGGAGCCCTCACGGGAGGCCTGCCCGACGCCGGCCCCGGCGGCCTTGGCCGCCTCGCCCCGGTCGTCGGCGACGATGAGGCCGTCCTGCATCAGCAGGCGGCGATCACAGCGCGAGGCCAGGTCGTCGTCGTGCGTGACGACGACCAGGGTGATGCCCTGGTCGCGGTGCAGTCCGAAGAGGATGTCCTCCACGACCTCGCCGGTGGCGGTGTCCAGGTTGCCGGTCGGCTCATCGGCGAACAGCACGGTCGGCTGGTTGATGAGGGCGCGGGCGATGCAGACGCGCTGCTTCTGTCCGCCCGAGAGGTCGTTGGCCTTGTTCTTGGCCTTGTCCGCCATCTCCAGCTGTTCCAGGACCTCCATGCCGCGGCGCTTGCGCTCGGAGGCGGAGACGCCGGCGATCTTCAACGGCAGGATGACGTTCTCCAGCACCGTCTGGTTGGCATTGAGGAAGAACTGCTGGAACACGAAGCCGAAGGTGTCATTGCGCAGGGCGGAGACCTGGGCGGGCTTCAGCTGGCTGACGGGGCGGCCGCCCATGGCCACCACGCCGGAGGTCGGCTCATCGAGCAGCGCCAGCAGGTGCATCAGGGTGGACTTGCCGGAGCCCGATTTGCCGACGATCGCCACCGATTCGCCTTCGTGGATTTCGAAGGTCAGGCCTTTGAGGGCGTCGAAGCGGGATTCTCCTCGCCCATAGACCTTGACCAGGTTCTCTGTCTCGAGAACGGGTGCTGACATGGGGGACCTTTCGTGATGACTGCCGTCGGGGTGGGTTTCCACGCCAGTATGTCAGGTCCTTCCCGCCCGGGCGGTGCCGCAACGGGCGATCGACCGAACTGATGACACGTGTCACGGGTGCCCATGACACGTCTCAGCGCTCGACCGGCACACGTCTCAGCGGCTGGGCGGCTGGAAGCCCACCCTCGCGTACACGTCGGCCAACACCGGCCCCGCCACCTCGCGGGCCTTGAGGGCTCCCTGGGACAGCAGTCGATCCAGCTCGGCCGGATCGTCCAGCAGCTCCAGGGCGCGGGTCCGGATCGGGGCCAGCCGCTCGACGACGACCTCGGCCAGGTCCACCTTGAGGTGCCCGTACATCTTGCCGACATACGCCTCCTCCAGCTCCGGGATCGTCCGCTCGCTGAACGCGGCGAAGATCGAGAGCAGGTTGGAGACCCCGGGCTTGGCCGCACGGTCGAAGCGGACCTCGGTGCCGTCGTCGGTCACAGCGGACTTGATCCGCTTGGCGATGACCTTGGGATCGTCGAGGAGGTTGATCAGCCCGTTCGGGGACTCGGCCGACTTGGACATCTTGGACGTCGGGTTCTGCAGATCGTAGATGCGGGCCCCGTTCTCCGGGTAGAAGCCGGTGGGCACCACGAAGGTCTCGCCGAAACGGGTGTTGAACCGCTGGGCGAGGTCCCGGGTCAGCTCCACGTGCTGACGCTGGTCATCACCCACGGGGACGCCGTGCGGCTGGTACAGCAGGATGTCCGCGGCCATCAGCATGGGATAGGCCAGGAGCCCGACGCCGGCCGCCTCCGTGCCCTGCCGCGCCGCCTTGTCCTTGAATTGCGTCATCCGCTGGGCCTCGCCCATCCCGGTCATGCACATCAGGACCCACGCGAGCTGGGCGTGCTCGGGCACCTGGGACTGTACGAACAGGGTGGAGCGCTCCGGGTCGATGCCCCCGGCGATGAACTGGGCGGCCGCCACGCGGGTGCGCTTCACCATGGCCTCCGGGTCCTGGGGCACCGTGATGGCGTGCAGGTCCGGGATGAAGAAGTAGGCGTCGAAGTCGTCCTGGACTGCCACCCAGTTGACCAGCGCCCCGAGGTAGTTGCCCAGGTGCAGCGAGTCCGCGGAGGGCTGCATGCCGGACAGCACGCGGTGACGGGTGCCGGCGCCAGCCAGGTGGGCCGTCTTCGCGGTGTCCTGGGCGAGGACATCCGCCGGGGTGGGAATGGTGGTCATCGCGTGATCCTCAGAACTGGTAGTCGACCACGAGGGGCGCGTGGTCGGAGAAGCGGGTGTCGTAGCTCGGGGCACGGTCCACCACGGCGGCCGTGGCCTTGGCGGCCAGTTCCGGGGTGGCGGCCTGGTAGTCGATCCGCCATCCCGTGTCGTTGTCGAAGGCCTGGCCGCGCTGGGACCACCACGTGTACGGTCCGTCCACGTCTCCCGCCAGCACACGGTGCACGTCCACGTAACCGATCTCCTCACCGAAGAACCGGTCGAAGTAGGCGCGCTCCTCCGGCAGGAAGCCGGCCTTCTTGGTGTTGCCCTTCCAGTTCTTGATGTCCCGCGTGGTGTGACCCACGTTGAGATCGCCGGTGACCACGGCATAGTCCTTGGTGGCCCTCAGCTCGGGAAGGTGCCGGATCATCTCGTCGAGGAATCGGTACTTGTCCACCTGTTTGGGGGTGTCAACGACCCCGGAGTGGACGTAGGCGGAGACCACGGTGAGGGTCTTGCCGTCCGGTGCGGTTAGGTCCGTCTCGATCCACCGGCCGGAGTCGTCGAAGTACGAGTCGCCGATGCCCACCCTCGTCTGAAGCGGCTGAAGGGTCGTGGCGATGGCCACGCCGGCCCGGCCCTTGGCGGCGGCCTCGGTCTCCACCACGTGCCAGTCCTGACCGGTGATCTCCTCGAGGAGGTTCTCCACGATCTCCTTCGGCGCGCGGACCTCCTGCAGGGTCAGGATGTCGATGCCGCGGCCGGCGAACCAGGCGCCCATGCCCTTGCGGTGGGCGGCGCGGATGCCGTTGACGTTCACGGTGGCCAGGCGAAGGGCGCCGTCCGCCTTGGGGGCGTTCGCGTTCGCGTGGACCACGGGTGCGGGCTGGCTCTCGGCCTGGCTGTCGGGCTGGGGTGCGGTATCGGCAGAAGTCACGCGTTCCAGCCTATCGCCGATCCGTCCCGCAGTGGATTCTGCGGCAGGCAGGACGAGGTGGACGGGTCAGGAGGAGATCAGTTGATGACTTCCCCGGTGATCGGCCCCTCGGGCCCCCCGGCCGTGGCCCTCCCGGGCTCGCCTGCGCGGTCCGAGGCCGGAGCGGAATCCTTGATCATCTCCCGGGCGTTGGCGGAGGTGATGTGGATCGTCTCGAGGGCGCGCGCGATCATGTCCGTGTCCGAGTCGGCACCCTTGGACAGCTCCTCGGTGACCACACGGGTCTGGACCTGGACGATCTTGAAGGAGTGGTCCAGCTTGGTGTCCCGCATCGGGTCGGATGACGCGCCCTCGGCAACTCCCGCCCGGCCCGAGGTGCGGGAGGACGCGGAGGCGGGTGCGGGTGGGATGTCCTTCTCGCCGACGCGCGGGGCGAGGGAGGCGGAGAGGTCCTTCATCCGGCGGTCCACCGAGCGCGCACCACGCCGCACGCCGAAGACCACCAGGGCGGCCAGCGCGAGCCAGCCGGCGGAGATGACCACCAGCAGCCATCCGATCACGTCATTCTGATTGGCGGCGAAGAGCAGCGCCACGAGCAGCACGACCACCATGACGGCGAACGTGATGCCACTGCCCTTCGCTCCCCAGCTCCTGCCCTTGGCGGCACCGGGACGGCCGGACGGACGGTCGGTTCCACTCTCCACTGCATCCATGGGATCGATTATCCCGCATGTGACGGCGCGTGGTGTCCCGGCGGGGTTCTGATCGCCACCGGCTTACTCTGGATCACATGTCCCAGTCGCCGCGCCGCATGACCCACGGGGGTCCTGTCTCGATTCCGGGCCGGCACGCCGTCTCCGGCGGACTCTGGAATCGGGGCTTCGTCTTGGCCTGCCTGGCGAACATCATGATGTTCTTCAACGTGCATTTCCTGCTGTCCACCGTGGCGGCCTACACGGTGGCCCGGTTCGCGGTGGGCGACTCCGTGGGCGGCGCCGTGGCCTCCGTCTTCATCGTGGGCACCCTCATCTCCCGGCTGCTGGCAGGCCCCCTGATCGAACGCTTCGGGTCCCGCCCCCTGCTGCTGGTGGGATTCATCGCCTTCATCGTCGCTCCCCTGCTCTACTGGGCCTCCGGTGCGGTCTGGGCGCTGTTGCTCGTGCGCGCCGTGCACGGGCTGGCCTTCGGCGTCTCCTCCTCCGTCATCGCCGCGGCCGCCGTGAACCGGGTTCCCGGAACGCGGATGTCCGAGGGCACCAGCCACTACTCGTCCTCCACGCTGATCGGGGTGGCCGCCGGACCGATGGTGGGCCTGGCCCTGGCCGGGACGGGCTTCGGCACCGTGGCGGTCATCGCCTCGGCCGTCTCCCTGGCCGGCCTCGTCATCGCCCTGTTTATGGATGTCCGTCCCCGGCAGGCCGAGCCGGCCCCTGACGTTTCGGAGGTTCCCGAGGCTCCCGAGGTCCCGTCCGTGGTGGAGACCGACGGTGCCGCCGCGGTGGTGGCCGAGGAGGCAGCCGAGTCAACGTCCCCACCGCCCGAGGCCGCCCGCCCGTGGTGGGCCCGCTACGTGGAACCCGGCGCTGCCCCCACCGCCGCCATCGGGGCCCTGTACTCGCTGGGTTACGCGGGCATCGTGACCTTCCTGGCCACCCTGGTCGCCGAACGTGACTTCGGCACCGTGGCCAGCCTGTTCTTCGCCGTCTACGCCATCACCGTCCTGGCCTCCCGGCTCGTCACGGGGCGGCTGATGGACCGCCGGGGCGCCAACGTCGTGATGATCCCCGCGTTCCTGCTCTTCGCGGCCGGCTTGGCAACCATCGCCGTGGCCGGCACCGTGGCGGGGCTCATGGCCGCGGCGGTCCTGGTGGGTCTCGGCTACGGTCAGCTGCAGTCCGCCGGTCAGGTCATCTGCGTGACCCAGGTGCCCCGCGAGCGGGCCGGCATGGGCGCCTCCACCTACTTCCTCGGGATCGACGCCGGCATGGGCCTGGGCCCGCTGCTCGCCGGGGCGTTGGTCCAGTGGTGGGGCACCACCGGCCTGTACTGGGTCTTGGCCGGATTCCTGGTGGTGCTGGTCCCGGTCTACTGGCTGGTCCAGGGGCGTCACCTTCAACGGGGGCGGTCATGACGGCACATGGCCCCGCGCCGCGGCCGGCCCGGCCCGCCGGCGGGAACAAGATCCTCGTGGTACTCCTGGTGCCGCTGTTCATGTCCCTCATGAGCGTCAGCGTGGTCAACGTGGCCCTGCCGGCGATCGAGGGCGGCCTGAACGCCAGCTCCGCCGACCTCCAGTGGGTGCTGGCCGGCTACGCTCTGTCCTTCGGCGTGGTCCTCGTGGCGGCGGGCCGCGCCGGCGACCTCTGGGGGCGCAAGCCGATCTTCATTGCCGGCATCCTGCTGTTCACCCTGGGATCGTTGGCCTCCGGCCTGGCCGTGGACCCCCTCATGCTGAACCTGTCCCGCGTGCTGACGGGCCTGGGGTCCGGACTGCTCAATCCCCAGATCATCGGCATCATCCAGAACGTCTTCCACGGCCGGGCCCGCGGGCGTGCCTACGGACTGTTCGGCACCGTGGTGGGACTGGGCGTGGCCATCGGGCCGACCCTGGGTGGGGTGATCCTCGGCGCCCTCGGCCCCGAGTGGGGGTGGCGCACCACCTTCCTGATCAACGTCCCCTTCGGCGTGCTCTCCGCCGTCCTGGCCGCCGCCTGGCTCCGCCCACCGCCACGGAACCGCGCCGAGGAGGCCCGGCGCAGCCTGGGAGCCCTGGACCCGGTCGGCGCCGTGCTCCTGGCTGCCGCCGTCGTCTGCCTGATGGTCCCTTTCATCCTGCCCGGCACGTGGCTCTTGCTGACCGCGGCGGCGGTGCTGCTCGCGGCCTGGTGGCTGTGGGAGCAGCGGATGAAGGCACGGTTCCCGGACACCGGACGCGCGCCCATGGTGGACCCGGCCCTGTTCCGCATCCCCTCGTTCAGTTACAGCACGGTGGCCACGGCCTTCCTGCTGGGGGCGATGCCCGGGTTGTGGGCCGTCCAGGCGATCGTGACACAGCAGGGGCTCGGGTACTCCGCCCTGGCCGCCGGGATGACCTCGCTGCCCACGGCGCTGGCGGTCATGGTCCTCTCACCGTGGATCGGCAGCCACGTCCACCGCCGCGGGCCCCTGTTCGTGGTGGCCGGCGCCGTGCTGGCCCTGGGGGCGGTGGCGCTGGGCATGGTCGCCTTCCACCAGATCGCCCTCGGGGCCTGGCCCTTCTGGACGCTGGCGCTCTGCCTGTTCCCCTTCGGGCCGGCTCAGGCGCTGCTGATGACCAGCTCCCAGGTCCTGACCATGCACGAGGTGCCGCCCCACGCCGCCGGGGCCGCCGGCGGCGTCTCCCAGACGGCCCAGCGCGTGCTGACCGCCACCGGGCTGGCCGCCGTCACTGGTGCGTTCTATGCCTCATTGGCCGCGTCCGGCACCGGCGCCGCCGCAGGCGGTGCGGATGCCTCGGCCGCGGGGGCGGCCGCCGTGGCCATCTCCTATGGAGAGGCCGCGGACACGGCCCTGCTGGTGGTCATGGGGCTCCTGACCGTGACCCTGGTCGCCGGCGTGCTCGACTACATCCGCCGGTACCGCGGCGGCACCCTGATCCTGGAGGACTAGGTGCATTCGGTGACGAGGTGGGTGACACTCATCCCATGACGCGCCATGGCTCGCACCGCCCCGTCCGGCTGCTCCTGGTCCTGGTTCTGCTGGGGGCCCTGGCAGCGGTGCTGGTGGTCTGGGGGCCCAGCTGGTCCAGTCGCCTCACCCTGGAGGGAATTCCCGCGCTGGGGCCGGAGTGTGTGGTGCAGACGGCCGGCGGTGAGGTCGGGCTCGATCGTGGCGAAGCGCAGCGGGCCACGACGGCGGTCGCGATCCGGGACCGCGGGCAGGAGGCGGACACCTCCGGTATAGATGAGGCGGTACTGCAGCGGCTGGCCGAGGGGCCGCCCGGGGATGCCGGCCCGAGCCTGAGCTGCCGTGGCTCCGCTGCCGGCGACCTGCTGGAGCAGCAGGTGACGCCCACCGGCCTGACGCCCCGGGCGGAGCGGCTCCGCGAGGCGATGGCCGACGTGTTCGGTGACCAAGACCTCGGAGGGTTCGCCCCGGGCGGAGTGAACAGGGCTGGGGAGTCGACCCACAACGACGGCCGCGCCATCGATGTCTTCTTCCGTCCCGTGACCGAGGAGAACCGACGCCAGGGGTGGCTCCTGGCGCATTGGCTCGTCGCCCATGCCGAAGACCTGGACGTCCAGTACGTCATCTTCGACGACCGGGTCTGGAGTGCGCGCAGTTCACGAGGGCTGTGGTGGGACTACGACGCGCCGGCCCCCGGCAACGAGATCCTGCGCCATCTCGACCATGTGCACGTCGACGTCCTCCGCGGGAATCCTGGCTGAAGCAGGACACCGGACAACAGGGCCGTCGGCCCTCAGCCCCGGGCGGCGACGGCGCGCTCGGCCGCCTCCACCACGTTGGCCAGGAGCTCCACCCGGGTCATCGGCCCGACGCCGCCGGGGTTGGGGGCCATCCAGGACGCCTTCTCGGCCACGGCCGGATCCACGTCACCGGTGATCCGGGCCTTGCCGTCCTCGCCTGTGACGCGGGAGACGCCGACGTCCAGCACGACCACACCCTCCTTGACGTCCTCGGGCTTGACCATGTGGGCCACGCCCGCGGCGGCGATGATGACGTCTGCCCGGGCCAGCTCCGCCTTCAGGTCCTTCGTCCCGGTGTGGGCCAGGACCACGGTGGCGTTGACGTCCCGGCGGGTCAGCACCAGACCGGCCGGGCGGCCGATGGTCACACCGCGGCCGATGACCAGCACCAGCTTGCCGGCCAGCTCGATCCCGTAGTGCTTCAACAACTCCACGCAGCCCTTCGGCGTGCACGGCAGCGGGGAGGTCAGCTCGCCGCCCACGGAGGCGACCAGCCGGCCCAGGTTCATCGGATGCAGGCCGTCGGCGTCCTTGTCCGGGTCGATGGCCTCCAGGATCCGGTCCGTGTCGATGTGCTTCGGCAGCGGCAACTGCACGATGTACCCGGTGCACTCGTCATTGGCGTTCAGCTCCTGGACCACCGCGAGGAGCTCCTCCTCCGTGGTGGAGTCGGGCAGGTCACGCCGGATGGAGGTGATCCCCACCTCGGCGCAGTCACGGTGCTTGCCGGCCACATAGGACTGCGAACCGGGATCCTCCCCCACCAGGACGGTCCCCAGCCCGGGCACCACACCCTGGTCACGGAGGACCTTGACGCGTTCGGTGAGGTTCTTCTTGATGGCGGCGGCAGTGGCACGGCCATCGAGCTTCTGTGCGGTCACGGCGGTTCACGCTTCCTTGCGGGGGTCGACCAGAATGAATACCTATCACCATAGTGATTGGAGTGGCGCCTGTCACCAGGCTTGTCACCAGGACGGCGCCACTCCACACACTGCGGTTGGCTACGGCTCCCGCTGGGGAGCCGCGGCGATCACCAGCCCTCGAGGCCGTCGTACAGCGGGAAGTCCTCGGCCAGCTTCTGCACGCGGGCGCGCAGGGCCGGCACATCCGGGGACGGCGTGAGGGTCTGGGCGATGATGTCCGCGACCTCGGTGAACTCCGTGGCGCCGAAGCCGCGGGTGGCCAGTGCCGGCGTGCCGATGCGCAGCCCGGAGGTGGTCATCGGCGGACGCGGATCGAACGGGACCGAGTTGCGGTTTACGGTGATGCCGACCTCGTGCAGCAGGTCCTCGGCCTGGCGGCCGTCCAGTTCGGCGTGGCGCAGGTCCACCAGGATCAGGTGCACATCGGTGCCCCCCGTCAGGATGGAAATCCCGTGCTGGGTGACGTCACCGGCGGTCAGGCGCTCGGCGAGGATCTGGGCGCCCTCGATGGTGCGGCGCTGGCGCTCGGCGAACTCCTCGGAAGCCGCGATCTTGAAGGCCACGGCCTTGCCGGCGATCGCGTGCATCAGCGGTCCGCCCTGCTGGCCCGGGAAAACGGCGGAATCGATCTTCTTCTTGTACTCCTCCTTGGAGAGGATGAATCCCGAGCGCGGACCGGCCAGCGTCTTGTGCGCGGTGGACGTCACGACGTCGGCGTGCGGCACCGGGTTCGGGTGCAGCCCCGCGGCCACCAGGCCGGCAAAGTGGGCCATGTCCACCCAGAGCTTGGCCCCGACCTCATCGGCGATGGAGCGGAAGGCCGCGAAGTCGAGCTGGCGGGGGTACGCGGACCAGCCGGCCACGATCATGGTGGGCCGGGCCTCCAGCGCCTTCTCGCGCACCTTGTCCATGTCGATCCGGTAGGTGTCCGGGTCCACCTCGTAGGCGGCGATGTCATAGGTCTTGCCGGAGAAGTTGAGCTTCATGCCGTGGGTCAGGTGGCCGCCGTGCGCCAGGGACAGGCCCATGAGCGTGTCACCGGGCTGCATCAGGGCGGTCATCAGGGCCACATTGGCCTGCGCGCCGGCGTGCGGCTGCACGTTGACGTGCTCCGCGCCGAATAGGGACTTGGCCCGCTCGATCGCGAGGTTCTCCGCCACGTCCACATACTCGCAACCGCCGTAGTAGCGGCGGCCGGGGTAGCCCTCGGCGTACTTGTTGGTCAGGACCGACCCCTGGGTCTCGAGGATCGCCCGCGGGACGAAGTTCTCGGAGGCGATCATCTCCAAGGTGTCCCGCTGGCGGCCGAGCTCCTGACCCAAGACGGCGGCGATCTCGGGATCGACCTCGGACAGGGGCTGGGTGTTCAGCCCGGCCCCGAGGGTGGTGGCGGACTGGGAGGGCGCGGTGTTCGGCTCTGTCACGGGGGGCTCCTGCTGGCGTAGTCACGTTCGTTGGCCGCCGCCGGACCCAGGCGGGCGGTCCGGAGGCCTGCACGGCCCGGCGGCCTCTGACGACCGCCGGTGTCCGTGTTCGCCGCTTCCCGGTGGTGGTCCACCTTCGCCAGTCGCGGCCTGCGCCCCCATCGTAGCGCGGGCGCCTGCCCGTGTCGGTTCCATGGCGGGGCCGGCAGCGAGCGCCCGGCCGGATCACGGCCCCGGAACGCTCCGTCGGAATACGCGCAGCGGCCGGGGCGCTGCACTTCAGGTGAGCACACCTGAGAGTTCCTCCGCGCCCGAGCTGCTGGCCGTCGTCGTGATCGGGGCCGGGCAGGCGGGGCTGAGCGCCGCCGGACAACTCCTGCGCAAGGGCCTGGTGCCCTGGGAGGACTTCGTGGTCCTCGACGCCAACGACGGGCCTGGCGGGGCCTGGCGCCACCGCTGGGACTCCCTGACCTTCGACGCCGCGCACGGGATCCACGATCTGCCCGGCCTGCCGCTGGGGACCCCGGATCCGGCCGAGCCGGCCAGCCGGGTGGTGTCGCGCTACTACGGCGACTACGAGCGGGGCAACGGCCTGCCGGTGGTCCGCCCCGCCGCGGTCGAGTCAGTGGTGCACCATGTGGAGCGGGACGCCCCCACCCCGGAGGCGGCCCCTGGTGCGACTCCCCGTGAACACGGCACCTTCACCGTCACCACCGCGGCGGGGCGCACGTGGCGGGCCCGCACGGTCATCAACGCCACCGGCACCTGGGACAGCCCCTACGTCCCGTACTACCCGGGGATCGCCGAGTTCACCGGCCGGCAGCTGCACACGCGGGGGTTCACGGCGGCCGAGGACTTCACGGGCCAACGGGTCCTCGTGGTCGGCGGCGGCACCTCCGCCCTGCAGTTCCTCCTCCAACTGGACCAGGCCGGCGCCCACACCGTGTGGAGCACCCGCCGCGCGCCGGACTGGACGGACCGTTTCTTCGACTCCTCGTGGGGCGTGAACGTGGAGGCCTCCGTCTCGGCCCGCACCACCATGGGCCTGCCACCGCTGTCCGTGGTGGCCGCCACGGGCCTGCCCGTCACGGACCAGTACCTCGCCGGCCTCGCCTCCGGCGTGCTCATCAGCCGGGGCCCGCTGCGCCGGATCACCGGCACCGGGGTGGTCCTGGACGGCCCGGGGCCCGACGGCGGCCCGGTCCCCTCCCAGGGGCCGGTCGCCGATGCGCTGCTCGCGCCGGACGGCGCCGCGGCGGGCGGACTGGACCGGGTGCCCGTGCTGCCGGGACGGGCCTGCACCGCCCTCTCGGCCGAGGACCCGCTGACCACGTGGGAGACCCCGGTGGACGCCATCCTCTGGGCGACCGGGTTCCGCGCCTCCCTGGATCACCTGTCCCCCGTGCACATCCGCGAGCGCGGCGGCGGCGTGGTGATGGCGGCGGACGGGGTGTCCGTGGCGAAGAGCCCCGGACTCTTCCTGGTGGGCTATGGCGCCTCCGCCTCGACGATCGGGGCCACCCGGGCCGGGCGACGGGCCGCCGTGGAGGCAGTGCGGACCATCACGGCGGCGGAGGCCCCGGCAGCCCGCGAGTAGTTATGAGTAACTCAGAATATGCAATACTGGGGGCATGACCCAGAGCACCCCCGCCGAGACCCCGGACCAGGAAGGGCGAGCCCTCACCGGAGCCGCCCCGCTGGCCTGGGCCGCCCGCATGCGGTCGGCGGGGCTGCGGGTCACCAAGCAGCGGCTCGCCGTCCTGGATGCCCTGCACGACTCCCCGCACGCCACGGCGGACGCGGTCCTGGAGCACGTGCGCCAGAGCCTGCCGGGGATCACGGTGCAGTCCATCTACACCGTGCTGCACTCCCTGACCGGCGCCGGACTGCTCCGCCAGCTGGACCTGGCCAACTCCCCGGCCCGGTATGAGACCCGCGTGGCGGACAACCACCACCACGCCGTCTGCACGGAGTGCGGGCGCATCGAGGACGTGGCCTGCGCCGTTGGCCATGCCCCGTGCCTGCACCCCTCCGAGACGCACGGCATGACCATCCGGATCGCCGACGTCGTCTATCAGGGACTGTGCGCGGACTGCGCGTCCACCCAGCCGGCGCAGGTCGCACGGCCCACCGGGACCCTTCCTGAGGTCCCCACCCAGCCCCGGGAAGCCCGCCAGGGCTGACCGGTATCCCAACCATCCACCACATCCAACCGACCAAGGAGAACGTGATGACGGAAACCACCCCGCACGGCACCGGTTCCACCACTCAGGCCGGCATCCCCGCCGTCAGCGACCGCAACTCGCTGACCGTGGGCGCTGACGGCCCCATCGTCCTGCACGACCACCACCTGGTGGAGACCCTCGCGCACTTCAACCGGATGAACGTCCCCGAGCGCCGTCCGCACGCCAAGGGCGCCGGCGCCTTCGGCACCCTGGAGATCACCGAGGACGTCTCGAAGTGGACCAAGGCCGACTTCCTGCAGCCCGGCAAGAAGACCGACATGCTGGCCCGCTTCTCCACCGTGGCCGGCGAGCTGGGCTCCCCGGACACCTGGCGCGACGTGCGCGGCTTCTCGCTGAAGTTCTACACCGAAGAGGGCAACTTCGACATGGTGGGCAACAACACCCCCGTGTTCTTCGTCCGCGACCCCATGAAGTTCCCGCACTTCATCCGCTCCCAGAAGCGCATGCCGGACTCCGGCCTGCGTGACGGCACCATGCAGTGGGACTTCTGGACCCAGAACCCCGAGTCGGCCCACCAGGTCACCTACCTGATGGGTGAGCGGGGACTGCCCAAGTCCTGGCGCACCATGAACGGGTACTCCTCCCACACCTACTCCCTGGTCAACGCGGCCGGTGAGCGCTTCTGGGTCAAGTGGGCCTTCGAGTCCCAGCAGGGCGTGGAGAACCTCTCGAACGCCGAGGCCGAGCGCCTGGCCGGCGCGGACGCCGAGTACCACCGCCGCGACCTGCGCGACGCGATCGCCGAGGGCGACTTCCCGAAGTGGGACCTGTACTTCCAGATCATGCCGTACGAGGAGGCCAAGACCTACCGGTACAACCCCTTCGACCTGACCAAGACGTGGTCCCAGAAGGACTACCCGCGGCACAAGGTCGGCACCATGACCCTGAACCGCAACCCGGAGAACTTCTTCGCGGAGATCGAGCAGTCCGCGTTCTCCCCGGCCAACATGGTCCCGGGCACGGGCAACTCCCCGGACAAGATGCTGCTGGGCCGCAACTTCGCCTATGCGGACGCCCAGCGCTACCGCATCGGCACCAACTTCCAGCAGCTGCCCGTCAACAAGCCGATCAATCCGGTGCACACCTACAACTTCGAGGGCAACATGTGGTACGAGCACACCGGTGCCCGCTCCATGTACGCCCCGAACTCCTTCGGTGACTCCTGGTCGGACGAGACCGGCCCGGTGGACAACGGCTGGGAGGCCGACGGCGCACTGACCCGCGAGGCCTACACCCTGCGCAGCGATGACGGCGACTTCGTGCAGCCGGGCATCCTCGTCCGCGAGGTGTTCTCCGACGCCCAGCGTGACCAGTTCGTGGAGACCGTCTCCGGCGCCCTCGACGGGGTCCAGGAGCCGGTGCTGTCCAACGCCTTCCAGTACTGGAAGAACGTGGACGCCACCATCGGCCAGCGCATCGAGGACGCCGTCAAGGCCAATGTCGACGGCGCCGACGTCCCGGGCATGGGCGTCGACCGCGGCAACTGAGGTCCATGAGCCCTCCGGCCGGCGCCTGAGTCCCGACGCCGGCCGTGGGCCGCACGCTCACCAGGGCCCCGCTCCGATGTCAGGAGCGGGGCCCTCGCGCGTCGTCGTCGCCGGCGGTATCCGCGGCATGCCTGCCGGGCCCGGCGTCGCTGACCGGCCCGGCGTCTCCGGCCGGCCCCGCGTCGCTGACCGGGTCGGCACCGTCGACCCGGCGTCCGTCCCCGTCGGTCCGCACCTCCGGGTCCAGCCGGTCCGCCTCCCGCAGTCGCGCGTCCAGCGCACCCCGTGACGAGTCAGCGGTCCGCTCACGCTCCTCGGCCTCAACCCGCAGTTGCCGCGCCTGTTCCTCCGCCGCCTCGGCATCGTGACGGACGGCGGCGGCCCGCTCCTCCTCGGCCAGGGTGCGTCCCTGTTGCCGGTCCGCCTCACCGCGGAGGTCTTCAGCAGCCCGGTGGGCCGCCTCCTGCCGCCGGTCCCGACTCCTCTTCGCCCACACGATGACCACGACGATGATGATGATGGCCACCACCACGCCGATGACCCACCACAGCAGCTGCTGGTTGTCCATGACCTGTCCTTTGCTCTCGCTGACGGTGCCCTCGCCGAGCGGCCCTGGAGCCGTCCGGCTGGTGCCGCCCACTGTGCCATAGGGTGACTTGGGGGCCGAGGCCTGGGCCCCGCCGTCCACGACCACCCCCCCAGGGCCCGCTGAGGATCCGCTCGGGGAACCACGCGTCACTGACAACGATTTCCTGCCGGGTGATACAAATCACTATGGAGATAGGTATGCTTTCCCCATGAACGCTTCTACCCCTGCCACCGCGTCCCCCGCCAGCCTGGCCGGTTCGGCCGAGATCACCGGCCATCCCATGGTGCTGTCCCTGTCCTGCCAGAACAGCCGCGGCATCGTGCACGCCGTCTCCGGCGCCCTGCTCTCGGTCCAGGGAGACATCACCGACTCCAAGCAGTTCGACTCCCCGGACACCGGCACCTTCTTCATGCGCGTGGAATTCACCACCCCCGAGAGCCGCGATGCGGTCGAGGCAGCCCTGGAACCGGTCCGCGAGGAGTTCTCCATGGACCTCGGCCTCTGGGAGGCCTCCCGCAAGACCCGCACCTTGGTGATGTGCTCCAAGGATGGCCGCACCCTCAACGACCTGCTCTTCCAGCAGCGCGCCGGCACCCTCTCCGTGGAGATCCCGGTCATCGTCTCCAACCATCTCGAGCTCCAGCCCATGGCGTTCTTCTATGGCATCCCTTTCATCCACATCCCCGTGGCCAAGGACGCTGACGGCAACTCCAACAAGGCCGAGGCTGAGGCCAAGCTCCTGGACCTGGTCGCCGAGTATGACATCGAGCTCGTGGTCCTGGCCCGCTACATGCAGATCCTCTCCAACGACCTCTGCCGCAAGCTCGAGGGCAAGGCCATCAACATCCACCACTCCTTCCTGCCGTCGTTCAAGGGCGCCCGCCCCTATCACCAGGCCCACGACCGCGGCGTCAAGCTCATCGGGGCCACCGCCCACTACGTGACCGCCGACCTGGACGAGGGCCCGATCATCGAACAGCAAGTCCAACGCGTCACCCACGCCCAGTCCGCCCGCGAATTCGTCATCCGCGGCCGCGAGGTCGAAGGCTCCACCCTCTCCCGCGCCGTCAAATGGCACGCCGAGCACCGAGTCCTCCTCGACGGCAAACGCACCGTCGTCTTCGACTGACGGTGATCAGGTACGCCCTGGCACGTACGCTGTTGCCATGGCACACCTGATCACCGTTTCCGGTTCGACGCCGGTCGCCCACGAGTCCTGCTTCCTCGCCCCCACCGCCACCCTGTCCGGTGACGTGGCCCTCGCAGCCGAGTCCTCCGCCTTCTACGGCGTGTCGGCGCGCGGGGACAGCGCCCCCATCCGGGTGGGCGAGCGCACGAACCTGCAGGACAACGTGGTCCTCCACGCGGATGCGGGCTTCCCCTGCACCCTCGGCCAGGACATCTCGGTGGGCCACGCCGCCGTGGTCCACGGCGCCACCGTGGAGGACGGCTGCCTGATCGGCATGTCCGCCACGGTCATGAACGGAGCCGTGATCGGGGCCCAGTCCCTCGTGGCCGCCGGCGCCCTGGTCCTCGAGGGCACCGTGGTCCCGCCGCGATCACTGGTGGCCGGTGTCCCCGCCAAGGTCCGCCGCGAACTCACCGAGGACGAGCTCGCCTCCCTCGGCAGGAACTCGTCCACCTACGTTCGCTTGGCCGCGGCGCACCGCGACGCGACCTCCGAGTAGTACCTTCTAGCCGTCCTTCGCGGCGGCCAGCTCGATCTCCCGCTCGCGTTCCGCGGTGGCCATCCGTGTCAATTCGGCGCCCGCCTCCGCGTCCCGGGTCAGGTTCTCGCCGGTCTCCGGGTCGAAGATGTGGATGCGGGACGTGTCCACCCAGAGGTCGGTGGGCTGACCGGGGCGCACCCGGGACTCCGCGGACAGCGTGGTGACCACCTGCGGGCGCAGCTCATCGGCATCCATTTCCGCCGCGAGGTCGGACAGCAGGCGCCGGACCTTCTCGTCCGGTTCGAACTCGATGTAGCCGTACTGCTCGTGCCCCAGCCATTCCAGGTGGGACAGTTCCGCCGTGAAGACCGCACCCTTGCCCTTCTTGGCCTCGTCCACGAGTTGCGCGTCCTCGAAGAACTCGGGCCGCAGCCCGATCATGAGCAGGTCATGACCCTTCGCCACGGCGGCCTTCTCCGCGGAGATGGGGATGTCACCGATCGGCGAGGAGAGGACAGCGCCGCCGGTGGAGCTTGTGGAGCCCGCGGAACCCGCTGAGCCCTCCTTGAGGGTGGCGGGCAGGAAGTTCATGGACGGGGAGCCGATGAAGCCGGCCACGAACAGGTTCACGGGCTGTTCGTAGAGTTCGCGGGGGCTGGCCACCTGCTGGAGCTCGCCCTTCTTCAGCACCGCCACCCGGTCCCCCAGGGTCATCGCCTCGGTCTGGTCGTGCGTGACGTACACACTGGTGACGCCGAGCCGGCGCTGCAGCTGGGCGATCTCCGCGCGCATCTGCCCGCGCAGCTTGGCGTCCAGGTTGGACAGCGGCTCGTCGAACAGGAACGCGTCCGCCTGGCGGACGATCGCCCGCCCCATCGCCACGCGTTGCCGCTGACCGCCGGAGAGGTTCGCGGGCTTGCGCTCCAGGTGCTCGGTCAGTTCGAGCATCTCGGCCGCCTTGCGCACCCGGTCGTCCACCGATCCCCCGCCGGCCCCGCCGAGGCTTCTCCCGCGGGATCCGCCGTTGGATCCGCCGTTCGCTCCCCCGGTGGAGTCACCGTTGGAGCCATTCAAGCCACCGGACTTCTTGGCCAGACGCAGCGGGAAGGCGATGTTCTCGTACACCGTCAGATGCGGGTAGAGGGCGTAGTTCTGGAACACCATGGCCAGGTTCCGGTCCCTCGGCGCGGCCTCGTTCATCCGCGTTCCGTCGATCTGCAGCTCGCCGGACGTGATGTCCTCCAGCCCCACGATCATCCGCAGCAGGGTGGACTTGCCACAGCCCGAGGGGCCCACCAGGATGACGAACTCACCGTCGGCGATGTCCAGGGACACATTGTTCACGGCCGGGAAGCCGTCGTCGTACTTCTTGACGATGTTGTTCAGGGTGATGGAGGCCATCGGTGCTCCCTTTCTCTGCTTGCTTCGCTTGCCTTGCGTTCCGTCATGATGGGTGGCTGGTGCTCACTGGCGCCGGTTGCCCGCGGCAGGTGTTGGCCCCGCTGATCAGCCCTTCACCGCGCCCGAGGTCAGTCCGGCGACGATCTGCTTCTGGAAGAGCATGACCAGCAGCACCACCGGGATGGTCACGATGATCGCCGCGGCGGAGATCGCGCCGGTGGGCGATTCGAACTGGGAGGCGCCGGTGAAGAACGCCAAGGCGGCCGGCACGGGTCTGGCCGCCTCGGTGGAGGTCAGTGAGATGCCGTAGACGAAGTCGTTCCAGGCGATGAAGAAGGCGATGATGGCGGTGGTGAAGACCCCGGGCAGGGCGAGCGGGACGATCGCCTTGCGGAACGCCTGCAGCGGGGTGGCGCCGTCCACCTGCGCGGCCTGTTCGAGCTCCCACGGGATCTGCTGGAAGAACGCGGTAAGCGTCCAGATGGAGATCGGCAGTGTCAGGGACAGGTACGGGATGATCAGACCGGGCCACGTGTCATACAGGCCCAGCGTCCGCCACATGTTGAACAGCGGCGTGACCAGGGAGATCACCGGGAACATGGAGACCATCAGGGAGACGGTCAGCACGACCTTCTTGCCCGGGAAGTCCAGGCGGGCGATCGCGTAGGCGCACAGGGTGGCCAGCACCACGGCGATGGCCGTGGCGATCACGGTGATGCCGATGGAGTTCCACAGGGCGCTGAGGAACAGCTGGCGGGAGTCCCCCACCAGGATCTCCTCATAGTTGATCGTGGAGGGCTCGGTCGGCAGGAACTGCCCGTTGGACAGATCCCCCGGGGTCTTGAAGCTCGTGGCGAGGATGGACGCCACGGGGAACAGGCACCACACGGCCACGACGACGGTGAGCACCCACCAGCCGATGGCCGTGTTCCGCTTGGCTCGGCGCGCCGTCTTCTGGCCCTCCAGCTCCTCCGCAGTCGGGTCCGGCTCGCGGGCGGCACGGCCGGCCGGGGCTCGGGTTGCTTCGACGCTCATTTGCGGCCTCCCTTGGATCCGGCAAGGTCAACGTTGAAGACCTTGATGGCGACGAAGGCGATCAGGGCCACGCACAGGAACAGCACCACGGAGATGGCGGAGCCGAGCCCGATCTCCAGGCGGCCGATCGAGGTGCGGTAGGCAAGCAGGGAGAGCACCTCAGTGCCGTACGCGCCGTTGGTCATGATGAAGATCGAGTCGAACACCCGGAACGCGTCCAGGGCCCGGAACAGCACGGCCACCATGATGGCCGCCTTCATGTTCGGCAGCACGACCCGGCTGAGCCGCTGCCACCAGTTGGCCCCGTCCACGGCGGCCGCCTCGGAGAGGTCCTCCGGGACCTGGGCCAGTCCGGCGAGCAGGAGCAGGGAGATGAAAGGCGTGGTCTTCCAGATCTCCGAGAACATGATCACCACGAGCGAGGTGCCGCCCTGGGCGAACCAGTTGAGCTCGTCGTTGAACCCGGGCAGCCAGCTGAGCCAGTTGTTCACGTACCCGGAATCGATGCTGAACATGTAGTACCAGGCGTAGGCCGAGACCACGGTGATGATGCCGTAGGGCACCAGGATCACGGTCCGGACCAGGCCGCGGGTGGACTTGATGGCCTTGTGCATGATCATCGCGAGGATGAAGCCGAGGATGAGTTCCACGAAGACGGTGACCACGGTGATCAGGGCCGTGACCCCCAGTGCGCTCCAGAACACACCGTCCGTGAGGATCGTGGCGTAGTTCCTCAGGCCGATGAACTCCCGGTCCCCCGGCGCTGTCAGGCGGTAACTGAACAGCGAGTCCCAGACGGCCTGCGCCACGGGGTAGAAGATGACGGCCACCATGATGACGAAGGCCGGCCCGGCGAGCCACCAGCCCAGGCGGGCCTCGGCCTTCGCGCGTTCGGAGGTCGGCGCCTTGCGGCGGCCGCGGGAGCCACTCGGCGGCGCGGAGCCTCGGTGCGGATCCCCGGGCTCCGGGTCGACCGCGGGGACATTCGTGGGAACGGCACTCACAGCAGGGACTCCCCTCGCAAGACTTCCATGATGAACTGGCCGGTCTCGGCCGGGGTGGTCTCCGGGTCAACGGCGCCCGGCGGGGTGAACCGCTGTTGGAGGGCCGTGGACACCTCGTTGTAGTACGGCGTCTGCGGACGGGGCGCCGCCAGTTCCAGGGATTCGCGGATCGTCGGAGCCATCGGGAACGCCTCCTCCACGGCCGGATCGTCGAACGCGCTCGCACTGGAGGGCGGGTTGCCGTTGGTGATGAAGTACTCCGTCTGGTGCTCCGGGGTGACGATGCACTCGATCGCCTCCCACGCCTGCTCCGGGTGCTCGGATGCGGCCCCCACCCCGAGGTTGATGCCGCCCAGCGGCGGTGCCGGCTCCTGGCCCTCGACCATCTGCGGGTACAGGGCCCAGCCAATGTCCTCGGGCAGGTCCTCCGGGAGTGCTCCGTCCTCCACGGCGGCGTTGGTGGCGGGCCAGACGAACGGCCAGTTCACCATGAAGGAGCCGTTGTCCCCCTGGAAGAGCAGCATGGCCTCGTTCTCCTGCTGGGTGGCCAGGCCGGGGCCGCCGAGACCCTCCTGACCGATGGCGGAGACGACCTGCGCTGCCGCGTGGCCGGCCTCCGTGTCGAGTCCGGTCTGGACGTCCGCAGCGGAGGCCTCGGGGTTCTCGAGGATGTGCCCGCCGGCGGACTCGACCAGCGCGTTGAGCCACACGGTCATGGACTCGGCCCGTGCCCCCTGGACTCCGAGTTCCTTGTCCTGGTCCCGGGCGACCTCGATCAGCTGATCCCAGGTGACCGGTTCCTCCATGTTCAGACCGGCCTCCTCGGCCACGGACTCGCGGTACCAGAGCAGCTGGGTGTTGGCCCAGAACGGCACGGTGACGAGGTTGTCCTTCCACGTCGCACCGGCCAGTGCCCCGTCCAGGGTGTCCTCGGTGGTCGAGGAGGCCACGTCCTCGGGGACCGGCGCGAGGAATCCGGGCTCGGCCAGTTCGGGGATGAAGGGCGGGTCCAGGGACATGATGTCCATCGAGGTGTCCCCGGCGGCCAGCCGCCGGGTGAGCTGCTCACGCTGGGAGGCGGCATCGGTGGGGAGGATGGATGTCTCGATCCGGTAGGCCCCGTCGGCCGCTTCGGTGCACTGCTGCGCGATGGTGGCCTGGCCGCCGTCGTCCGGGTTGGTGTACCAGGTGAGGACCGGGGTGTCCTCCGCCGGCCCACACCCCGTGAGCACCAGGGCTGCCGTGGCCACCACTGCGGCGCTCGCCAGCCGGCGGGTGTGCCTGCCACTCGGTCGGGATTGCCTCATCAGTCGCGTACCTCCGGTCCGGTTCCGTCCCACGGTGCTGCGGCCAGGGCCGATGATCCGTGTGCCACCGTGACCTGCGCCCCGGGCCGAGAACTCGCCTCGGACCTGTGAAGCAGGTCACTGTGACGTGAGCATATGCCTGTGACGGGTGTTTCCCAAGGGTTCCGGTGCCTTACGCTTCATCCCATGGGCACCGAGGTCGAATCGAGCACCTATTCCCGGTCCGAGCGGACGCGCTACCGCGAGCGGCTGGAAGGGTCACTGCAGGAACTGAAGGACTACCTGGCCGGCAGCGACTTCTCCGGGGCGGGACGGATCGGCCTGGAGCTGGAGCTGAACCTGGTGGACGAGCAGTCCCAGCCGGCGCCGCTGAACCGCGAGGTCCTCGACGCCATCGACGATTCGGCATTCCAGACGGAACTGGGCCGGTACAACATCGAGCTCAACCACCCGTCCCTGACCATCCGGGAGCGCGGACTGCGCGATCTCGAGGAGTCCCTGAAGGCGGAGCTGGACCGGGCGGACAAGCGGGCCATCCGGGCCGGGGCGCAGCTGTATGCGATCGGGATCCTGCCCACACTGGACGGGGAGGACTTGGCCGGAGAGGACTGGATCAGCGAGGGCAACCGCTACTCGGCCCTGAACGCGGCGATCCTCGAGGCCCGCGGTGAGGACATCCTCATCGACATCGACGGTCCCGAGCACCTGTCCTACTACGCCCGGGACATCGCCCCAGAGTCCACGTGCACCTCCATGCAGCTGCACCTTGAGGTGACCCGAGAGCAGTTCGGCCCGGTGTGGAATGCCGCGCAGGCGATCGCCGGGCCACAGGTGGCCCTGGCCGCGAACTCCCCGCTGTTCCTGGGCAGCCTGTTGTGGGCCGAGTCCCGGATTCCTGTGTTCCAGCAGGCCGCGGACACCCGCGGGCCGGAGTTGGCCCGTCAGGGGGTGCGGCCCCGCGTCTGGTTCGGCGAGCGCTGGATCGACGGCATCGAGGACCTGTTCGAGGAGAACATCGCCTTCTTCCCGGCGCTGCTGCCGGAGATGTCCGGCGCTACGGGCACCACGGCGGCCGGGGCGCCGAAACTGGCCGAGCTGCTGCTGCACAACGGCACGGTCTACCGCTGGAACCGGCCCATCTATGATCCGGGCAAGGACGAGAAGCAGGGCGACGGCGGCACCTCGCCGGCGCTTCCGGCCAACCTCCGGGTGGAGAACCGGTTGCTTCCGGCCGGCCCCACGGTGGTGGACATGGTGGCCAACGCCGCCTTCTTCTTCGGCCTGGTCAAGTACCTGGTGTCCACGGAGGAGAACCCGTGGCAGCGGATGTCTTTCGGGGTGGCCAGGACCAACTTCTACGAATGCGCCCGGCACGGGCTGAACGCCTCGGTGTACTGGCCCGGTTACGGGGATGTCCCCGTCACGGAGCTGCTGGACCGGCACCTGCTGCCGGCCGCCCGGCACGGGCTGGAGCTGCTCGAGGTGGAGGACGACGTGGCGGATCACTACCTGGCAGTGCTCACCGGCCGCACCCGGACCGGCCAGAACGGGGCGGCGTGGATGACGCGGGCCCTGGGCCGGTACGAGGAATCCGGCCTGGCCCGGGGCAAGGCGCTGGCGAGCATGGTGGCGGAGTACGGGACGCACATGCGCGGCGGAGACCCTGTGCACACGTGGCCGCTGCCGTGATGGACCCCGCCATCCACCGCGGGGAGCTTCCCGTCAGAGGTCTACCGCCGCTTCGCCCGATTCGAGGCTCACGGCAGCTCCGAGGTCTACGAGGACTGGGCCGGGGACATCGCCGAGGATCCCGAAGTGCTCGACCCGGTGGCAAGACTGCCCCGTCCCAAGCGCCAGCCCAACCTTGTGTTCGCCGCCGCTCGGATCCAGGGCGCCGAGGGCACCTACGCCTCGTTCCGGTCCACCCTCATGGGCCGCTGGGACGCCATCCGGGAGACCATCCTGGCGCGATCCACCCAGACGAACGAGGCGGCCCGATGCGCCGTGTTGTTGCCGTTCCTCGCCGAGCTGCCCCAGCCCCTGGCCCTGGTTGAGGTGGGAGCCGCGGCCGGTCTCTGCCTCTTGCCGGACCGCTACTCCTACCGGTACAGCGACGGCACCCGCCTCGACCCCGCCGACGGGCCATCCGAGGTGGCCATCGACTGCCGTCTCGGACCGGGAATCGAGCCACCGCAGGCTCTTCCGGAGGTCGTGTGGCGGGCGGGGATCGATGTCTCCCCCGTGGACGTCGCGAATCCGGACGACTGCACCTGGCTGGAGACCCTCATCTGGCCCGGACACGATGGTCGCCGGGATCGGCTCCGATCCGCGCTGGCCGTCGCCCGCCGTGAGCCACCCCGGATCATTGCCGGCGACCTCAACGAGGCGCTGCCAGCCCTGGCCGCCGAGGCACCCGCCGACGCCACGCTGGTCGTCTTCCACACGGCCGTGCTCGCCTACCTCGACGAGTCCGCCCGTGGCAGTTTCGCCGATCTCGTCAGCGGCCTGCCGGGGCACTGGATCAGTAATGAGGGACCCAGGGTCCTCCCACAACTCCATCCGCTGCCCACGTCCATTGCGCCTGGCGAATTCATCATCGCCGTCGACGGCACTCCCCGAGCCACGGCCGATCCGCACGGACGCTCGGTCACCGGGCTGGAGCTCTGAGGAGGAGCTGGCAGCCAAATAGGCGAACGCCGGTAGGCAGCTCGGTGCGGCATCACGTCAGTGGGGGAATCTGTTGCCCACCCGCGGCGCGGGAAAGCGTCACATCCCCCACTGACGAACACGCCTGCTGATGCGGTCACCGACGGCTCTCCTGCTGGGTCTTGTCGTCGGCCTTCTTTGTCCGCGCCGTCGCCGGCGCGGTCCAGGGGTCCTCGGGCCACGGGTGCTTCGGGTAGCGGCCCCGCATCTCGGCCCGCACCTGGGCGTAAGGGCCGGACCAGAACGAGGCCAGATCCCCGGTGACGGCCAGCGGCCGGCCCGCCGGGGACAGCAGGTGGAAGACGACCGGCACCCGGCCATCCACCAACCGCGGGGTCTCGGCCAGCCCGAAGCACTCCTGGAGCTTGACCGCCACCACCGGGGTGCCGGCGTGGTCTTCTGCCTCGCCGCCGGCCTCCACGGCCGGGTAGTCGATCCGAGCGGTGCGGCCGCTGGGGACGGGCAGGCGCTCGGGCACCAGCTCGTCCAACCGCACCGCCTCCGGCCACGGCAGCAACCGCCGCAGGGCCGAGGCCAGATCCAACGACCCCGCCTTGGCCCCACCGGCCAGCTTCTCCACCTCGGGGGCGAGCCAGTCCTCCCAGCCCGCCGCGAGTGCCGCCGAGGACAGGTCCGGCCACGGCTCCCCCCGCGTCCGGTGGAGCAGGTGCAGGCGGCGGCGCAGCGCGTCGGCCCCGGGGCTGGTCTCGGCGGTCAGGCCGATGGCCTCGGGGCCGCGCTCGGCCAGCAGACGCACGACGGCGGCGCGGCCAGACGCCCGGTCGGGCGCCACCGGAGTCTCGGAGAGGACGATCGCCCCCACCGCCTTCACGGCCCGGCCGACCACCCGGCCGTCCTGCCACGCGGCGGTCCGCTCGTCCCGATAAAGAGGTCCGGCGAGCTGTTCGGCCAGGGCGGCGTCCACGGGGGCCGCGGCCCGGATCACTGCTCCGGTGCCGGCTGCGGCCCTCCCCTCGGCGCGTGAGACCTCGGCGACCGCCAGCCAGCCCGCCCCGGCCAGCTGGCTGCCCGGCGGCAGCGCGGCCCGCGTCCCAGCGGCCAGCAGGTAGATCCCACCGGCGGCGTCCGGGACCCGCCGCGCCAGGCGTTCGGGCCACGCCAGCCCGACGACGACTCCCACGGCCGAGTCCTGCGGCACCGGGGTGTTCCCCGGGTGCACCGGGCTCGCCGGACCAGCGCGGCCGGCCAGCCGCTCGAAGCGCTCGGTCTCGCGACGCCACCGGCCGGCCTCGGCGTCGCCGCGCCCCGCCGCACGCAGCCGGTGCAGGGACACCGTCAGGTCGGCGCCCTCGGGCCGCACATCGGACGAGACCAGGGCGACCACCCCTGCGGCGGCGCGGGCACCCACCAGCCGGCCGCCGTCAAGCAGGGCGCGGGCCAACCGCGGCTCGGCGGGAATCGCGGCGAGGCGGCGGCCGTGGTCGGTGGCGCGCCCGGCGGGATCGATGGCGTCCAGCGCCGTCAGCGTCTCCAGTGCCTCGGCCAGGGAGGCCTCCGGCAGCGGCTCCGGCAGCACCAGTCCCTCACCGGCGGGCGCACCCCAGCAGGCCAGCACGAGTGCGGCCCCGGTGAGATCGGCGACGGCGGCCGCGGGCGTCGGCTGCGCGGGTGCGGTCCCATAGGTGCTGCGGTCGTAGCAGCGGACCACGGTGCCGGGGCCGAGGCGTCCGGCACGGCCGGCCCGCTGGTCGGCGGAGGACTGCGCGGCGGCCACCGTCACCAACCCGGTCATGCCGCGGGCGCTGTCCCGGCGGGGTTCGCGGGCCAACCCGGCATCCACCACGAGCCGTACCCCCGACACCGTCAGCGACGACTCGGCCAGCGAGGTGGACACGATGATGCGGGGCCGGTCAGGTGCGGAGGGTTCGCGCCCGCCGACGGCCCGGTCCTGTTCGGCGGCCGGCAGCTGACCGTGCAGGGGCAGGATCTCGGTGCCGGGGACCAGGTCCTGTAACCGGGACACCATCTCCGCGACCTCGCGGGCCCCGGGGACGAAGACGAGGGCGTCCGTTCCCGGCTCGGCCGCGTGGACCTCTGCATGGGCCTCCGCGGCGCAGCGGGCGACGTGGTCGAGGAAGTCCCGGCTCACCCCGCGCAGGTCCTGACGGCGCCCGGAATGCGGTCGGTAGCGGATGTCCACGGGGAACAGGGCGGCGGGGCAGTCGACCACGGGGGCGGGGCCGGACCGGCCGGTGCCCTCCCCCAGCCGGGCGGCGAACTGCGCCGCATCCAAAGTCGCGGACATCGCCACGAGCAGCAGCTCGGGGCGCAGCTGGGCCACCTCGCCGAGCATGCCGAAGAGCAGGTCCGTCTCGAGATCGCGTTCATGGACCTCGTCCAGGATCACGGCACCGACTCCGGCCAACTCGGGATCGCTCAGCAGCCGGTTGACCAGCACGCCGGGGGTCACGAACTCCACCAGCGTCTCCGCGCCGGTCTGGCGTTCCCCGCGAACGACGTAGCCGGCCCGGGTCCCGACGCCGGTCCCATCCAGTGCCGCGAGGCGGCGGGTGGCGGCGCGGGCCGCCACCCTTCGCGGCTGGGTGACGATGACCTTCCGTGGGGCCGGGCCCGCCTGCCCGGCTTGACCCGTCTGACCGGTCTGTTCGTTCTGCTCGGCCAACAGGTTCGCCGCGGCCGGCGGCACGAGCGTCGTCTTGCCGGTGCCCGGCGGTGCCTGCACCACGGCGAGGCGCTCCGAGGCCAGAGTCCGGCGCAGGTCCGGCAGGGAGTCGCTGAAGACCAGGCCTGCACCCAGGCGATCGAGGTCGAAGGGGTCGGACCGGGTGCGGGAACTCATCCTCCCATTGTGGACCGCTCGCCAGGGGTCGGTTGGACGTGGATCGGCCGGACGGAGCCACCGTGGACTACAGCGTGGATCAGGGCGTGGGCGTGCCGCCGTTGGCGTTGAGAGTGTCACCGGTGACGTAGCTGGACTCCCCGGAGGCCAGGAACACGAACGCCGGGGCCATCTCCACCGGCTGACCGGCACGGCCCAACGGGGTGTTGTGCCCGAACTTCGGCAGCTTCTCCTTGGGCTGTCCATCAGAGACCTGCAGGACGGTCCAGACCGGGCCCGGTGCCACGGCGTTGACGCGGATGCCCCGTTCCGCCACCTGCTGGGCCAAGCCCTTGGTGAAGTTGTTGATCGCCGCCTTCGTGGACGCATAGTCGAGCAGGTTCGGCGATGGCTCATACGCCTGGATGGACGTGGTGTTGACGATGGTGGAACCGGGGCCCATGTGTTTCAGGGCGGCCCGGGACAGCGTGAACATGGACATAATATTGATCTGGAAGGACTCGTGCACCTGTTCATCGCTCAGGTCCTCCAGAGAGTCGGAGATCACCTGCTTGCCGGCATTGTTCACCAGGATGTCCAGCCCGCCGAGCTTCTCGACGGCGGCGTCCACGACTCCCTCCCGGTACGGCCGGTCCATCAGGTCCCCGGGCAGCGCGACCGCGGTCCGACCCGCCTCCTCGATGGCCTCGACCACACGCCGGGCGTCCTCCTCCTCAGCCGGCAGGTAGGCGATCGCCACGTCCGCACCCTCCCGGGCGAAGGCGATGGCGACGGCGGCGCCGATCCCGGAGTCGCCTCCGGTCACCAGCGCCCTTCGGCCAACCAGCCGCCCCTGGCCCCGGTACGAGTCCAGACCGATGTCCGGCACCGGTTCGGTCTTCACATCCAGCCCCGGCTCCGGCTGGTCCTGTTCCGGCGGGGAGACCTTCGGGTGCCGGGTCGTGGGGTCATCGGCGGCGAGCTGGCCGGCCCCCGCGCCCCCACCGCTGGCGTTGAGGCCGGTCTGGTTCTCTGAGTGGTTCGCAGATCCGTTCATGTCCCCGACCCTAAGGATCTGCCCACTCGGCATCAAGCCATCACCCGCGCACCATCCGTATGCCGCGCGCGAACTCCTCGGCAGTTGCCCGGCCAGACCGCCGGTTGTGACAGCATGGCGGCATGACCGAGTCAGCTCCCGTGAACCCCGCCGCCACCGGACCAGACAGGGTCCTGTTCTACCCACTGGCCGATGCCCGTCGAGACGGCCCCTACCGCGAGGCGCATGCCGGGCCGGCTCAGGCCGCGGCCGACGTCGGCGGCTCGGTGGTGCCGAGCGACGCCGACGCACCCTACGGGGACGGGTCCGCAACCGCCCTGGTGATGGTGTACCCGGTGCCGGTCGAGGACGTCGAGGCCATCCTGGCCGCCAACCCCTCGCTCGGATGGGTTCAGCTGCCGTTCGCCGGCATCGAACGGTACGTGCCACTGATCCGGGAGCGGACGGACATCCAGTGGACCTCCGCGAAGGGCGTCTACGCGCCGCCCGTGGCCGAGCACGCCCTCGCGCTCACGCTCGCTCTGCTGCGGAACCTGCCCGAGCGGGTCCGCGCCACCGGGTGGGGCCCGGGCGGCGGCACCACCCTGAACGGGCTGAACTGCGTGGTGGTCGGCGGGGGCGGGATCGCCCGCGAGTACCTGCGCCTGCTCAAGGCCTGGGACACCACCGTCACCATGGTCCGGAGGACGGAGGACGAGGTGCCCGGGGCGGACCGGACCGTCACGCAGGGCCGGTTGGACGAGGTTCTGCCGGGCGCCGACGTCGTGATGATCGCCGCTGCCGCCACGGACGAGACCCGCGGCATGATCGGCGCCCAGCAATTGGAGCTCATGGACCCCACCGCCATCCTGATCAACATCGCCCGCGGAACCCTCGTGGACACCGAGGCCCTGGTGGCGGCGCTGGCCGCCGGGTCCATCCGCGGTGCGGGACTGGACGTCACGGACCCGGAGCCGCTCCCGGACGGGCACCCGCTGTGGGCCGAGCCGCGCTGCCTGATCACCCCGCACACGGCGGACACCCCGCAGATGTGCATCCCGTTGATCAACGCCCGCAGCGAGCGAAACCTCGCCGCCCGAGCCGAGGGCTCCGCGCTGGAGGGACGGGTGGACGCAGAGGCAGGGTACTGACCGTCAGGCCCCTTAGGCTGGGGGTCATGAGATCCCCCGTGCAGGACTACCTTGACCGGTTGGTCGACCAGATCCGCCCCGTAGACGAGGGCACCACCTACCAGGCCGTGCCCTCGGCCGCCGCCATGGACCGGAACCTGTTCGGCCTGGCCCTGACCACCGTCGAGGGCCACTGTTACGCCTCCGGGGACGCCGAGCACCCGTTCTCCCTCCAATCGATCTCCAAGGCCTTCACCTACGGCATGGCCCTGGAGGACCTCGGCCCGGACAAGGTGCACGAGAAGATCGACGTGGAGCCCTCCGGTGACCCGTTCAACGAGATCTCCCTGCAGGCGGGCACCGGCCGCCCGGACAACCCCATGATCAACGCCGGGGCGATCACCACCACCTCGCTCATCAAGGGACGTGGCGGGCGCGACCGCATCGGACGGATCGTCAACACCTTCTCGGACGCCGCCGGCCGGGACCTGAAAGTCTCGGAGCCCGTCTTCAAGGCCGAGGACAAGACCGGCCACCGCAACCGGGCCCTGGCCTGGCTGCTGCGCTCGTTCGGGATCCTCGAATCCGACCCCGAACCCTCCTTGCAGGACTACTTCCGCCAGTGCTCCATCCTGGTCACCGCCAAGGATTTGTCCATGATGGCCGCGACCCTGGCGAACCAGGGCGTGAACCCGGCCACCGGCGAACGCGTCTTCTCCCCGCAGGTGGTCCGCTGGGTGCTCTCCGTCATGTCCACGTGCGGGATGTATGACGACGCCGGCACCTGGGCCATCGAGGTTGGCCTGCCGGCCAAGTCCGGGGTCGGTGGCGGGCTGCTCGTGGTGGTCCCCGGGCAGATGGGCGTCGGGGTCTTCTCCCCGCCCCTGGACGAGCATGGGATGTCCGTGCGCGGCGGCGTGGCCATCAAGCAGATCGCCACCGATTTCGGCCTGCACTACGGTGACGTCCCGCCCCTGGGCCGCTCCACCATCCGGGCCCGGTACGACCTGTCCGAGGCGCCCTCCAGTGTCCCCCGCAGCGTCGAGGCCCTCCAGGCCCTCGAGGAGCACGGACCGGAATGCCGCATCATCGAGATCGGCGGTGACATCGGCTTCGCCGAGGCCGAGACCCTGGCCCGCGCCGCCGTCGGCCTGCCCACCTCCGTCCGCACCCTCGTGGTGGACGTGCGCAAGGTGGACGACTTCGGCAAGGCCGCGGCCCGGATGCTCACCCATGTGGTGCGCAACTTCCTGGAGGACCGCCGCGACCTGATCCTCGTGGATGACGACACCGCGCTCACCCAGTCCCTGCTGGACTACGCGGCGGACACGGAGGACGGAGCCCTGCCGGATCCGATGCCGGAGACCACCACCTGGTCCACGCCTGCCGGGTCCACGGCCGGCGGAGCCGGAACCTCCGGCGGGAACGCCGGCGGAGGTGGAGCCGACAGCTTCACCTCTGACGCTGCCGTCTCTGACCTGGCCCCCGCCGACCTGGACGCGGACGGCACGGCGGAGGCCGTCGTCGAGCCCGAATTCCGGTTGTTCCTCTCCCGGTCCCTCGCGCTGGAGTGGATCGAACAGCGGATGCTGGCCCGCCATGCCCCCGACCTGGTGCCTACCGGCGACCAGGAGCCGACGCGGTCCCCGCTGCTGGAGATGCTCAACGAGGAGGATGCCCTCACCCTGTCCGCGTTCATGGAGACCCGCAGTTACCGGGCCGGGCAGGTCATCCGCCGGGCGGGGCAGCCGTTCGGCGGGATCTACTTCATCACTGCGGGGCAGGTCGAGCTCACCAGCCAGGGCTCCGGCGGACGTCGCTACCGGCAGGCCTATCTCTCCCCCGGCATGATCTTCGGCGAGATCGCGCTCGGCCAGGCCGGCCGGCAGCTCACCACGGTGCGCGCCATGGGTCCGGTGACCACCCGGGTGCTCACGGCACAGGTGATCTCCGCCCTCGAGGAGTCCGATCCGCAGCTGGCCATCAAGCTGTGGTCCGCCCTGGCGCGGGACGCCTACACCTCGGTGGAGCAGATGAGCCGGGAGTCCGGTGCCCGCTTCGAGTGACCAATGAATCATTGACCCTCGCATCCCGGGCGGGCCACACTGCGAACACCCGTGTGACCTGTGCAGATGTCGGAGGCAGTCATGAGCACCACCACGCCGGACGTCCCCAGCGCCCCTCCTGAGGAGGGCGAGGGCGAACTCAAACGGGTCCTCGGGCCCAAGCTGTTGCTGCTGTTCATCGTCGGCGACGTGCTGGGGGCCGGGATCTACGCGGTCACCGGTGAGATGGCCGGCATGGTCGGCGGCATCCTGTGGCTGCCGTTCCTGCTGGCATTCGCCGTGGCCACGATGACCGCCTTCTCCTATCTGGAGTTGGTCACCCACTATCCGCAGGCTGCCGGGGCAGCGCTCTATACGCACAAGGCCTTCGGCATCCACTTCGTCACGTTCCTGGTGGCCTTCGCCGTGGTGTGTTCCGGCATCACCAGTGCGTCCACCTCGGCCAACGTGCTGGCGCAGAACTTCTTCGGCGGGCTGGAGGTCAACGGCTGGATGGGCGAGGCCGGCCCCGGCGCGGTGATGGGCGTGGCCCTGGGCTTCATGGTGCTGCTGGCGTTGATCAACCTGCGGGGTGGGCGAGAGCATCAAGTTCAACGTCGTCCTGACGCTGGTGGAGATGACGGCCCTGTGCATCGTGATCGGGGTGGGTTTCTTCGCGATGGCCCAGGGCGGCTCAGACCTGAGCCAGATCTTCGTGTTCCAGGACAACAATGACAAGGGGCTCTTCCTCGCCGTCACCGCAGCCACCTCCATCGCGTTCTTCGCCATGGTGGGCTTCGAGGACTCGGTGAACATGGTCGAGGAGACCAAGGATCCCATCAGCATCTTCCCCCGGACCATGCTGACCGGCCTGGGCATCGCGGTGCTCTTCTACATGCTGGTGGCCTTCTCCGCCGTGGCCGTGCTGTCCCCCACCGAACTGTCCACGATCGGCGAGGCCGAGGGCGAGGCACTGCTCGAAGTGGTGAAGCAGGGCTCCCCGGGTTTCCCCGTGGACCGGATCTTCCCCTTCCTGGCAGTGTTCGCCGTGGCCAACACCGCCCTCATCAACATGTTGATGGCCAGCCGGCTGGTCTACGGCATGGCCAAGCAGAACGTGTTGCCGCGGCCGCTGGGTCAGGTACTGCGGACCCGCCGCACCCCCTGGGTCGCGATCATCTTCACCACCGTCCTGGCCCTGTTCCTCATCTGGTACGTCACCAGCGACCCCGAGAGCAACATCGTCACCAACCTCTCCAGCACCACCGCCCTGTTGCTGCTCTGCGTCTTCACCGTGGTGAACGTGGCCTGCATCGTGCTGCGGCGCCGGAGGGGCGCGGACCCGGAATCGGGCTCGCACTCGAAGAGAGCCTTCAACTCTCCCGCCGTGCTGCCCTACCTCGCGGGACTCTTCTCCCTGTTCCTGGCGGGTCCCTGGGTGGATCGGGATCCCATCGTCTATCAGATCGCCGGTGGACTGATGGTCCTCGGGATCGCCCTGTGGGTGCTCACGTACTTCCTCAACAAAGCCAGTCACCGGAAGCGGGGCGCACCGGTCGGGGACGTCCTGATCGGCCGGGACGAGGACCTGCCGCCGCGGCCGCCGGGCAGATGACGGCCCAGTCACCAGCCCTCTGAATCTGTAGGTCGAGAACGCCCCGTCTCCCCGGATCTTCTCCGGGGAAACGGGGCGTTCTCGACCGCCAGTTGCGAAGGGTCAGCGAGCCAGCTTGGCCACGATCGCGTTGAGGGTGGCGGACGGGCGCATGGCCTCGAACACCTTCTCCTTGGACGGGTAGTAGTAGCCGGCGATCTCCACCGGGGCACCCTGGACCGCGTTGAGCTCGTCCATGATCTTCTGCTCGTTCTCGGTCAGGTCAGTGGCGATCTCCGTGAACTTGGAGGCCAGCTCCGCGTCCTCGGTCTGCTTCGCCAGCTCCTGGGCCCAGTACATGGCCAGGTAGAAGTGCGAACCGCGGTTGTCGATCTCTCCGACCTTGCGCGAGGGATTGCGGCCCTCTTCCAGGAAGGTGCCGGTGGCGCGGTCCAGAGTGTCGGCCAGCACCTGGGCACGGGCATTGCCGTGGGAGACGGCCTCGTGCTCGAAGGACACGGCCAGGGCCAGGAACTCGCCGAGCGAGTCCCAGCGCAGGTGGTTCTCCTCGACGAACTGCTGCACGTGCTTCGGGGCGGAACCACCGGCGCCGGTCTCGAACAGGCCGCCACCGTTGATCAGCGGGACGATCGAGAGCATCTTGGCCGAGGTGCCCAACTCGAGGATCGGGAACAGGTCGGTCAGGTAGTCACGCAGCACGTTGCCGGAGACCGAGATGGTGTCCTCACCGCGGCGGATGCGCTCCAGGGTGAAGGCGGTGGCCTGCTCCGGGGCCATGATCTCGAGCTGCAGTCCCTCGGTGTCGTGGTCCTGCAGGTACTCGTTGACCTTGGCGATCAGGTTGGCGTCGTGCGCGCGGTTCTCATCCAGCCAGAACACGGCCGGGGTCTGGGAGGCCCGGGCACGCGTGACGGCCAGCTTGACCCAGTCGCGGACCGGGACGTCCTTGGTCTGGCAGGCACGCCAGATGTCCCCGGCCTGGACGGCATGCTCGATCAGCACGGCGCCGGAGCCGTCGACGATCTGGACGGTGCCGGCGGTCTCGAGGACGAAGGTCTTGTCATGCGAGCCGTACTCCTCGGCCTTCTGCGCCATGAGGCCGACGTTCGGGACGGTGCCCATGGTGGTCGGGTCGAAGGCGCCATGCGCACGGCAGTCGTCGATGACGACCTGATACACGCCGGCGTAGGACGGGTCCGGGAGCACCGCGAGGGTGTCCTGCTCCTGGTTGTCCTTGTTCCACATGTGGCCGGAAGTGCGGATCATGGCCGGCATGGAGGCATCCACGATCACGTCCGAGGGGACGTGCAGGTTGGTGATGCCCTTGTCCGAGTTGACCATGGCCAGGTCCGGGCCGTTGGCGTAGCCGGCCTCGATCTCGGCCTGGACGCCCTCGGCGACCTTCGGGTCCAGGGAGTCCAGCCCGGAGAGGATCGACGCCAGCCCGTTGTTGGCGGACAGTCCGGCAGCGGCCAGCTCGGCACCGTACTTCTCGAACAGCGACGGAAAGTACATTTTGACCACGTGGCCGAAGATGATCGGGTCGGAGACCTTCATCATGGTGGCCTTGAGGTGGGTGGAGAACAGCACGCCCTCGTCCTTGGCACGCGCGACCTGGGCGGCGAGGAACTCGTCCAGGGCTGCGGCGGACATGAAGGTGCCGTCGATGATCTCGCCGGCGAGCACCGGGAAGTCGTCCTTGAGCACCGTCGGCTGACCGGCCTCGCCGGAGCCCTCCACGAACTGAATCCGGATGGTGCTGTCCTCGCCGATGACCACGGACTTCTCGTTGTGGAAGAAGGCGTCGGCGGCCATGGTGGCCACGTTGGTCTTCGAGTCGGCCGACCAGGCACCCATCGAGTGGGGGTGCTTCTGGGCGAAGTTCTTCACGGCCTTCGGGGCACGGCGGTCCGAGTTGCCCTCGCGCAGGACCGGGTTCACGGCGGAGCCCTTGACCTTGTCGTAGCGGGCCCGGGCGTCCTTCTCCTCGGCCGTCTTCGGCTCGTCCGGGTAGGCGGGCAACGCGTAGCCGCCGGCCTGCAGCTCGGCGATCGCGGCCTTCAGCTGCGGCACGGAGGCGGAGATGTTTGGCAGCTTGATGACGTTGGCGTCATCGGTCTTGACCAGCTCGCCCAGTTCGGCGAGGGCGTCGTTGACCTTCTGGTCCTCGGGCAGCACATCATTGAAGACGGCCAGGATGCGTGCGGCCAGGGAGATGTCCCGGGTCTCCATGCCCACACCCGCGGTCGAGGCGAAGGCCTCGACGAGCGGCAGGAGTGAGCCGGTGGCCAGCATGGGAGCCTCGTCGGTATAGGTGTAGATGATCTTCGACATGAAGCGTGGTTCTCCTCGCAGGGCGCGCCGGTGGGCACGGCCCGAGTCGTCGTGATGGGTGAATCGGCCCCCAATCTACCGGAATGGCGGGCGCGGCCACCTCACGTGACCGGCCCGCCACCGCCGCCGGGGATTCCATCTGAGCCGTGGAACCTCAGCCGTGGAAGAAGTGCCGTGCCCCCGTGAAGTACATGGTGACGCCGGCGGCCTCGGCCGCGGCGATGACGTCCTCATCCCGGACGGAGCCACCCGGCTGCACGACGGCGCGCACGCCGGCGTCGATGAGGATCTGCAGGCCGTCTGCGAAGGGGAAGAAGGCGTCAGAGGCCGCGACGGCCCCGCGGGCCCGCTCCGGTGCACCGGTGCCGCTCACGTTCTCCGCGCCACCCGCCGTCGTGATCTCGGTGGTGATCTCCTGGGCGCCCGTGGAGGCGGCCCCCAGGGTGTTGGCCCGCTCCACGGCCAGGCGGCACGAGTCCAGGCGGTTGACCTGGCCCATGCCGATGCCGACCGTTGCCCCGCCGCTGGCCAGCAGCACGGCGTTGGACTTCGGCGCGCGCACGGCCCGCCACGCGAAGGCGAGGTCGGCCAGGGTCTCCGGGTCGGCGGCCGGGCCGGCCGCCAGGGTCCAGGTCTCGGGATCGTCACCGGCGGCGTCCACCGCGTCCCGGGCCTGCAGCAACATGCCGCCCGAGACCTGCTTGTACTCGATGCTCTCCCGTCCGGCGGCCCGGGCGAAGCCCTCCGGCAGGCGCAGCAGGCGGATGTTCTTCTTGGCCGAGAGGATCTCCAGGGCCTCGGCGGAGAAGGACGGAGCGATGACGACCTCGGTGAAGATGGCCTGGACGGTGTTCGCCATGCCGGCGGTGACCTCGCGGTTGGCGGCGATCACGCCACCGAAGGCGGAGACCGGGTCGCAGTCATGGGCCTTGCGGTGGGCCTCGGCGATCGCATCCTCCGCAGACTCGGCGGCGATGCCGACGCCGCAGGGATTGGCGTGCTTGACGATCGCCACGGCCGGCTGGCCAAAGTCGTAGGCCGCACGCACGGCTGCGTCAGCATCCGCGTAGTTGTTGTAGCTCATGGCCTTGCCGTGCAGGAGTTCGGCCTGGGCGATGCCAGGGGCGGCCCCGTCCTCGACGTAGAGGGCAGCCGCCTGATGCGGGTTCTCGCCATAGCGCAGGGTCTGCGCCCGCTGCAGGGTCACCCCGGCGTAGGGCGGGAAGAGGCTGGCTTCAGCGGTGTCATCGTCGGCCTCGAACTGGGCCGCCGTCCAGGCCGCCACCGCGTTGTCATACGCGGCGGTGTGGGCGAAGGCCAGGGCCGCGAGCCGGCGTCGTGCCGGGAGGTCGAAGCCACCCTGCTGGGCGGCGGAGACCACGTCGCCGTACTTCGCCGGGTCCACGACGACTGCCACGGACGGGTGGTTCTTGGCCGCGGCCCGCACCATGGAGGGTCCACCGATGTCGATTTGCTCGACGACCTCGTCCTGCCCAGCACCGGAGCGGACCGTGTCCACGAAGGGGTAGAGGTTCACCACGACCAGGTCGAAGGGCTGGACGTCCATCTGTTCGAGCTGCGCCACATGGTCCTCGCGGCGGCGGTCGGCGAGGATGCCGGCGTGGACCATCGGGTGGAGGGTCTTGACGCGGCCGTCCAGGCACTCCTGGAAACCGGTCACCTCGGACACCTCGGTGACGGGCACGCCAGCGCCCGCGATCCGCTGGGCCGTGGAGCCCGTGGAGACGATCTGCACGCCGGCGGCGTGCAGTCCGGCGGCCAGCTCCTCCAGACCGGTCTTGTCGTAGACGGAAATCAGGGCCCGCTTGAGCGGGACGCGGTCGAGCTGGATGGTCACGTCGGGAACTCCTGGGATCAGGTCGGGGCGGGGACGACGCCGGCCGGGCGCGTTGATCGTGCGGCCCGACGCCGGAACCAGTGTAGGCCGGTGGAGCGGCCCCGCGGTGGGGATGAACCGGAGGGGGCACCGAGGCGCCCCAGCGCCTCAGCGGTGGTCGCTCAACCCGTAGAACCAGGTGATGTGGTGGCGCAGCGCCTCCGCTGCGTCTTCCCCGCGCCGCTCTCGGACGGCCTGCAGGACCCCGCGGTGTTGTTCCTGGAGGGTACAGCTGACCTCCGGCCAGCGCTCGAGTCCGGACACGGTCTCCTGGACGTAGCCGATGGTGGCCTCACGCAGGGACGCCATCATGGTCTCCACCACCACATTGCCGGCCAAGGAGGTTAGCAGGATGTGAAACTGGGCATCGCTGGCGTGGAATCGGTCAGTCGGCAACCCGGGAGCGTCCATCTCGTCCAACAGCCGGGCGGCCTCCTCCAGGATCCGCCGCCGGTCCGGGGAGTCCGGTCGCTTCTCCGATTCCAGGGCCGCTTGGGTCTCCAGCAACAACCGCGCTTGAACGATGTCCCCGATCGGCAGGGCCTGCGTGGCGATGTGCATCCGCAACGCCCACGCGAGGGCCGTGGAGGGTTCGGAGATCACCACGGCCCCGGCTGACAGACCAGAGCCGGTGGTCGAGCGGACCAGGCCCATGGCATCCAGCACCCGGATCGCCTCACGCACCGAGGCCCGGGAGATCTCGAACTGTTCGGCTAGGTGGCGCTCGCCGGGGAGTTTCTCTCCCACGCTGATCACGCCCGTGCGCAGTTGGTCTTCAAGCCAGGCAAGGATCGCCGTATAGGCGCGGGGTGCGGGCACGGGGGTTCTTCTCCTGGGGTGACGGGGCTGCTGACCAGTCTAGGACTCAGGGACTCAGGCCCCGGGCAGCATCCACGCCAGCACATTGGACTGCAGGAACACGAGGGTGCACAGCAGCAGCAGGAGACCGACCGACCACCAGATCACGGACTTGAAGATGGCCGATTCCTTGCCCTCCATGCTCACCGCCGTGGCCGCGATGGCCAACGACTGCGGGGAGATCATCTTGCCGACCACGCCGCCGGAGGTGTTGGCCGCCGTCATCAGGTGCGGGTCCAAGCCTGCTTCAAGGGCCGCGGTCTTCTGCAGGTTGGCGAACAACGCATTGGCAGAGGTGTCCGAACCGGTCACAGCTGTGCCCATCCACCCCAGGACCGGAGAGAAGAAGGCGAACGCCGCACCGAGTCCGGCGACCCAGGTTCCCATGGCGATCGTCTGGCCGGAGAAGTTCATGACGTAGGCCAGAGACAGCACGGTCATGATGGTCAGGGCTGCGAACCGCATCTTCCAGAACGTCCGGCCGATCTCCATCACGGCGTTCCCCAAGGACAGCCGGAACCTGCCCTGGGCGTCGAAGACCGCATAGACCACGGCGACGATCAGACCGGCGATCAGCAGCAGCGTCCCCGGACTGGAGAGCCACTGGAAGTTGTAGACGGTGTTGGTGAGGGGCTCGCCCTCCGGGTTGAGCAGGCGGCCGTCCAGCCCGGGCCACGGGATCGCGACGTCCGTGTCCCCCAGGGCGGCCGGGATGTCCACGCCGGCCTTCCACAACTTGGCGATGCCGAAGACCGCGACCACCAGGATGTAGGGCAGGACCGCCATCCACACGCGGACCGGGGTCAGGTTCTCCGTTGCGGCGGGCTTCTCCACGCCCATGCGTTCGCGCACGGCATCGGCTCCCCGCGGCTTCCAGAAACGCAGGAGGACGACGGCGGCAGCCATTCCGGCCAACGCGGCGACGACGTCCGTCAGTTCATAGGAGAAATGTGTGGCGCTCCACCATTGGGCCAGGGCAAACGTGCCACCGATGGCCAGGGCAGCTGGCCAGGCCTCCCGCAGGCCACGGAATCCGTCGATGATGACGAGCAGGAAGAACGGGACCAGCAGGGCCAGGAACGGGGCCTGGTGTCCGACGACGGCTCCGATGTCGGCCGGGTCGAGGTTCGTCAGCACTCCAGCCGTGGTGATCGGGATGCCGATGGCACCGAAGGCCACGGGCGCGGTGTTCGCGATGAGCACCACGGTGGCGGTCTTCAGGGGCTTCAGGCCGAGGGCCAGGATCATGGTGGCGGTGATGGCCACGGGCGCTCCGAAGCCCGCCAACGCCTCCAGCAGGCCACCGAAGCAGAACGCGATGAGGATGGTCTGGATGCGCAGGTCTCCACCGCCGATCGTGTCGAAGATGGCGCGCATGTCCTCGAACCGCCCGCTGAGGACCGTCACCTGGTAGAACCACAGCGCCAGGACGACGATCCACACAATGGGGAACAGGCCGAAGACGGCACCCTGGGTGGCCGAGAGCAGAGTGAGGTCCCATGGCATGCCGAAGCCGATGACCGCGACGACGATGGCCACGGCCAGCGCGACGGCACCGGAGACGTGCGCCCGGGCCTTGGCCCCGAGCAGCATGACGAAGAAGGTGATGAGGGGCAGGGTGGCGACGAGTGCCGAGAGTGCCACGCTGCCTCCGATGGCATCGGTGGTCGCGGTGAAGGTGTCCACGCGTGTCTCCTGGAGTGGGCGGGTGCGGGAAGAGCCGCAGCAATGTGGTCTGACCACAGTGGTCAGGCCACAGAGGTTATATGGTGCACATCACAGTCGTCAATTCTTTCGAGCACACTTCCACCGGGCCTCACCACGCCGTTGTGTGACCCGCGTCATGGTGTTAGTGTGGTCTGACCACAGGCTCTCAGTCGTGCCTGCATACTCCCTCGTTCTCGGAGGTCCCATGAGAATCGCCCTGTTCGCCACCTGCATCGTGGATGCCCTGTATCCCAAGGTCGCCTTGGCCACCGTCCGCATCCTCGAACGGCTCGGCCACGAGGTGGTGTTCCCTTCCGGTCAGGGATGCTGTTCGCAGATGCACGTCAACAGCGGGTACCTGGATGACGCACTGCCGGTGGTCCGCAACCACGTCCGGGCCTTCACCGCCGCCGACTATGACGTCGCGGTGGCTCCGTCCGGTTCCTGCGTGGCGTCGCTAGGGCATCAGCAACCGATGGTCGCCCGGGCCGGTGGGGACGAGGACCTGGCACGGTTGGCCGAGTCCGTGGCCGGCAACACCTATGAGCTGTCCCAGCTGCTGGTGGACGTGCTCGGGGTGACCGATGCCGCCGGCCAGCTGGGCTCCTGGTTCCCCCACACCGTCACCTACCATCCCTCCTGTCATGGGATGCGATTGCTGCGTCTGGACGACCGGCAGAAGGACCTCGTCCGGAGTGTGGGAGGTCTGGAATTCATGGAGTTGCCGGACGCTGATGAGTGCTGCGGCTTTGGCGGCACCTTCTCGTTCAAGAACCCGGATGTCTCCGCCGCGATGGCCGAGGAGAAGATCGACAACATCGTGTCCACCGGTGCCGAGTTGTGCACGGGCGGCGATGCCTCGTGCCTGCTGCACCTGGGTGGGGCGATGTCACGGCGCGGCACGGAGGCGGCCACCGTGCACTTCGCCGAGATCCTAGCCTCCACGCAGCAGAACCCGTTGGAGATCTCCGGACCGGTGGAGTTGTCCATCCCGAACCCCTCGAGTCGGAGACGCTTCCTCCCGTCACGGACCTCCGCCCCGACCACCACCGCACCCACCGCCGATCAAGGAGTCCTCTGATGAGCCGGACCGCCCTGGGGATGCCCACCATTCGCCCCGTCCACGGACAGGGCAACCTGCACGCCGACGTCGATTTCCCCACCGCCGCCAAAGAGGAAATGGCCAACACCCAGATGCGGGCGAACATCCGCCATGCCACGCACACGATCCGCGGAAAACGGGCACGAGTGGTCGAGGAACTTCCGGACTGGCAGGAGCTGCGCACTGCCGGTTCCGTGCTCAAAGAGCAGGTCATGGCCAACCTGCCGGAGTTGCTGGAGCAGTTCGAGAAGAATTTCACCGCGCGCGGCGGGACCGTGCACTGGGCACGCGACGCCGCCGAGGCGAACCGGATCGTCACGGAACTGATCGAGGCCACCGGCAGCACCGAAGTCATCAAGGTCAAATCGATGGCCACGGCGGAGATCGACCTCGAGCGTCATCTCGCGGAGCACGGCATCACCGCCACCGAAACAGACTTGGCTGAGCTGATCGTGCAGTTGGGGCACGATCGGTCCTCGCACATCCTGGTCCCCGCGATCCACAAGAACCGCCACGAGATCCGGGACATCTTCCTGAGGGAGATGCCGGAGACCGACGACAGCCTGACTTCCGAGCCCCGCGACCTGGCCGAGGCCGCCCGGGCTCATCTGCGGGAGAAGTTCCTGTCCACTCGCGTGGCGGTGTCCGGAGCGAACTTCGGTGTGGCCGAGACCGGAACGCTGACCGTGGTCGAGTCCGAGGGCAACGGGCGGATGTGCCTGACCCTGCCGGACACCCTCATCACCGTCATGGGCATCGAGAAACTGGTCCCCACCTTTCAGGACCTGGAGGTGTACCTGCAGCTGCTGCCCCGCTCGTCCACGGGCGAGCGGATGAACCCCTACACCTCGATGTGGACGGGATCCACACCGGGAGACGGCCCGCAAGACGTGCACGTGGTCCTGCTGGACAACGGTCGCTCGGCCGTCCTGGCCGACCCCGCAGGCCGTTCGGCTTTGCACTGCATCCGCTGTTCTGCCTGCCTGAATGTCTGCCCGGTCTATGAGCAGGCGGGCGGCCACGCCTACGGTTCCACGTACCCGGGGCCGATCGGTGCGATCCTCTCCCCGCAGATGACCGGGATCACCGCCGCGGAGAACTCCTCCCTCCCGTACGCGTCCTCCCTGTGCGGGGCCTGCTATGACGTCTGCCCGGTGAAGATCAACATCCCGGAGATCCTGGTGCACCTGCGCGACGAAGACGTCCGCACCCGGCACGGGGAACGACCCGCCACAGAGGCGCAGTCCACGGATGAGGCCTCCACTGCTGCCCCGGAGACCTCCGCACAGAAGTCGTCCACCGGCCTCGCCGGGCGGCTCTTCCGGCGACTGCCGCGGGTGCCCTCCGAGATGGACGTGATGATGAAGGGAGCCTCCACCGTGATGTCGTCCGGCCGTCGCATGGCGCTGGCCGAGAAGGCCCTCCCCCTGGGCCGCGCCGTGGCCGGCCGGGACCGGGCCATCAGCTGGCTGCCGGGGATGGCCGGCGGCTGGACCGACGAACGGGACATCCCGGCCCCGCCCCGAGAGTCGTTCCGCAACTGGTGGGCCGACCACGCCGCGGAAACGGAGGATCGGGTCAACCAGGACGGCGGTTTCCGCGACGTTCCCGCGCCCGATCGGGCGGACGACACCGACGAGGAGGAGACCCCGTGAGCATCGAAGCGAAATCAGAGGTTCTGGCCCGGATCCGTGGGGCTCTACAGGACACCCCGGAGGCCCCGCAGGTCCGGAGGGCCTACCGCCGGACCTCGGGACGGCCGGCCGCCGAGATCCGGGAGATGTTCGAGGACCGGCTGGTCGACTACAAGGCCACCGTTCACCACGAGAACACCGCGACACTGCCCGAACGGATCGCGGAACTGCTGGGGACCTCGGCCCGCTATGTGATCCCCGAGGGGCTGGACCGGAGCTGGCTCCCCGGAGACACCACCGGGCGCCGGGTGCTGGTGGAATCCCAGACTGAACGTGCTGGGACGGTCCTGAGCGTCCGCGAACTCAACGAGGTGGATGCTGTGGTCACCTCGTCCACCGTGTCCTGCGCGGAGACGGGGACCATCTTCCTCAGCGGACGCCCCGAGGAGGGGCGCCGGGCGATCAGTCTGGTCCCCGACCACCACATCTGCGTCGTCCCCGCAGCATCGATCGTCGAGTTGATCCCGGAGGCGCTGGACCGGGTGGAACCCACCGCGCCGATCACCATGATCTCCGGGCCCTCGGCCACCTCGGACATCGAGCTCGAGCGCGTGGAGGGGGTCCACGGCCCCCGCCGGCTGGACGTCATCCTGCTCACCTAGAACCAACCTGCTCGCCTGGAACCTTGGGTGACCTGCGCAGCCGGTCGGTCAGGCCTCCGACGCGCCGTCTGCCGCGGCCTCAACGTCGCCCGCATGCCCGTGCGCCAGCTTCTCCACCAGACGCTCGGCCGCGGCCTCGGTGCGGGCCTGCAGGGCGAACTCGGCGGCGAACAGCAGCCCGTAGCCGAAGGTGTCCTCGCCCTTCCGGGCCGCGACCTTCGAGGTGGCCCGCACGTGCTCCTGGAACATCACCGAGTCCCGGTGGTCACCGAGGGCCTCCTGAAGCTTCTTGGCGGTCTTCATCCGGGCCACGAGCTCGGCGCCGAGATCCAGCCCGGTGGCGTCCTGGACCGCCTTGACGGCGTAACGCAGCCGCTTGGCCTCCTTACGCACCTCGTGCATGAGGTCGATGCGCCGTGCCCGATCCTGTTCACTGCCGACGGCGGCGGCGAGCGCCAGCACCGTCTCCACCTGATCCGTGGCCAGCGGCACCATCGCGGGCGCGGCAGCGGTGTCCCCCTCGGACCGCTCCGGATGCATCGGCAGGGTGAGCGCGAAGGCGTCGAGGCGGTCCAGCACCTCGAAGTACCAGCGGGTGCGCATGCGCTTGACCTGCTGGGCCTGCGCCGCTTCGTAGGCCCGGGCCTTCACGCCCCGCAGCCGCCGGACGGTCTTGCCCGGGATCATCCCGGCGATCGCGCCCTGGGCACCGCCGGGCAGCGCAGCGACCCTCTCCTCCACGTGGTCCCGCACCACCTCGGCGTCACGGGCCACGGACAGCAGCTTGCCGAGCTTCCTCAAGTCCCGGATCACGGCGTCGGTGGCATCCGCCTCCAAGAGTGGGGCGTACGTCTGGAGCAGGGACCGCAGGGTGCGGCAGGCCACGCGGTACTGGTGCACCGAATCTTCCACGTCGCGGCGGACCAGCGGATCCCAGCCCTTGAGGATCTTCAACTGGGTGCGCACCGTGGTGGCCAGGACCGCGCGGACCGTGGGGGCACCGCCGTCGTGCTCCTCCGCGGCGTTGCTCCCGGCCAGCGGGGCCCGGGGATCCAGCGGGTCCGCGGCCTTGCCGACCACCTTCTCCACTTTGGAGCCAACCGCGGAGGGCCGTGCCCCGGCCGGCTGGAGGACCTGCCCGACGGCGTCCAGGAAGACGTCCGTGCCGCCCGCCGAGACGGCGACCAGGCCGGCGTCGATGACTTCGACCTCCCATTCGCGCCAGTGTTGGACTCGGGACTCGGTACGGAAGCCCACGGCCATGGCCGCCACCTGGTCATCGCTGACCTCGGCCAGCCGGCGGCCCTGACCGTCTACGAGGTCCACCACGGACCGCAGGGTGTTCAGGCGGGCGATCGGCACCAGCTGCTTGCCACGGACGTGGACCTGGACGAGGTCCAGGATGCGGGCGGGCACGGAGACCGTCACCGGGCCGGCGGAGACATCCGCGGCCTCGTCCTGGCCCAGCGGGGAGTGGAGTTCGAGCCGTCGTTCGCCCCTGCCGATCTTCACGTGCCAGCCGGCGTCCGTGCCTCCGGTGCGCCGCCGCAGGGTGACGTGGTTGGCGGAGAGGTCCCTCGCAGCCGTGTCGAAGTAGACGGCTTCGAGGGCCATGGGCGGGCGGTACCGAACCTGGGCCACCCCGCCCACGCCGTTGAGCCGGGGCAGGGAGGCCTGCCCGTCTACGTCATACTTCCGCTCGATCTCGACCTGCACAGTTTCACCCATGGGTCCATGATCCCAGAGTCCCGATGAAACAAGCGGTGCAACAAGCGGTGGAACAATGGCCGGGTGAATCCAGAGACCAGATCAGATGCCCGCCGCGACCGGCCCTCGGCACTGCCCACGGGCGAGGAGATCGTCCAGAACCTGCCGTGGCGGTGGAACACCCAGGGGCGCGTCTTCATCATCGGCGGCCTCGGCTTCATGTTCGATGCCTGGGACGTCTCCCTCAACGGCGTGCTCATCCCGCTGCTGCGCGAGGAGTGGGGGCTCTCCGCGGGCCAGGCCGCCTGGATCGGGACGGCCAACCTGATCGGGATGGCCCTGGGCGCCTTCGTCTGGGGCACGGTGGCAGACCGGATCGGCCGCAAGAAGGCCTTCACCGCGACCCTGCTGATGTTCTCGCTCTTCACCCTGGCCGGCGCGTTGACCGGCGATATCGGCTGGTTCGTGCTGTTCCGCTTCCTGGCCGGCTTCGGCCTCGGCGGCTGTATCCCGGTGGACTACGCCCTGGTGGGCGAGTTCACCCCGCGGAAGCAGCGGGGCACCGTGCTCACCGCCATGGACGGCTGGTGGCCGATCGGTGCCGCCGCCTGCGGCTTCCTCTCCGCCTGGATGGTGGCCCAATGGGGCGACTGGCGGCTGCCGATGCTGGCGATGGTCCTGCCCGCGCTCTTGGTGTTCTTCGTGCGCCTGCATGTCCCGGAGTCACCGTTGTTCCTGATCCAGCAGGGACGGGAGAAAGAGGCGCGCGCCGTGATCGACGAGATGGTGCGCCGCACCGGCGCCGAGCAGCGGGCGTACGCGATGCCGGCCGTCCCGGAGCCGCGGCGGCTGACCCTCGCCTCCATGGGCCAGCAGCTGGCCGACCTGTGGCGGTACTCGTGGCGCATCACCACGGTCGCCTGGGCCCTGTTCTTCACCCTCATGCTCGTCTACTACATCGCCCTGCAGTGGCTGCCGACGTTCCTGATCGAGGCCGGCTACGAGCAGTCCCGCGCCTTCATCATGACCGGCGCCATGGCCGCCGTCGGGCTCCTGGGCGTGGTGGTGGCCGCCTGGCTCGTGGAGAAGACCGGGCGCAAATGGCTGCTGGCGCTCACGGCCGTGGTCTCCTCATTCCTGCTGGTCGTGCTGGCCGCCCTCCTGGAGGTCCCGACGGCGGTGCTCCCCCTGGTGCTCGCGTTCGGCTTCGTGGTGCAGGTGGCCATCCCGGTGCTCTACACCTACGTCTCCGAGATGTACCCGACCGAGCTGCGGGGATCCGGCTTCGGCTGGGCCTCGGCCGTCTCCCGCCTCGCCGCCGGGGTGGGGCCACTGGTGTTCGTGGCCTACCTGGTGCCGGCCGTGGGCCTGGCCTGGTCCTTCGTGGTCACCGGCGTGCTGGTGCTGGCCGCCTGCGTGCTGATGCTGGTCCTGGCCCCGGAGACCAAAGGCCGCGAGCTGGAGGTGACGGAGGCGTGAGCCTTGAGGTTCTCCTGCGTTCCTGACCGTCCTCAGGCGGAGCGCTGCGGAGCCCGGTTCGCCTCGATGTCCGCCGACTTCAGGAAGCCCAGCGCCACGGTGGCGATGAGCACCACGCCCGCCACGCCGATGTAGATCGCCTGCGGCGTCCACCCGATGTCGAGCAGGCCTCCGGTGGCCATCGGCGCGAGGATGGCGCCCGCCCGGCCGATGCCGATCGCCCAGCCGGCACCGGTGCTGCGGACCGAGGCCTGGTACGACTGCGGCGTGAGCACGTATAGCCCGGCGATGCAGCCGTTGATCAGCATGCCGACCACGACCCCGAGAGCGAACACGGCCCAGACGATCGAGGCCGAGGAGATGAACAGGACGATCGCCGCCGAGGAGCCGATCGTGAACCAGAACAGGGTCGCCCGGGTGGACCACCGGGCCGTCAGCACCCCGAAGAGCAGCGAGCCGATGGTCCCGCCGATGGTCAGCATGATGCCGGCGATCACGCCTTGGTTCTGCGTCAGCCCGGACTCGTTCAGCAACCGCGGGGTCCAGGAGTTCACGAAGTAGAAGCCGAACATCACGGCGAAGAAGGCGACCCACACCAGGATCGTGATGTTCCGGTTGCGCCGGCTGAACAGCGCGCCGATGCCCGTCTCGGATGCACCGTCACCGTCCGTACCCGACGCCGGCCCGGCGGCCCGGTCTGTCCCCTCCGGCAGTGCCTGGACCGGCGGCTGGCCGACCTTGCGGGCGATGGCGTTGACCTTCTCCAGGGCCCGGGCCGGGCGCCGGTCATAGAGGTAGGCGGCCGACTCGGGCATCAGGGCCACCACCAGGATCAGGGCCACCACGGTCAGGACGCCGCCGAGCGTGAAGACCGAGCGCCACCCGAACTGGTCCATCATCCACACCGCGGTGGTCCCGCCCAGGGACGCGCCGACGCCGTAGCCGGCCGCGTAGATGCTGACGGCCAGGCCACGCCGGGCCCGGTTGGCGTACTCGGAGGAGATGACGTTCGTGCCCACCAGGATCCCGCCGATACCGAGGCCGGTGACCACGCGCCAGAGGCCCAGTTCCCCGGCACTGTTGGCGGTGGCCGAGAGGAACAGGCCGGCTGCGTTGACCACCACGGCGAGGATGGTCATGTTGCGCCGGCCGATGCGGTCGGCCACCGGGCCCAGGGTCAGGGAGCCGACGGCCATGCCGAGCAACCCGGCGCTGAGCAGGAACCCCAGCTCGGTTCCGCTGAGCCCGAACTCCTCGGTCACCGGGGTGGCGGTGAAGGCCATGGCCAGCACGTCATAGCCGTCCAGCGCGTTGAGGAAGGTGCAGATGCCGATGATGAGCCACTGATACGCGCCCATGGGCGCCTGTTCAATGCGGTCCCTCAAGTCGTTGCCTGTACCGGGCGCCGCCGGTGGAGTCGCTTGCCGTGCCATGACTGGTCCCATACCTATGCTCATAGTGAGTGTGTCTTGGGGCACACGCTATCCGTGATGGCGGGCACATGCCAACAGCGGCGAGCTGGGCGAGCTGTCAGGCCAGAGGAGCGCGGGAGACGTAGTCCTGCGGGGTCCGTCCGGCGGCCAGCTCGCCGAGAACCGTGAGCAGCAGCTGACGCTCCTGGACCTTGATCCGCTCGTGCAGGGCCTCCTCGGTGTCCGTGTCGAGCACCGGCACGGCCGCCTGGGCCAGGATCGGACCGGTGTCCACGCCGGCGTCGGCGAGGTGGACGGTGCAGCCGGTGACCTTGACGCCGTAGCGGAGCGCGTCCCGCACGCCGTGGGCGCCGGGGAAGGCCGGCAACAGGGCGGGGTGCGTGTTCAGGTACCGGCCCTCGAACGCGGTGGTGAACTCCTCCCCCGCGATCCGCATGAAGCCGCTGGACAGGACGTAGTCCGGCGCATAGGCCGCGGTGGTGGCGGTCAGCGCGTGATTCCACTCGGCCCGGTCGGCGTATTCCTTGAAGTCCACGACGAACGTCTCCAGGCCCGCCGCCGCGGCGCGGGCCAGGGCGCCGGCGCCGGGATGATCCGCGCCCACCGCGGCGATCTCGACGTCCAGGGTGCCCGCCACCACGGCGTCGATGACCGTCTGGAGGTTGGAACCGGAACCGGAGGCGAGGGCCACAATGCGCATGGATTCCATCCTAGGGCGGCACCGGGCGGCCACCGTCCCAGTAGTGTTGGCGCATGATCTCCTACGGATCCGTCACCAAACGCTTCCGTGACGGCACAGTGGCCGTCAACAACTTCAGTCTCTCCGTCCCGCGGGGCTCGCTGACCGTCCTGGCCGGTTCCTCGGGGTGCGGCAAGACGACGCTGATGCGGATGGTCAACCGGATGGTCGATCCCAGCGAGGGACAGGTTGCCGTGGACGGGCAGGACGTGGCCGGGCAGGACCCGGTGGCCCTGCGCCGGCGGATCGGCTACGTCATGCAGAACTCCGGGCTGCTCCCCCACCGCACGGTGGGCCAAAACATCGCCACCGTTCCCCGCCTGACCGGCATGGACCGCTCCGCCGCCCGGAGGAAGGCGGCCGACATGATGGACCTGGTCGGGCTCGCCCCGGAGCTCGCGAACCGCTACCCCGCCCAGCTCTCCGGCGGGCAGCAACAACGCGTGGGCGTGGCCCGCGGGCTGGCCGCCGATCCGGAGATCCTGCTCATGGACGAACCCTTCGGGGCGGTGGACCCGCTGGTGCGCGCCGACCTGCAGCGTCAACTCGTGGACCTGCACCACCAGCTGGGCACCACCATCCTGTTCGTCACTCATGACATGGACGAGGCCTTGACCCTCGGCGACCACATCGTGCTCTTGCAGGCCGGCGCCCGGATCGCCCAACAGGGCACCCCCAAGGACTTCGTCTCCGCCCCCGCCAGCGACTTCGTCCGGGACTTCCTGGGCCTGGACCGCGGCCAGCGCACCCTGCACCGCGAGACCGCCGCGGACGGCTCGGTCCTGTTGCTGGACCCGCACGGCCGGCCCGCCGGGGTGCTCGCCGAGTGAGGTGGATCCTCGACAACCTGCCGCTGATCGCCGATCGGCTGTGGGCCCACGTGGCCACCTCCCTGCCGGCGATCGTCCTGGCCCTGCTCATCTCCCTGCCCCTGGGGTGGCTCGCCCACCGGTACCGGCCCCTCAACGGTCCCCTGCTCACCGGCGCCGGGCTGATGTACGCCCTGCCCTCCCTGCCGCTATTCATCGTGCTGCCGGTGCTGATCGGGACGGGCGTGCGGGACGCGGTCAACGTGGTCGTCGCCCTGACGCTCTACGGGGTGGCCCTGATGGTGCGCAGCGTGGCTGACGGCCTGGACGGGATTCCGCCCGAGGCCCGCAACGCCGCCACCGCCCTGGGCTACCGGCCCCTGCGGCGGTTCCTGGCGGTGGACCTGCCGCTGGCCGGGCCGGTGATCCTCTCGGGACTGCGCGTGGTCGCCGTCTCCACCGTGTCCCTGTGCACCGTGGGGGCCGTGCTCGGTATCCCCTCGCTCGGCATGCTCTTCACGGACGGCTTCCAACGCGGCATCCTCGCGCAGATCCTCACCGGCATCGTCCTCACGGTGGCCCTGGCCCTGGCCCTGGACCGCCTCCTCGTCCTGGCGGGCCGGCTGCTCATGCCCTGGGCTCGCACCCCGTCCCGCCGGGCCGTCCGCCGGTCGCATCGGCCTGGCCGATCTGACCAGACCGACCAGACCGACCAGACCGACCAGGCCGGTCAGTCGGTGATGCCCTCATGAATCAGCTCTGGGACGCCGTCCTCTGGTGCCTGGACCCGTCCAACTGGCAGGGTCCCTCCGGCATCGGGGCCCGCTCGCTCGAGCACCTCGGCTACACGGCGCTGGCCCTCGTCATCGCCTCGGTGATCGCCGTCCCCGTCGGCTGGTGGGTGGGGCACACGGGCCGGGGCCGCGGGATCGCCGTGGCGGTCTCCGGTGCCGCTCGCGCCCTGCCGACCCTCGGCGTCGTGACGCTGATGGGACTGATGCTCGGCATCGGGCTCGCCGCCCCCATGACCGCCTTCGTGGTGCTCGCCGTGCCCTCGATCCTGGCTGCTGCCTATGCCGGTTTCGAAGCCGTCGACCACCAGGTGATCGACGCCGCCCGGGCCCAGGGCCTCACCGAGGCCCAAGTGCTGTGGCGGGTCGAGGTGCCCCTGGGGCTGCCCCTGCTGATCAGCGGATTGCGTTCGGCCGCGCTGCAGGTCATCGCCACGGCCACCCTCGCCGCCTACGTGGGGGCCGGTGGATTGGGCCGCTACCTCTTCCTCGGGCTCAAGACGCAGGATTACGCGATGATGCTCGGCGGCTCCCTCATCGTCGTCCTGCTCGCGATCGTGCTGGATCTGCTGTTCGCCGCCGCCGGCCGGGCCGCCGTCCCCCGCGGGGTTCGGGTGGCGCGGCAGGGTCTGGCCCAGTAGGTTCATGTCCATGACTCCGAAGCCTCGCCGTTCGCCCCTCACTCACCGGTCCCTGATCACCCTGGCCGCCGTTTCCGCCCTGGCCCTGACGGGCTGCGGCAGTTCGGACCCGCTCGGCGGCGGGGCCTCCGGTTCTGCCGGTGGGGACTCCGGCGACGGCGGCGGTGCGGGTGAGGCGATCGTCATCGGCTCCCAGCAGTACTACTCGAACGAGATCATCGCCGAACTCTATGCCCAGGCCCTGGAGGCCGAGGGGTTCACCGTGGAACGCGAGTACCAGATCGGCCAGCGTGAGGTGTACCTGCCTGAACTCGAGTCCGGGGCGATCGACGTGTTGCCCGAGTACTCCGGCAACCTGCTCCAGTACTACGACGCGGAGTCGACGGCCAGCACACCCGAGGACATCCACGCCGCCCTGGCCGAGGTCCTGCCCGAGAATCTACGGGCTCTGGAGCCGGCCGAGGCCACGGACCAGGACTCGTACAACGTCACCCGCGAGTTCGCCGAGGAGCATTCGCTCACCACGCTGGCCGACCTGCAAAACGTGGACGAGCCGTTGACGGTGGCGGCGAACTCCGAGTTCGAGACCCGCCCCTATGGTCCGGAGGGGCTCCGGGAGGTCTACGGGGTGGACGTCAGCCTGGTGCCGGTCGAGGACTCGGGCGGCCCGCTGACGGTGAAGGCCCTCGTGGACGGAGACGTCCAGCTGGCCGACATCTACTCGGCCGACCCGTCGATCCAGACCCAGGACCTGGTCACCCTTGAGGACCCGGAGAACCTGATCCTGCCGCAGAACGTCACACCGATCGTCTCCGAGGCCGTGAACGAGGACGCGGCCGCCGTGATCGAGGAGGTCAACGCCCAGCTCTCCGCCGAGGAGCTCATCGACCTCAACCGCCAGTCCGTGGAGGACCAGGCCTCGAGCGCCGACCTGGCCACCGCCTGGCTGGCGGAGCAGGGACTCGCCTGAACCCCAGTAGGGTGGGACGGTGAGCCAGACCGATCCCGCCAGCACTGACCCAGAACTGAAGAAGTACCGCTCCCTCCGGGATGCGCTGCTCTGGGTGGCCGGGATGCTGCTGCTCACCTACCTGTCCTCGGTGCTGACGTTGCCGTGGAAGGCCGTCTCCCTGGCCTTTGCCCTGGCTGGACTCGTCTGGGGCGTGGTGGCGCTCGTACGCACCGCCCACGTGAAGTCCCCCTGGGTCCTGCGCTTCGCCACTGCGGCCGCGATGGCCGGCTGCGCCATGTTCGGCTTCGTGGCCTCGGCGCAGATCATCTTCTGGGACGCCACCGCACAGTTCGAGGAGTGCACCTCCTCCGCCCTGACGGACCGCGCCCTGGAGAACTGCAGCAGCACCTACACGGAACAGCTGGGCGGAACGACCCTGCCGGGTGCGGGGATCTCCCGCCACCAGTAGACGTGGGACAGACGGGCTACCGCCGTCGTCCGGAGTCCCCGCCGGCGTTCGGCTCCTCGTCATCTTCTGGGTCCTCGTCATCGTCGTCGTCCCAGTCCTCCGGCACCACGTACTGGTACTTCTCCCAGGCAGGCGAGACGAGGTAGCCGAACATGGTGCCCAGCCCCACGAGGCCACCGAGCATCACCGAGGCGAGCCACGCGGTGGGGCCGAGATCGGTCAGCCGGCCCACGCCCAGCGATCCGGTGGAGAGCCAGAAGGGCAGGAGGGCGAGCGCCGCCGTCGCCAGCGCCACGAACAGGCCCATCGCGAGGGTGGACAGGGTCAGTGAGGCCCAGCGTTGGGTGATCTTCAGGGAGAGCCACTCGTCGAAGTGGTTCTCCCCCGCCCGCAGCAACCACCAGCCGGCCAGGAAACCGCCGGCCACGGGCAGGAGCAGGAACAGCCAGGACCACGCGGGGTCCAACCCCACGGGCAGTGCGGTGAGCACGGGGACGGCGGGCTGCGGCCCGACCAGGGTCTGCAGGGGTGCCACCACGGAACCGGTCCCGAGGCTGAACCCGGCCCCGGCGGTCCACGCCAAGGTCCACATCGCCAGGTTCGGCATGATGCCGAGCTGAGCCACGGTGACGACGGCACCGCCCCAGATCCCGGCGTTCAACTCCTGGTAGACCTGGGCGATGTCCGCCCAGTGCAGTCCGATCTGGACGGCCATCAGGGCCGCGGCGAGTCCGAAGGAGGCGATCAGTCCCACGGCTCCGGCACTGACCACGGACCACACGTAGGAGCCGGCCCACCGAGAGTGCTGGGACAGCTGTTCGATCCGGTCGGCCAGGTTCACGCCGATCAGCCGCGCCCAGGAGCCGGCCTCCCGGCGGGCGCCCGCCAGCAGGGCGAGCACCATGACGGCCGTGGGGATCAGCGTCCCCCAGGCGGGGTTGATCGCCACGGCGGCGTTGGGCACCAGCAGCGAGGTGGCCAGGGCGACGGCGGCGTAGGCCACCGCACCACCGGCGAGCGCCTGCCAGATCTGGTCGCGGTAGGAGGCCCGGGCCAGCCGGCGCCCGGCCCGCCATCCGAGGAAGAACGGCAACAGCACCAGTCCCCAGGGCAGGAACCAGAAGGTACCGGTCAACAGCGCGTCCGAGGTGGTCCCCGCTTCCAGGCTCAGGTGCAACGGCACCCCGTGGATGGCCAGCCAGGCCTGCCCTCCCAGCCGGGCGATGAATTCGATGCCGGTGGCGGAGAATCCACCGCCGGACCAGATGACCACGAGCGGGATCAGCACGAGCATCGCGGAGATCACGGCAGCGATGAGTGCCTCGATGACCCCCTGGATCCACAGGGGCAGGGGCAGGGGTTTCAGGGCGCGACTGGTTCGAGCGTTCATGTCACCGTCCATGGTGCCACCCGGCTGACGGCCGGTACCGGAATCACCCCCGGGTCGGCGCGGCTCACCGAGAGTTCACCGGACCGCCACCTCGGTTCCACCGCACCGCGGGCCTCCCGTCGGCGGCGGGCGGTCATCATGGGACCGTGAGAGTCGCTGTGGTCGCAGAATCCTTCCTGCCGCACATGAACGGTGTCACCCACTCCATCCTCCAGGTGCTCCGCCACCTGCGGGAACGGGGTGACGATGTCCTGGTGATCGCCCCGTCCAGCTCGTGGATGGAAGACGAGGCCCCGGCCGAGGTGGAGGGGTTTCCGGTGCACCGCCTGCCCTCCATCCCCCTGCAGGGCTACACCAGCGTCCGGGTGGCCGCCGGGACCGTCAACCGGGTCCGCCGCGTCCTCGCGGACTTCGCCCCCGACGTCGTCCACATCGCCTCCCCCTTCGTCCTCGGCTGGCGCGCGGTCCAGGCGGCCCACGCCCTCGGACTGCCCAGCGTGTGCGTGTATCAGACCGAGGTGCCCAATTACGCGGCCCGCTACGGATTCCCCTGGCTCGAGGAGGTCCTCTGGCAGCAGGTGGAGCGCATCCACGATCTCGCCACACTCACCGTGGCCCCCTCCAGCTTCTGCCTGAACCAGCTGCACGGCCGGGGCATCCAGCGGGTGCACCTGTGGCGCCGTGGCGTGGACACCCACCGATTCCACCCCGCCAAGCGGGATGAGGGGCTGCACGCCGCGCTGGCCCCGAACGGGGAGCGGCTCATCGGCTTCGTCGGCCGCCTGGCCGCCGAGAAACAGGTCGAGGACCTCGCCGCACTCCACGACCTGCCGGGCACCCGCCTGGTGATCGTGGGTTCCGGACCCCTCAAGGACTCGCTCCGGAAGAAGCTGCCCGGCGCGCACTTCGCCGGCTTCCAGGGAGGTGAGGACCTGGCCCGCCACGTGGCCTGTTTCGACCTGTTCGTGCACCCCGGCGAGTCCGAGACCTTCTGCCAGACCATCCAGGAGGCCATGGCCTCCGGCGTGCCCGTGGTCGCGGTGGGCCGGGGTGGGCCGCTCGACCTCGTGGACGCGTCCCGCACCGGCTGGCTGTACCGGCCCGGGAACCTGGACGAGCTCCGCGAGCGGGTCCGGGATCTGGCCTACGACGACGTCAAACGTGGCGCCTTCGCCGAGGCCGCCTTCCGCTCGGTGCAAGGGCGGACCTGGCCGGTGCTCTGCGAACAGCTCGTGGGCTACTACGAGCGCGCCATCCGCGTACGGCGCCGCCAGAACGACGTCTACGTGCGCACCTACCTGGAGCAGAGCTCCGGGTGGGACGGCTGGCTGCTGCCGCGCTGAGCCGGCCGGACACTCTAGGGTGTCCCCATGACCGTTGCCCCCACCCTCACCACCGATCTGGCCTCCCCGCGCGCACTGGCCGGGCGCACCGTCCGGCCCGTCGGGCTGGGCTGTATGAACCTCAACCACGGGTACTCCGGGTTCCTCACGGACGAGGACGCCGTCACGATGGTCCGCACCGCCCTGGACGCCGGGGTGGACCACTTCGACACGGCCACTCTCTACGGTGCCGGCCACAACGAGGAGGTGGTGGGACGCGCCCTGGGAGCGCGCCGCCAGGACGTCTTCCTCGCCTCCAAGGGTGGGCTGACCGGCGGGAGGGACGGCGGGATCGACGGCCGCCCGGAGACCCTCCGCGGCCAGGTCGAGGACTCCCTGCGCCGCCTGGGCACCGAGTACATCGACCTCTACTACCTGCACCGGCTCGATCCAGACATACCGGTGGAGGAGAGCGCCGGTGCCCTGGCCGAGATGGTCCGGGCCGGGATGATCGGCGCCTACGGCCTCTCCGAGGTCTCCGGTGCCACCCTGGAGCGGGCCCACGCCGTGCACCCGGTGGCCGCCGTGCAGAACGAGTACTCCTTGTGGACCCGCAACCCGGAGTGGGGGCTGCTGGACGCCTGCCACCGCACCGGTGCCGCCCTCGTGGCCTTCTCCCCCGTGGGACGCGGGTTCCTCACCGGTACGGTGCTGGACCCCGCGATCCTCCCTCAGGGGGACATGCGGCACCGGATGCCGCGATTCTCGGCGGAGCACTACCCGGCCAACCTCGCCCTGCTGGAGCCCTTCCGCGCCGAGGCCGAGCGACTGGGCACCACCATCGCGGCCCTGTCCATCGCCTGGGTGCTGGCCCAGGGACCGGGCGTCCTGGCCATCCCGGGGACGACGTCGGTGGCGCACCTGGCGGAGGACGGCTCCGCCGAGCAGGTGGTCCTGACGGCCGAGGATGTGGTCCGGATCGACGCGATCATCAACCATGACACCGTGCACGGACACCGCTATGCCGTGCAGCAGCGGTCGAGTATCGACACGGAGGACGAACCCGCCACCCCGCCAGAAGCCTGATCGGACCCCAGCCCCGGGGCAACCGCCGGTATCGCGCGCGGCCGACCGGCCGGCGTCGGGCCCTCGTCACGCTTTCCGCAGGCCGCGTACCTGCCGGTACAGTGGTCCCGGCCGCTCCCTGCCAGGGGATGCCCTCCCATCACAGGGACGCCACCGAGGAAAGCGAGGACGGACATGGAACAGGGTCTGGAAAACCTGCGGAACGAAGTGTTCCGCCGCAACCCCGGCGAAAGCGAATTCCACCAAGCTGTGACCGAGGTGTTCGAAGCCCTCGGCCCCGTGGTCAACCGCCATCCCGAGTACGTCGAATCGGGCATCCTTCGCCGCATGTGCGAGCCCGAGCGCCAGATCATCTTCCGCGTCCCCTGGGTGGACGACAACGGCTCCGTGCAGATCAACCGGGGCTTCCGCGTGGAGTTCAACTCCGCGCTCGGCCCGTACAAGGGCGGACTGCGGTTCCACCCCTCCGTCTACCTGGGCATCATCAAGTTCCTGGGCTTCGAACAGATCTTCAAGAACGCCCTGACCGGAATGCCGATCGGCGGCGGCAAGGGCGGCTCGGACTTCAACCCGGCCGGCCGGTCCGATGCCGAGATCATGCGCTTCTGCCAGTCCTTCATGACCGAGCTCTACCGCCACATCGGCGAGTACACCGACGTGCCCGCCGGTGACATCGGCGTGGGCTCCCGGGAGATCGGCTACCTGTTCGGCCAGTACAAGCGCATCACCAACCGCTTCGAGTCCGGTGTGCTCACCGGCAAGGGCATGTCATGGGGCGGTTCGCTGGTCCGCCCGGAGGCCACCGGCTACGGCGCCGTGATGTTCGCGGACCAGATGCTGCGCACGCAGGGCCAGTCCATGGACGGCCAGACCGTGATCGTCTCCGGTTCCGGCAACGTGGCCCTCAACGCCATCGCCAAGTCCCAGCAACTCGGGGCCACGGCCATCACCGCCTCGGACTCCTCCGGCTACGTGGTGGATGAGGCCGGCATCGATCTGGACCTGCTCCGCGAGATCAAGGAGGTCCAGCGCGGCCGGATCTCCGAGTACGCCGAGCAGCGCGGCGGCAACACCCGCTTCGTGGCCGACGGCAGCGTGTGGGACGTCCCCGGCACCGTGGCCCTGCCCTCGGCCACCCAGAACGAGCTGGATGACAAGGCTGCGCAGATTCTCATCAAGAACGGCCTGGTCGCCGTGGCGGAGGGCGCCAACATGCCCTCCACCCAGAAGGCCACCGAGCTGTTCATCGAGGCCGGCGTGCTGTTCGGCCCGGGCAAGGCCGCCAACGCCGGCGGCGTGGCCACCTCCGCCCTGGAGATGCAGCAGAACGCCAGCCGGGACACCTGGAGCTTCGAGTACACGCATGACAAGCTCGAGCAGATCATGACGGACCTGCACGACCGCTGCCTCGAGACCGCCGATCGCTACGGTGCCCCGGGCAACTACGTGGTGGGCGCCAACATCGCCGGCTTCGTCAAGGTCGCGGACGCCATGCTGGCCCAGGGCGTCATCTGAGGCCCGTCAGCGCCTCCCGCTGCTCCTGGGTCAACCGCACGGGGCGGCCCGAGACGGAGTCCACGAACACCATGGTGGTTCCCGCGGTGACGCACTCGGTGCCGTCCACGCCGTCCCGGATGGAGTAGGCCACCTCGATCGAGGCACCCTTCGCCGCGGCCACCCACACCCACACCCGCGCCGGGACGGTACGGTACTCGAGGGGCCGCCGGTATCGGATCCGGTGCTCGGAGATCAGCGCCTGCACGGTGTCCGGCACCCCGTCCAGCAGGGACACCGGCGCTCCGAGTCCGGCGGCCCCCGTGCCCGCCGGCACGCCGAAGGCGTGGATGCGGGCCTCCTCGAGGATGGAGGCGATCCGCACATTGTTCACGTGGCCGTAGGCGTCCATGTCTCCCCAGCGCAGGGCGACGTCCACCCGGACACCGGGGCCGCCGCCGTCGGGCCGTGGTTCGACCGTGCCGGTCAGGGGCTCAGCGTCCATGGCCTGCTTCCGGGGCCACCACGGACAGCTGGGCGGTCATCGGCCAGGTCTGCGGCCGGGCCTCGGACCGGCCGCCGTCCAGGATGCCGAGGTCCTCGAGCTGGCGGGACAGTGTGGCGCCGTCCGGCCCGTAGCACCACGGCACGCCCGGGGTGGTGTCACGGGGGTCGTCGGCACGGCCGCCGGCCAGGACCGCCTGCGAGGGCGTGAGCTGCCGGATCACGATGGCCCGTACCCTGTCCGGGTGCCGGCGGGCGAAGTCGGCATAGATCTCCGGGTCATGCTGGCCGTCGTCGCCGATCAGCAGCCAGCGTACGCCGGGGTAGTCCCGCGCCAACCGGTCCAGCTGGGAGACCTTGTGCTCCATCCCGGACCGGAACCAGCGATCCTCCGTGGGGCCCCAGCTGGTCAGCAGCAGCGGTCCGAAGGGGTAGAGGTTGCGGGAGAGGAAACGGGACAGGGTCTGGGCCACGTTCCACGCGCCAGTGGACAGGTAGATCACCGGGGACGCGGGCTGCGCCTCCAGCAACCGGTGCAGCATCACGGCCATCCCCGGGGTTGGCGTGCGGGCATGCTCATCCAGGACGAAGGAGTTCCAGGCGGCCAGGAAGGGCCGCGGCAGGTACGTGACCACCACGGTGTCATCCACATCCGAGACCACGCCGGTGACCACGTGGTCGTCCACGATGTAGACGTCGCTCGTGGCGGGTTCACTGCCGTTGGACTGCAGCGTGACGGTCTGCCAGCCGGGCTCCAGCTCAGCCTCGACGACGGCGTCCACCAGGCCGCCGCGGTCCGCGCGGACGGTGAAGCTCTGGCCGCCGGCGGTGATCTGCACGAGAGCATAGGCCACGGGGGGTGAGGTGAAGTTGTGCCAGCCGCGCATGCCGTCCTCGACCATCTTGGCCAGGCGGCGCCCGTTCTCGAACGCCTCGTCCGGGGCCATCACCACGCGCGAGAGGATCCGGATCCATCCGGTGGTCCCGTAGCCGGTGAAGGACATGACGGTGGGCATCAGGCCCCGCCGGATGGCTGACTTGCGGCGGAAGGCATGCCACCGGTCCTGGAGCATGGTGGCCACGTGCTCGGTGATGAGGGGTTCCCGTTCTTCCACCAGGGGGGACGGCGGTGCGTCCACGGCAGCAGCGTGCGGTGCGGGAATCCGGTCGGCCATACTCCCAGTATTCACCACGTCACGGGCGGAACTCACACCGGGTCCCGCAGTGTCCGCTCCCGGCGCAGTCGGCGCAGTCGGCGCAGTCGGCGCAGACCCCCGGGGCTGACGGCGGAACTGACGGCGGAACCCGGCGGATAGGCTGGGCCCATGTCGAGCGTCCTTCCAGCACCCGGCGAACTGCGCCGCATCGCCCTGACCGCGGCGGCCGCCTGCGCCCCCCGCCTGGTCCGCGCGTTCCGCTCCCTCCCCGCCGATCTCCACCTCTCCACCAAGCGCTCCTCGCATGACCTGGTCACGGTGCATGACCGCGCCACCGAGGACGAACTGGTCCGGCTGCTCGGCGACGCCGTGCCCGGCAGCCGCTTCATCGGCGAGGAGGGCGGCGCCCGGGGCACCGGGCCCGAGCCCGCCGCCGGCACGGCCCCCGTTGCCCTCGCCGACGCGCACCGACTCGAGTGGATCGTCGACCCGATCGACGGCACCGCCAACTTCGCCCACGGCTTCGCCATGTTCTCCATCTCGATCGCGGCGGCCGTGGACGGCGAGGTGGTGGCCGGCGTGGTGCTGGACCCCGTGAACGGGCTCGAGTTCTCCGCCGATGACACCGGGGCGTACCTCAACGGCGTTCGCTTCGGTGCCGAGGCCGCGGGCGTGGAGGCGGCCCACGCGGTGCACGCTGATCCTCCCGCCGAGGCCGCGATGAACCTCGTGACCTCCTATCCCTCCGCGGAGGCCCTCGACCTGGACGGCCCCGTGGCGCTGGAACGCTTCGGGCGCCTGGTCGACTCCTATGCCACCGTCCGCCGGACCGTCTCCGGTGCTTTGGAGTTGGCCTTCACGGCCATCGGCTGGGCGGACGCGACCCTCGGGGTGGACACCAACCCGTGGGATGTGGGCGCCGGCCAGTTGCTGGTGCGCCGGGCCGGTGGGCGCTACCTGGCCCTGTTCTACGACACGGACGGCCCCGAACGCCGCCCCGCCCACCTGGCCCCCTGCTACGTGGCCGTGGCTCCGGGTCGGGTAGCGCCGACGGCGGTCCGCGTGCTGGAGGAGACCGTGGCCGCCCGGCGCGGCGGAATCTAAACCACCCCTAGCCGGAACCACCCCGGCACGGGATACTGGAAGTGCCCGCTGACCGGGACTTCCGCGTTCCGCCCCACGGTCCCGTTCCGGGCACGGCACCCCACAGGGGATGAAGGAGGACGGGCCATGATGTTCGAGCACCCGGATGACGAGGCGATCCTCGTCCTGGACGAGGACCAGTGCTGGCAGTTGCTGGAGAACACCCGCCACGGGCGGTTGGGCCTGCGGGTGAACGACGAGCTGGACCTGGTGCCGGTGAACTTCAAGGCCGCGGACCGCAAGGTCTACTTCCGCACGGCGCCCGGCAACAAGCTGGCCGAGCTGACCATCAACCCCAAGGTCATCTTCGAGGCGGACGGCATCCTCTCGGACCAGGCGTGGTCCGTGTTGGCCCGCGGCACCGCCCGGGTGCTGGAACTGGAGGATGAGATCGAATTTGCCGAATCACTGGCTATTGACCCCTGGGTCCCCACGTATAAGGATTTCTTTGTAGAGGTCACGGTCAACCGGGTCACCGGTCGGCACTTCATCTTCGGTGAGCATCCCGAGCGCTTCGACTAGCAGCAGGACGCACACCACACCATCTGATCCCCGGCAGCTGACGCATCGCCGGGGATCAGTTGCGTCGGCCGGTCGGCTACGCCAGGTGACTCGGCGCCCACATCCTCAACAGCGTCCGGACCACGACGACGGCCGGCCCCGGCCGCTCGAACGCCCGGGTGAGTGCCGGGCCGACCTCCTCCACGGGCACCTCCTCGGCCGGGACCCCGAAGGATCGGGCCAGGGCCACGAAATCCGGCCGGTACAGTTCCGTGGCCGTGGCCTGGCCGAAGGCTCCCTCCATGTAGTCGCGCAGGATCCCGTAGCCGCCGTCGTCCACGATCAACCAGGTCACGTTCGCCCCGTGCTGTTGCGCCGAGGCCAGCTCGGCGATCGAGTACATGGCCGAGCCGTCCCCGGCGACGGCCAGCACCCGGGGTGCGCCGTCCTCGGCTCCGGCCTCCGGCGCGTCCGCCAGGCCGGCCAGCCCCACCGCACCGCCGATCGCGGCCGGGAAGGCGTAGCCGAGGCCCCCGGCGCCCTGGGCGGAGTGGAACTCGCCCGACCGTGCGTCCCAGCAGTTCCACCCCCAGTACGCCGCGATCGTCATGTCCCAGTACGTCTGCATCCCCGCGGGGACGGCGGCTCGGATATCCGCCAGGAACCTCCGCTCGCGGGACAGCCCCTGCCCGTCCAGCCGGGCCTCGACCCGGCGGCGGGTCTCGGCCACCAGCTCGGCGGTGCTGCGCCCGTGCCAGTCAGCGCGCACCGGGTCCTCGGCCCCGGCCTGCGCGGCGGAGAGCGCGGCGGAGACCGCGGCCAGGGCCTGGCCGGCGTCGGCCCTCACGCCGAGCGTGGGGAAATTGGACTCGAGGACCCGGGGCTCGGCGTCGACCTGGATGAGCCGGCCGCGCGGTTCGAGGGTGAAGTAGTTGGAGGTGACCTCCCCCAGCGAGGAGCCGACGACGAGCAGCACCTCGGCGTCCTCGAGCAGATCCGTGACGTGGCGGTCCTCCACCCAGGAGCCGAGGGAGAGCCGGTGGTCGTGGGGAAAGGCCGAATTGCCGCCGGGAGTGCAGACCACGGGGGCGTCCAGCAGCTCGGCCACGCGCAGCAGGTGGCGGCGGGCGTCCCGGGTGGAGCGCCGCACCCCTCCCCCGGCGACGATCGCGGTCCGTCGGGAGGCGGCCAGCCACCGCACGGCCTCCTCGATCAGCTCCTGCCGGGGCGGGTGGTCATAGGGCACGGCCAGGGCGTCCTGCACGGGCGGGACCAGGACCTCGCCGAGCAGCACGTCCTGGGGGATCTCCACCCACACGGGGCCCTGCGGCACCGTGATGGCCGCGGCCCAGGCATCCTGGATGGCGGACGGGATGCCGGAGGGGTGATGCACGCTGAACTGCGTCTTGGTCACGTTCTGGGCTGAGGCCTTCTGGTCATCCAGCTGGTGCAGCATCCCCTTGCGGCGGGCCCCCAGCCCGGAGAGCGGGATCTGGGACGCGACGACGACCATCGGCACCGCGGTGGCGTACGCCTCCTGCAGCCCGGACAGGGAGGTGAGCGCCCCGGGTCCGGTCGAGAGGAACAGCACCCCGACCTCGCCGATGGCCCGGGCATAGCCGTCCGCGGCGAAGGCCGCGTTGTTCTCCACCCGGGAGGAGACATAGCGCAGCTCCGAGCGGGAGAGGGCGTCGAAGAGACCAAGCGCGTGCTGGCCCGGGATCCCGAAGACGGTGCGGGCCCCCAGGGCCTGCAGGGTCTCGATCACGAGGTCGCCGCCGTTGCGGCGGGAGCGCTCGCGGGCGGTCATGCCCGCTCCCCCAGCAGGCCGATCAGGTCATAGGCCACGTGGGCGGCGGCGATCCCGGTCAGCTCCGCGTGGTCGTAGGCCGGGGACACCTCCACGACGTCGGCGCCCACCACGTCGAGGCCGCGCAGGCCGCGCAGGATCTCCAGCAGCTCCCGGCTGGTCATGCCCCCGGCCTCGGGGGTGCCGGTGCCCGGCGCGTGGGCCGGGTCCAGGACGTCGATGTCCACGGAGATGTACAGGGGCCGGCCCGCCACGCGGTCACGCAGCCGGGCGACGACCTCGTCCACACCGAGGCGGTACACGTCCGAACTGGTCATGATGCCGAAGCCGAAGCGCCGGTCCTCCTCCAGGTCCTTCCTCCCGTACAACGGGCCGCGGGTGCCCACGTGGCTGATGGCCTCGGTGTCGAGGATCCCCTCCTCCACGGCTCGCCGGAAGGGCGTTCCGTGCGTGTACTCGGCACCGAAGTAGGTGTCCCAGGTGTCCAGGTGCGCGTCGAAGTGCAGCAGGGCCACCGGGGTTCCGGCGCGTTCGGCGGCCGCCCGTAGCAACGGCAGGGCGATCGTGTGGTCCCCGCCGAGCGTCATCAGCGAGGCCCCGTCCCCGGTCAGCTCCAGCGCGTCCGCCTCGATGGCCTCGATCGCCTCGTGGATGTGGAAGGGGTTGACCGCCAGGTCCCCCGCGTCGGCCACCTGCACCTGGGCGAAGGGAGAGGTGTCGGTGGCGGGGTTGTAGGGCCGGAGCAGGCGGGAGGACTGCCGCACGTGCCCCGGGCCGAACCGGGCACCGGGCCGGTAGGAGACGCCGGAGTCGAAGGGCACCCCGACGACCTTGACGTCGGCCGTCCGGCCGGTTCCCTCGACCTCGTCGAGTCGCGGCAGCAGGGCGAAGGTCGGAGCGCCGCTGTAGCGGGGCACCACGGCCGAGTTCACCGGTCCGAGATGGCCGTTCTCCGTCACGCGGGGGATGTTGAGCATGTCAGGTCCTTTCGTAGCGATGGTGGTGCCCCAGGGCACCGTGTCCAGGTGCTGGCGGGATCAGCGCACCTCCCGCCCGACCAGCGTCCAGAGGACCACGGCCTCCTGGCGGCCGGGATTGGTCCAGCTGTGCGGCTCGGCGCCCGGGAACGTGGCGGTGTCTCCCGCCTCCAGGGGCAGCTCTCCGTCCGAGGTGACCAGCACGAAGGTCCCGGCGACCACATGCAGCGCCTCCACGGCGCAGTCCATGGTGTACAGCTCCGCCTCACCGCGACCGCCGGGAGCGATCACCGCACGGATGATCTGCAGCGAGCGGCGTCCGGGCGGGGTGAGCAGCTGTTCGGTGATGCCGTTCCCGCCCAGGTTCACGTGCGGGGCGGCGGCCAGGCGGACGACTCCGGTCTCGGGGGCATCGAGCACGTCCCCGGGCGCCACGCCCAGGACCTGGCAGATGTCCACCAGGCTGGAGACGGATGGACTGGTCAGGTCCCGCTCCACCCGGGAGAGGAATCCCTTGGTGAGGCCGGCGAACTCGGCCACCTGATCCATGGTCAGCCGCCGCTGCTGGCGCAGGGCCCGCAGGCGCCGGCCGATCGCCGGATCGGCGGCGGCGGGTCGGATGGGAAGTGATTTCACGCTTCGGCCTCCTGGGGCGGTCACAGGCACCGAGGTTGTCTAGCGGTAAACACAGGTTTACCGTATACCGCAACGAAGGTGACCAACAACACGTGCGGGGTCCGTCATGCAGACGTTGAACATCGTGATCATCGCCCTCTATCTCGCTGGCATGCTCCTGTTCGGCTGGTGGGGCCGGCGCCGGACCAGCGGCACCTCCGACTACCTGGTCGCGGGGCGGCGCTTGGGCCCCTTCCTGTACACCGGGACCATGAGCGCGCTCGTCCTCGGGGGCGCCTCCACGGTCGGCGGCGTCGGCCTGGGCTACGAGTACGGGATCTCCGGGCTGTGGCTGGTGACGGCCATCGGCGTCGGCGTCCTGCTGCTCAGCCTGCTGTTCGCCCCGACCCTGCAGCGCCTGAAGATCTTCACGGTCTCGCAGATGCTGACCCTGCGGTACGGATCCGAGGCCACGCAGGTGTCCTCGATCGTCATGCTCGCCTACACCCTGATGCTGGCGGCCACCTCCACCGGTGCCTACGCGTCCATCTTCGTGGTGCTCTTCGGGTGGGACCGCTGGCTGTCCATCGTGGTGGGTGGTGGCATCGTCCTCGTCTACGCCGTGGTCGGCGGCATGTGGTCCATCACGCTGGCGGACATGGCCCAGTTCCTCATCATGACCGTGGGCCTGTTCGCCCTGATGCTGCCCCTGTCCCTGGCGCAGGCCGGTGGCTGGAGTGGACTCGGGCAGCGTCTGGATGCCGAGTTCTTCGACCTCGGCGGCATGGGCCTGCAGTCGATCCTCACGTACTTCGTCGTCTACACGCTCGGACTGCTGATCGGCCAGGACATCTGGCAGCGGGTGTTCACCGCCCGCTCGCCGCAGGTCGCCCGCTGGGGCGGCAGCACGGCCGGCGTCTACTGCATCCTCTACGGCGTGGCCGGCGCGATCATCGGCATGGCCGCCGCGGTCTCGCTCCCGCAGATCGAGGTGCGTGACGACGTCTTCGCCACCGTGGCCTCACAGCTGCTGCCCATCGGTCTGGGCGGGCTGGCCCTGGCCGCCGCCGTGGCGGCCATGATGTCCACCGCGTCCGGCGCCCTCATCGCCGCCGCCACCGTCGCCCGGGCCGACGTCGTGCCCCTGGTCCGTGGACTGCTCGCCGGCCGGCGGACCCACCGTCTGGACGCCGCCGCCGCGTCGTCGCAGGCCGAGGCCGATGCGGCCGAGGCCGATGCGGCCGAGGCGAAGAATTTCGAGGAGGACGTGGACACCAACCGGTGGTGGGTACTGGGACTGGGCCTGTTCGTGCTGGGCCTGGCCATCGCGGTCCCGGATGTGGTGGCCGCGCTGACGATCGCCTACGACATCCTCGTCGGAGGCCTGCTGGTGGCCATCCTCGGCGGCCTGGTGTGGTCCCGCGGCACCGGGGCGGGGGCGGCGTGGTCCATGGCTGCCGGCACGCTGGGCACCCTCGCCACCATGATCACCCTGGAGATCCAGGCGGAGGAGCGGTTCGCCGGCGTCTACGCCAACGAGCCGATCTACGTGGGCCTGGCCGCCTCGGCGCTGGTGTACATCGTGGTCAGCCTCCTGACCACGCCCACGCATCCCTCCGTGCTGGCGGCCTGGCGCCGCCGCACCGTGGAGGGAGCTCCCGAGGAGTTCGTGCGGGGCCGCCGGGTGGTGGACCACCGCTGAGGGTCAGATCACCCAGATCGCCAGGGCCCCGAGAACGGCGAGGGCCACCACGAGGACCACCATCCACAGCACGGAGAAGACATCGGCCTCCACCCGTTCCCGGGCCACGCCGAGGGACTGGAGCCCATACCGCCGGCGCTGGGTGAGGTGGATGGCCATCGCCGCCAGTCCGCACAGCCCGGCCGGTGCCAGCGCCGCGAGGCCGACCGTGGCGTACCAGCGCAGGAACATCGCTGCCGCCACGAACAGGGCGAGCAGGGTGCGGTCCCAACTCATCACGGTCCGCTCGGGCTGCAGCCCGGGGTCCTGGTGCAGGGCCGTGGCGGGCGGCAGGACGGGAGGCCGGCGCACGGCTCAGGCCGGCCGGAGGAGCAGGAACACCAGCAGCACGACGGCGGCCGCCGCGCCCCCGGTCGCCAGCACCGGCACGATGAGCGGCAGGGGCAGCGGCCGGCCGTGCCTCATGGCGCGCTCCACGCGGACCCAGCGGAATCCGGCGGTCAGGGCCAGGAGGGCGGCCAGGCCCAGCAGCACCGAACCGAGCACCGTGCGTGTCAGCGGGTCGAAGACGGACCCGGTGAACGCCTCCACCGCGATGCCCCCGGCCAGCAGCGCCAGGGAGGTCCGGATCCAGGCCAAGAAGGTGCGCTCGTTCGCCAGGGTGAATCGGGGGTCGGGTTCCCGGCCGCCGGCGAGCACGGTGGTGGCGAGCCGGCTGCGGGCCGGCGGGCCCTCCTGATCTGGTGTCGTCATGCACCCAGCGTAAACGTGTCCGAGCCCGTCATCGATCTCAGACAGAGGGTTCGCCTCTCGTTCCCGACTTTGTCACAGCTGTGGCAAGCCAGTAGACTAGACACGTCGAAGGGGAGTAGTTCCCACCCGCCCTTGGGGCGAATGCAGCGGTGCGTCGACATACTGGCTTCCTCCGACGGGGGGCCCGGCGCCCCACCCAGATGCCAACGGTGTCTGGGCGAGCGAGACCTTCGGCCAGACTCCGCGCTGGCCGAACGAACCCTGTCAGGGTGACGCCGGTCAGTGCCTTGCTCCGAGGAACTCGATGAACCACTCGCAGGACAACACCACGCCCGCCATTGCCGAGCCCAGCCGGGACCAGATCCGGCGGTGGCGCCGCTACCTGGCGGACGAGATCGCCGAGGCGGAGATCTACCGGGTCATCGCCCGGCGCAAGGAGAGTCCGGAGCGGGAGATCCTCCTGGGGCTGGCCACGGCCGAGAAGCGCCACGAGGACCACTGGCGGCTGCTGCTCGGCGAGCACGCCCAGAACCCGCCCCGCCCGTCCCCGCACCGGATCCTGTTGCGGTGGCTGGCCAAGGTCTTCGGCTCCGTGTTCATCCTCGCCCTGGCCCAGCGCGCCGAGTCCGATTCGCCCTATGCCAAGGACCAGCACGCCACGCCCGCCATGGTGGCGGACGAGGCCATCCACGAGGAGGTCGTCCGCGGGCTGGCGTCCCGGGGCCGCGAGCAGCTCGCCGGGAACTTCCGCGCCGCTGTCTTCGGCGCCAATGACGGCCTGGTGTCCAACCTCGCCCTGGTGATGGGCATCGGGGCCACCGGCGTGGCGACCTCGGTGGTGCTGTTCACCGGCATCGCCGGTCTGCTGGCCGGGGCCCTGTCCATGGCCGCCGGCGAGTTCGTGTCCGTGCGGTCCCAGCGTGAACTGCTCGAGGCGTCCTCCCCCACCCAGGTGACCCTCGAGGCGGCCGAACACCTGGACCTGGACCAGAACGAGCTGGTCCTCGTCTACCGCGCCCGCGGCATGAACGAGGAGGACGCCGTCCACCGCGCCCAGGAACGGCTCGGGTACTTCAGCTGCGACTGCAATCCATCCTTCTCCGCCCACCCGGACGGCTCCCAGGGCCCGGTGGACTACTCCGGCGACCATGAGGCCATCGGCAGCCCGTGGAGTGCCGCCTTCTCCAGTTTCTGCTTCTTCGCCTCCGGCGCCATCATCCCGGTCATCCCCTACCTGTTCGGGATGTCCGGGCTCCCCGCCGTGGCCCTGTCCGCGGTGCTCGTGGGCCTGGCCCTGCTGTGCACCGGCGGTGTGGTCGGCCTGCTCTCCGGGGCCTCGCCCTTCAAACGTGGCCTGCGCCAGTTACTCATCGGCTTCGGCGCCGCCGCCGTCACCTATCTGCTGGGCCTGCTGTTCGGTGCCAACCTCGCCTAGCCCCGCCCTCTCCAACCTCCGTCACCGCACTGTCGCTCCAATGTTTGACCTGGGCGCTTCCCGTGCAAGGATGAAAGAGAAGGATCTACAAGAAATGGAGGTAGCAACATGCGTGGAAGCAACCTTGTCTGGACCATCGTGGGCATCCTGGTCGCGATCGCCCTGATCATCTGGATCGTCTCGGCTCTCTGAGCGCCAGGCCGTTTCAGTAGAACGGCGCCGGCCCCCTCCTTCCACTGGAAGGAGGGGGCCGGCGTCGTTGAGAGGGGTGGCGGTTCAGCCGTTCAGGAGCTGCCGCATCAGGTCGGCGGTCTCGGACGGGGTCTTGCCCACCTTGACGCCGGCGGCCTCCAGGGCCTCCTTCTTGGCCTGGGCGGTGCCGGAGGAACCGGAGACGATGGCGCCGGCGTGGCCCATGGTCTTGCCCTCCGGGGCGGTGAAGCCGGCCACGTAGCCGACGACCGGCTTGGTGACGTTGGCCTTGATGAAGTCGGCCGCACGCTCCTCGGCGTCGCCGCCGATCTCGCCGATCATCACGATGGCCTTGGTCTCCGGGTCCGCCTCGAACGCCGCGAGGGCATCGATGTGGGTGGTCCCGATGACCGGATCGCCGCCGATGCCGATGGCGGTGGAGAAGCCGAGGTCACGCAGCTCGTACATCATCTGGTAGGTCAGCGTGCCGGACTTGGAGACCAGCCCGATCGGGCCCTTGGAGGTGATGTTGGCCGGGGTAATGCCGGCCAGCGCCTCGCCGGGGGTGATGACGCCGGGGCAGTTCGGGCCGATGATCGTGGTGGTCGGCTTGCCGTTGGCGTCGGTGCGGGACTCGGCCAGAGCGTAGAACTCGGCGGTGTCCTGCACCGGGATGCCCTCGGTGATGACCACGAGCAGCGGCATCTTGGCCTCGACGGCCTCGATGGCGGCATCCTTGGCGAACTTCGGCGGCACGAAGGCCACGGACACATCGGCGCCGGTGGCCTCCATGGCCTCGGCCACGGAAGCGAAGACCGGCAGTTCGACCTCGGAGCCGTCCGCACGGCTGTGCGTCACGGTGGTGCCGGCCTTGCGGGCGTTCACGCCGCCGACGATGTTGGTGCCGGCCTTGAGCATCAGGGCGGTGTGCTTGGTGCCTTCGCCGCCGGTGATGCCCTGGACGATGACCTTGGAATCCTTGTTCAGGTAGATCGACATGAGTTGAGGGGTCCTTACTTGTCAGCCGACGCGGTGTTGGCGAGTTCAGCGGCCTTGTCGGCGCCTTCGTCCATGGTGGTGGCGAGGGTCACCAGCGGGTGGTTGGCCTCGGAGAGGATCCGGCGGCCTTCCTCGACGTTGTTGCCGTCCAGGCGCACCACGAGGGGCTTGGTGGCGGCGTCGCCCAGGATCTCGAGGGCCTTGACGATGCCGTGGGCCACCGCGTCACAGGACGTGATGCCGCCGAAGACGTTCACGAACACGGACTGGACCTGCTCATCGTTCAGGATGACGTCCAGGCCGTTGGCCATGACCTCGGCCGAGGCGCCACCGCCGATGTCCAGGAAGTTGGCGGGCTTGACGTTGCCGTGGTTCTCACCGGCGTAGGCGACCACGTCCAGCGTGGACATCACGAGGCCGGCGCCGTTGCCGATGATGCCGACCTGGCCATCGAGCTTGACGTAGTTGAGGTCGTTGGCCTTGGCCTTGGCCTCCAGCGGGTCCTCGGTGCGCTTGTCCACCAGAGCCGCGTGGCCGTCCTGGCGGAACTCGGCGTTCTCGTCCAGGGTGACCTTGCCGTCGAGGGCGACGATGTCACCGGCACCGGTCTTGACCAGCGGGTTGACCTCCACGAGGGTGGCGTCTTCCTTCTCGAAGACATCCCACAGCTTGACCAGGACGTCCGCGACCTTGCCGCGCAGCTCCTCGGGGAAGTTGGCCTCGGCCACGATGGCGGCGGCGGTCTCGGCATCGATGCCGGTCAGCGCGGAGACGGGGACCTTCGCCAGGGCCTCGGGGCGCTCGACGGCGAGCTGCTCGATCTCCATGCCACCCTCGACCGAGCACATGGCCAGGTAGGTGCGGTTGGAGCGGTCCAGCAGCACGGAGAAGTAGTACTCCTCGGCGATGTCGGCGCCCTGGGCGATCATGACCTGGTGGACCGTGTGGCCCTTGATGTCCATGCCCAGGATGTCCTTGGCGTACTGGAAGGCCTCATCGGCGGTCTTGGCGACCTTCACGCCGCCGGCCTTTCCGCGGCCACCGACCTTTACCTGGGCCTTGACGACGGTGACGCCGCCAATCTTCTCAGCGGCCGCCTTGGCCTCTTCCGGGGTCTGCGCCACGATGCCAGCCAGCACGGGAACACCGTGTGCCTCGAACAGATCGCGCGCCTGGTATTCATACAGGTCCACGGGTTGCAGTCCTTCTACGTCGAAAACGGGGACGGTCGGATTCCGCGAGCGGTATCAGGCACACCACAGTGCAGTGACGAAGGGCGTTTCCACCCCTGACATCGACCGGAGCATGTCCGGCACGGCGGAAGCCGGCCGGAAGCCCAGGGATTCCCTGGGCGTTCCATCCCATACCTTAGTCCACGGGGGGCCAGGTCGGTTATTCCACCGGGTGGTTACTCGACCTTGCTCAGCGGGGCGTACCGCAGCAGCAGCCGTTTCTCGGTGCCGTCGAAGCTCACCTTGGCCACGACCTTGTCGCCCTGGCCCTCGAGGCTCAGAACCGTGCCGCGGCCGAAGGTCCCGTGCTCCACGTGGTCGCCGGGACTCAGCGCGATCATCTCCTTCTGCGGCTGCACCCGGGTGCGGGCGGCCCCACGCGGGGGGACCTTCAGCTCCGCGTCCTCCGCGTAGCTGCCCGACGCGCGGGCCGGCCGGTTGGTCGTCGGCCCGCCGGCCCCCCAGTGGGAGCCGGAGAACCGCTGCGGATAGCGGGACTGCGAGCCGTACTGGCCGTTCTGGCCACCGTGGCCGCCGATGGAGCCCCCGCCCCATCCCCCGGACGCCCCTCCGGCGAAACCGGCGGGGCGCGCGGAGCCCTCCCGCTCCCAGTCCAGCAGGGCCTCGGGGATCTCCCCCAGGAACTGGCTGGGCGGGTTGAACTGATGCTGACCCCACAGGGACCGGGCCTCCGCACGCGAGACGAACAGGCGTTTCCGCGCCCGGGTCAGGCCCACGTAGGCCAGCCGGCGCTCCTCGGCCAGCTCCTTCTCGTCCGTCATGGACCGCGAGTGCGGGAACACGCCGTGCTCCATGCCGGTCAGGAACACCACCGGGAACTCCAGGCCCTTGGCCGTGTGCAGGGTCATGAGCGTGACCTGGCCGAGCTGTTCGGCCAGCTCCGCGCCCTCCTCGTCCGAGGCAGCCTGCAGCTGGTCGGCATCGGCCACCAGGGCCACCTGTTCCAGGAAGTCCCCCAGCGTGCCGCCGGGGTTGTTCTTCTCGAATTCCCGGACCACGGCCACCAGCTCGCCGAGGTTGTCCGCCCGGGACTCGTCCTGCAGGTCCTCGGAGGAGCGCAGGGCGGTCAGCATGCCGGTCTGCTCCAGCACCGCCTCCAGCACGGTGGCGGCACTCGAGGCCGCGGCCACCTGGGCCAGGTCGCCCATCATCTGGACGAAGCCGTTGACCGCCTTCACCGAGCGGCTGGCCATCGCGGGCGCCTGGTCCGCCTGCCGGAGGGCCTCGAAGAAGGTCGACCGGTGGCGCGCCTGCAGGGCCGCCACCGCGCCCTCGGCGCGATCCCCGATCCCGCGCTTGGGTTCGTTGAGGATGCGGCGCAGGTTCACGTCGTCGTCGGGATTCTCCAGCACGCGCAGGTAGGCGAGCGCGTCCTTGATCTCCTTGCGGTCGTAGAACCGCGTGCCGCCGATGACCCGGTACGGGATTCCCTTGGTGACGAGGCGCTCCTCCAGCGACCGGGACTGCGCGTTGGTCCGGTAGAACACGGCCACGTCGGCCGGCCGGATCCCGTCCTCGTCCTGCAGCCGGTCAATGGTCGTGGCGATCCACTCGGCCTCGGCGGACTCGTTCTCGGCCGCGTAGCCGATGATCTTCTCCCCCACCCCTTCCGCGGTCCACAGGTTCTTGGGCCGGCGCTTCGGGTTCTTGGAGATCACCGCGTTGGCGGCGTCCAGGATGGTCTGCGAGGAACGGTAGTTCTGCTCGAGCTTGATGGTGGTGGCCTGGGTGTAGTCCTGTTCGAACTCCACGATGTTGCGGATGTCCGCGCCGCGGAACGCGTAGATGGACTGGTCCGAGTCGCCCACCACGGTCAGCTCACCGCCGGCCGTCTCGACCCCCTCCGGCTCGTGGGCCGGTCCCGTCAGGAGACGGACGAGGCGGTACTGAGCATGGTTGGTGTCCTGGTACTCGTCCACCAGCACGTGCCGGAAGCGGCGGCGGTAGTTGTCCAGCACGGCGGGGAACGCCTCGAAGATGTTGACCGTCATGCCGATGAGGTCGTCGAAGTCCATGGCGTTGGCCTGGCGCAGCCGTTGGGTGTACTCGAGATACACGGTGGAGACCGCCTGGGCGAACGGGTCCGACTCGGAGACGGTCGAGGAGTGGTCCTCGGCATCCACGAGTTCGTTCTTCAGCGCACTGATCTTGTGGAGCAGCGACTTGGGCGTGAATTTCTTGGGGTCCAGGTCGTGGGCCTTGACGATCGAGGTGACCAGGCGGAGGGAGTCCGCCGAGTCGTAGATCGAGAAATTGGACTTCAGCCCCACCGAGGTGGCCTCCCGGCGCAGGATGAGCACGCTCGACGAGTGGAAGGTGGAGATCCACATCTTCTGGGCCGCCGGGCCGATCAGGGCGGAGATGCGTTCACGCATCTCCGCGGCGGCCTTGTTGGTGAAGGTGATCGCCAGGATCTCGTGCGGCCGGGCCCGGCCGGTGGCCAGGGCGTAGGCGATGCGGTGCGTCAGCACCCGCGTCTTGCCCGAGCCGGCGCCGGCGACGATCAGCAACGGGCCGCCGGTATGGACCACGGCCTGCTTCTGCTGTTCGTTCAGCCCCTCCAGCAGCTCGTCGGCCGTGGGGGCGCGGTGTGCCGGGGCGGCAAGGGTGAAGGCCTCCGGATCCGCGCCGGATGGCTCGGTGGTGCGGGAGGTGAACAGGCCGGGCAGGGACGTCTGGAAATTCTGGGGCATGGTGGCGTCCAGTCTACCGAGCGGGCCGGACGCCCGAAGGGGACGTCCACAGCACCGGCCGGGCCTCGGCAGTCCTCCGCCGGCGCCTCAGGTGTCCAGGGTCGCGTAGACGATGAAGTTGTCCTCCAGCATGCCCGTCTCCTGATTCAGCCCGTCGCAGGTGATCAGCCGGATCTCCGGCCCCTCGGTGTTGCCGTAGACCTCCAGGGTGGGGAATCCCTCGTCCTTGCGGAACAGCTCCGTGCGATAGACGGTGAAGCTGGCGACGGAGCCGTCCTGCCGGGTGACCTCGATGGAGTCCCCCACCTCGGTCTGGGGGAGGTCGGCGAAGATCCCCGGACCGCCCTCGATGCCGTTGCGGTGTCCCAGGATGACGGAGGGCCCCACCTCTCCGGGGGTCGGCGAGTGGATGAACCACCCGGCCGGGGAGCCCAGGTTGTAGGGCGGGACCTCGATCACCCCGTTCTCCTGCAGTCCGAGCTGCATCACCTCGGATTCGACGTTGATCCCCGGCACGGAGAGCGTGGCCGGCTCCGAGGCGGGCAGGGCCTCCGGCTGAGGCTCCGGTGGGTCCGTGGTGGCCGCGGAACCGCTGGCGGCAGCCGAGGGCGACGTCGTCGGAGCCGGCGTCTGCGTCGGGGACACCGTCGCGGAAGGTCCGGCCACAGCGCTCGCTGAGGATTCGCTCGGCCCAGCAGATTCTGCACCTGCCGGGCCCTGCGGTGCCGCGCAGGAGGCGAGGAGCACCAGGACGGTCGCCGCGCAGCCCGCCAGGACTGCGCGGCGGCCGGTAGTAGGGGACGTCATGGTGTGAACTGCCTCCGGTCGCTCAGGCCCGGCTCGAACGGCGGTTCAGGGCCCAGGCGCCGCCGCCCAGTGCCGCGACCGCGAGGGCGCCGGCGCCCACGAGCATGCCGGAGTTGTCCTCCTGCTGTACCGGGGAACCGGTGTCCGCGCCGCCCTCGGGCATCTCACCCATCTGCGATGCGGTCACGGTGCCGCAAGCCGCCGGCAGGGTGGCCGCCAGCGGCAGCTCCGGGTTCAACTCGCTCATCTTCTCTTGCGCCTCAGCGCTCAGCAGGGTCGGATCCACGCCATGGACCACCACGACGGCGGTGCCGTCCGCCAAGGAGGCGGCAGTGTCATCGTTGAGCTCGAACGTGCGCTCGTAGGTGTACGAGCTGCCGCCGGGGAAGCGCTCGATGGCCAAGGCCGAATCGACGCCGGTATCGCCCTCAGTGGTCAGCGAGGTGCCGATCATGCCGTAGAACGGCTGACCCTCGGGGGTGCTCACCGCACCGTCGCCGTCGGTGTCGGCCTCCGGAGGGGGCAGACGCCGTCGGCGCCGATGTGGATGTGCTGGGCGTGCGGGAAGGGCCCGTCCATGAAGGTCTCGGCCGCCCCGGAGACGTTGAGCGTCACCGTGGCCTCATTTCCGTTCATCTCGATCATGGCATCACCGGTGGTGCCGCTGTCATTCAGCGACTCCAGGCCTGCCTGGCCCGACCAGGCGTCGGTTCCTTGCGCCAGGGCAGGGGACGCCGTCAAGGTCAGGGCACCCAGTGCGATCACGGGGGCCAAGAGCATTTTCTTACGGATGACAATCTCCTCGTTGTTGTTCCGGTACAGGGTGTTTGGAGTCACACGGGGTTCGGATAGGTCGGAGAGGAAAAAACCTTCCTGGAGCCGGGAAAAGGCCTCAGGGAGGGGTTGGCAGCCCGTGCCACCGGGAGCTGGCAGATGTTGGCCGCGGACAGCCCGGACACCTGGGACAATGGAGGCTGGAGGTTCCACGTGTCGCAGAAGAAGTACCAGAAGAAGGGCCCCGTCGGCCATCCGGCCCGGACCCGGGCCGACGCCCAGCGCCAGACGAAGGGGCAGGACGGGCGTCCGGCCGACGTCGGGCCCGTCCGGCACCCCGGAGTGTCCGTGCACCAGGTGAGGCAGGACCTGCAGGCCTCCGGCCAGCAGCAGGGCAGCCCCGGCATGCTCGTCATCGCGCTGATCGGCGCGACGCTGTTCATGTTCTTCTACCTGCACATCATGGTGTTGCCGCAGATGTCAGCCCTCTCCGGCGGGCTGCCGATGCCGGACCACCGCTTCACCTATGACGCCGCGGCGCTCGCGCAGCTCGACGGGGCGATGGACGAGGCCGCGCACGGCCAGCTGAACTGGGTGCACAAGACCGCCGGGGTGATCTTCCCGCTGTTCGTCTTCCTCTGCGTGTCCGCCGTGGCCGCCTGGTGCCTGCCGCGCGGCTGGGGCCGCTGGCTCTCGTACGCCGCGGGCGCCGTCTTCGCCGTGATGGACATCGCGGAGAACATGCTCATCGAGTCGGCCCTGGACGCCGGTGGAGAGGGGGCCGGGTTGGCCTCCGTGTTCACCTCGGTCCGGTGGGTGCTGCTGGTGGCGATCGCCCTCTGGGTGGTACTGATGCTCCTCGGCAAGGTCCGGCGCGCGGTCGCCGAGCGCAAGGCGCAGATCGTTCAGTAGGATGTTCTGGTGGACCGGCGCCCCGGGCTGATCGCTCAGCGTCCATGGTCCCTGGCCCCCGTAGCTCAGCAGGATAGAGCGGCCCTCTCCTAAAGGGCAGGTCGCTGGTTCGAATCCAGTCGGGGGCACCCCTTCACCGCGGTGCGCCCGTGGACGGATCGTCGAACTGCGTCCGGTACAGCTCCGCGTACCGCCCGCCGGCGGCCAGCAGCGCCTCGTGCGGCCCCTCCTCCACCACGCGCCCGCCCTCCACGACCAGGATGCGGTCGGCGGAGCGGATGGTGGAGAGCCGGTGAGCGATCACCACGGCGGTGCGCCCCTGCAAAGCCTCTGCCAGGGCGGCCTGCACGGCCTTCTCCGACGTGGAGTCCAGGGCCGCGGTGGCCTCGTCCAGCAGCACGACGCGCGGAGCGGCCAGCAGCAGGCGGGCGATGGTCATGCGCTGGCGCTCGCCGCCGGAGAGCCGGTAGCCGCGCTCCCCCACCACGGTGTCCAGCCCGTCCGGCAGGCCCTCCACGACCCCGCGCAACCGGGCCCGGTCGATCGCGTCCCAGATCTCGGGGTCACCGACCTCGGGCCGGGCCAGGGTGAGGTTCCCGCGGATCGTGTCATGGAAGAGGTGTCCATCCTGGGTGACCATCCCGACCGTCTCCTTCAGGGACGCGAACGTGGTGTCCCTGAGGTCGGTGCCGTTGTAGCGGATGGTGCCGGAGCCGGCGTCGTACAGCCGCGCGAGCAGGGACGCGATAGTGGACTTGCCCGCTCCGGAGGTGCCGACCAGCGCGTAGGTCTGGCCGGGCTGCACGGTGAAGGAGATGCCGTGCAGGACCTCGGAGCCGCCCCGGCGGTCCAGGACCGCGACGTCCTCGAGGGAGGCCAGGGACACCTGGTCCGCGCTCGGGTAGGCGAAGCGGACGTCCTGCACCTCGAGGGTGACGGGTCCGTCCGGGATGACCCGTGCGTCGGGCTTCTCCCGGAGGAGTGGTTCCAGGTCGAGGACCTCGAAGATCCGGTCGAAGGAGACCAGGGCGCCCATGATCTCCACCCGCGCACTGGCCAGGCCGGTCAGCGGGCCGTACAGCCGGGTCAGCAGCAGGGCGAGGGTGACCACGTCACCGGCGTTGAGCTGGCCCGCCAGGGCCTGCAGCCCGCCGACGCCGTACACGGCGGCCAGGGCCAGGGCCGAGACCAGGGTCAGGGCGGTCATGAACACGGACTGGCGCACGGAGATCCCCACGCCGGTGGCCCGTACCCGGTCCGCCCGTGCCGCGAACTCGGCTGATTCGCGGTGCGGCTGGCCGAAGAGCTTGACCAGCGTGGCGCCGGGGGCGGAGAAGCGCTCGGTCATCTGGTCGCCCATCGCCGCGTTGCGGTGCGCCTGGCTGCGGCTGAGCTCGGCGATCTTGCCGCCCATCACGCGGGCGGGGATGAAGAACAGAGGCAGCAGCACCAGCGAGACGAGGGTGATCTGCCACGAGGTGGTCAGCATGACGATCAGGGTGAGCACCACGGAGACGACGTTCATCACCACGCCGGACAGGGTCCTCGAGATCGCCGTCTGGGCACCGATCACATCGTTGTTGAGCCGGGAGACCAGCGCACCGGTCCGGGTCCGCATGAAGAACGCGATCGGCATCTGCTGCACGTGGTCGAACACCGCCGTGCGCAGGTCGTAGATGATCCGCTCGCCCAGATCAGAGGACAGCCAGCGGGTCACCACCGCCAGGGCGGCGTCCAGGACCGCCACCATGGCGATCAGCAGGGCCAGCTGGACGATGCGGTCGGCGTTCCCGCCGCCCACGATCGCGTCCACCACGTCACCGGCCAGGATCGGCGACGCCACGCCCAGGACTGCCCCGACCACGGAGAGCATCAGGTAGAAGACCAGCTTGCCCTTGTACCGGCGGACGAAGTCCAGGGTGCGCCGGATGGTGCCCGGTTGGAGCCGCCGACCGTCAGAGGGGTCGCCGTGGCTGGCCCGGCGCATGGCCTGCATGGCCGCACGTTCCATGCTCATAGGGCGGGCCGGTCCAGCAGTCGCTCGATTCCCCGGAGCGACGCGCGGTGGGCCCGGTCGAAACCGGCCTGGCCCGATCCCTCGGCCAGTCCCGCGGCGTAGCCGGCGATGAACGCGGTGGCCGCCGCGTCGTCGTCGTTCCCCGACGCGGCCGCGGCGTTCCGGGCGAGGCGCGCCAGCCGGGTGAAGTCCGGGTGGGCACCGTCCAGCTCGAGTGCGGTCATCAGCTCGGCTGGCCACCCGGTGGCCGGGGGCAGGATGGCTGGCTTGGGCGCGGCACGTGGGGTCTCGGACACCGCACCAGTCTAGGTCCGGGAGCCCTCGCGGCCCGGTGTGGACAGCCTTACCAACGATCCGGTGTCCTCCGGATCAGGCCACGGCAGCGAGGAAGTCCGTCCACTGCTCGGCGGGCTTCTCCAGCTCGCGGATCCTCCACTGGGCGCCGCGCGGGCGGGCCGGGGTGACACGCAGGACCCAGCCGATCTGCGCCAGGGTGCGGTCCCCCTTCGCGTTGTTGCAGGCGAGGCAGCACGCCACGAGGTTCTCCCAGGAGTCCTCACCACCGCGGGACCGCGGGTGGACGTGGTCCACCGTGGTGGCGGTCCGCCCGCAGTAGGCGCACAGATGACCGTCGCGGCGCAGGACCCCGCGGCGGGACACCGGTGTCGAATCGGAGTGCGGGATGCGGACGTACCGGGTGAGCAGGATGACCGCGGGCCGGCGCACGGTGGTGGAGGGTCCGACGACGGGATCCCCGCCGTCGGCGAGCACGCTCGCCTTGCCGGTGCCCACCAGCAGGATGGCGCGCCGGTAGCTGACAACGGACAGCGGCTCGTAGCCGGCATTCAGGACCAGAGTGCGCATGGGACGTACCTCGCGGCTTCGTCTGTGCCGCGGGCGCCGGATCGTCCGCCGGGTACCGACCCGGCCATCCGGCGTCTGCGGGGATGAATCGGGTTGACGATCAGACTCAGGATACGCGCCACCTGGGCACCCCACGGTTCCGGCACCCCACCGACCTGGCGTGTCGCCGGGAGTGTTCACGGGGCCTTCACGCCCGATTCATGGTGGAGACGACCGAGGACCCCTCCGTGCGGAGGGGTCCTCGTAGCAGTCGTCATTCACCGGCGCTCAGGGCCGGGTCATGCAGTCGGTGGTCAGCCGACGTAGGTGTAGTACCCCATCAACGGGTTCCGGGTCACGGGGTGCTGGAAGGTGTCCACGGAGGGGTTCTGGGCGCCGATCATCTGGCCGTTGCCGACGTAGATGCCGACGTGGCTGCCGCCGTTCTGGTACACCAGGTCCCCGGGCTTGGGATCGGATGTAGGGACAAACTTCCCCGAGAAGCGGATTGCCGACGTCTGTGAAGGGATGCTGATCCCGGCCTGGGCGTAGGCCCAGGCCACGAAGCCCGAGCAGTCCCAGCCCGAGGTGGTCTTGCCGCCGTAGACGTACGGCACGCCCACGCCGGCATAGGCGGCACCCACGACGCCGCCCATGCTGGAACTCTGCGCGGCCGGAGCCGGCTCTGCGGCGGCCTCCTGGGTCTCGGAGGACTCCCGGGAGGACTCCTGGGACTCATCCGAAGACGAGGACGATGAAGTGGAAGAAGACTCCGAGGTGGTGGACCGATCGGTCTGCTCAGTGGACTCGCTCTGCTCGCTCTGCGAGGCAGCGGTGTACTCCGGCTCGGGCTCCGGAGCCGGCTCGGGCTCGGGCTCGGGGGCCGGCTTGGAGGTGACCGGGGCACGGTCGAGCTCGACCGGTGCGTCCTTGGCGGCGGCGACGTTGACGGTGGTCACCGCGGCGCGCTCGATGTCCAGGCCCGGGGCCGGAATGCTGGTGGTCTCGCGGACGGCCGGAGCCGCACCCTGGGCCGGCATGCCGATCGACAGCACGAGCCCGGAGGCAGCGGCCACGACGGCGGCCTGGCGACCGACGGTCCCGGCGTTCGACGAGACGGCCTTGGAGATGGCCTCCAGCGGGTTGGAGTTCGCCGGAACGGCGCGATGGCGTGCTGCGGAGCTGCGCTTCGACACGTAAATACCTCTCTCACGTGCCTCCGGACAGAGTCCGCCCCCGCCATGATTGACGACTGCTGAGTGCACCGTGGTCGCGGGGGGAATGGCAAACCACCGGTCGGCCGCTTCGATCAGGACTGTCCGAAGCGCTGGATCCAAGGTATATCAAAAGTTTATGAATGTCACGCTGAGGTCACGGGGCCTGGGGAAAACTTGGCAGAGTGCGCCGAAACCCGCGTGATTCCGCGGATTATTCGATCAATGATGGATCACGAATCGGTGCAAAACTCGTAACGCCGGCGCATTCTTCAGAGCTGGCGACGCTCCACGATGATGTGCGAGGCGGTCTCCCCGTTCACCTCGAGCGCCACCCCGCCTTCAACGGCCTCCGCGGGCCGGACGGTGACATATCCGTCACTGGCCATGATCTCAATGTCCTGGTTGGGGCGGACGCCGGCCAGGGCCAGCTCTCCCAGCAGCTCAGGATCCGTCTGGATGGCCTCGGTCAGGCGCACCACGGTGTAGCGGCCGGGCTGGCCGGACACGACCGAGAGCCGTTCGCCCCGGTCGAACGGGGACCCGCTGCCCGGCGCCGGAGCCTGGAGATGGCCCAGGCCCGGGATCGGGTTGCCGTAGGGCGATTCCGCCGGGTTGTGGAGCAGCTCGAGCAGACGCAGTTCGACCTGCTCGCTCATGACGTGCTCCCAGCGGCAGGCCTCCTCATGCACATAGGCCCAGTCCAGGCCGATGACGTCCGCCAGCAGGCGCTCGGCGAGGCGGTGCTTGCGCATCACGCCCACGGCCTTCTCCCGGCCGTCCTCGGTCAGCTCCAGGTGCCGGTCGTTGCGGACGTGCACCAGGCCGTCACGTTCCATGCGCGCGACGGTCTGGGACACGGTGGGGCCGGAATGGTCCAGGCGTTCGGCGATGCGGGCCCGCAGCGGGACGATGCTCTCCTCCTCGAGTTCGAGGATGGTGCGCAGATACATCTCGGTGGTATCGATCAGGTCCGTCACGGCTGATGTTCCTCTCCAGGTCCCCAACGTTGCGTCGTGTCCGTCCCTGCCCTCCGGTCGTGGCGGGCGCGGACACGGGAAGTCCACCATCCATCCTAGTCGTGCGGCCGGGATCGGGGGGCGAGTTCCGCCACCGGCCGAGCGGAGCCGGCCCGACACGTGGCGCTCCCGGGCCCCACGGTGCGGGAGAATGGCCTTTCGCGGCCCGGCCGAGACCTACCCAGACGTCAGGAGATCCCATGAGCACACCCGAGGTGACCATCCCCCAGAACCTGCTGCCGCAGGATGGACGGTTCGGTGCCGGACCGTCCAAGGTGCGCGCGGACCAGGTGCAGGCCCTGGTGGCCGCCGGCTCGAAGCTGCTCGGCACCTCCCATCGCCAGGCGCCGGTCAAGAACCTGGTCGGCAGCGTCCGTCAGGGTCTGACACAGCTGTTCTCCGCCCCGGAAGGCTACGAGGTCATCCTCGGCGTCGGCGGCTCCACCGCCTTCTGGGATGCCGCCAGCTTCGGCCTGGTGCGCAGCAAGGCCCAGCACCTGTCCTTCGGTGAGTTCGGCTCCAAGTTCGCCAAGGCCACGGACCAGGCCCCGTTCCTGGAGGCCTCCTCCATCCTCACCGCCGAGCCGGGCACCCGCCCCGAGCCGCAGGCCGAGGCCGGCGTGGACGTCTACGCCTGGCCGCAGAACGAGACCTCGACCGGAGTGGCCGCTCCCGTGCGGCGCGTGTCCGGTGCCGCTGACGACGCCCTGGTGCTCGTGGACGCGACGTCCGCCGCCGGAGGACTGCCGGTGGACGTGTCCCAGGCCGACGCCTACTACTTCGCCCCGCAGAAGAATTTCGCCTCGGACGGCGGCCTCTGGCTGGCGCTCTTCTCCCCCGCGGCGCTGGCCCGGGTGGAGGAGATCAAGGCCTCCGGTCGCTGGATCCCGGACTTCCTGGACCTGAAGACCGCCGTGGACAACTCCGTCAAAAACCAGACCTACAACACCCCGGCCCTGGCCACCCTGGTGATGCTGGACAACCAGATCCAGTGGATGAACTCCAACGGCGGCCTGGACTTCGCCACCGCCCGGACCGCCGACTCCTCCAACCGGGTCTACACGTGGGCGGAGTCCTCAAGCTTCGCCACCCCGTTCGTCACCCGCCCCGAGGACCGGTCCGCCGTGATCACCACGGTCGACTTCGACGACCGCGTCGATGCCGCCACCGTGGCCACCGTCCTGCGGGCCAACGGCGTGGTGGATGTGGAGCCGTATCGCAAGCTCGGCCGCAACCAGTTGCGCATCGCTACGTTCGCCGCCATCGATCCGGACGACGTCACGGCCCTGCTGGCCTGCATCGACCACGTCGTGGAACGCCTCTCCTGAGCGCCCTCGGACCGAGCCACACCTGAGAAGAGCACGACGGCGGCGCACCCACCCGGGTGCGCCGCCGTCGTTGTCCTTCGGGCCGGTTCTCCGGCCCTCAGCCCTGCTGGTCTTGCTCGTCCTGTTGCTCGCCCTGGGCGCGGGCCACGGCCTTCTCGGGGTCCTCCCCGGCGGCGATCGCGTCCAGACGGATCTTCTCCTCCTGGCTCACGCGCTCCGACCACGGCAGCCAGTCGGGGGCCAGGATCGCCGTCGCCCCGGGCAGCAGCCCGGTCTCGCACACGGTGACGACCTTGCTGCGGGGTGCCCGGGACAGGGTGGCGAACCACTCCCAGCCGCCGTAGCCGGGCAGGGTCGCGGCAAAGCGGTGGGTGACCAGGCGGTCGTCGTCCGCCTCGGTGCCCACGTGCTCACCGATGTCCCCGTCCTCGGCCAGGCCTTCCAGCGCCGCCCGGGCCTCGGCCACGGCCGCGGCCAGCAGGTCGTCCAGCTTGGGTGTGCGCTTGCGCGGCGCCCGCGTCGGCTTCGGCGGGATCCGCACGGAGCGGCCCGCGGACTGCACGGTCTCGGCAGGAGCGTCCCCCAGACCTTCAGGGGCGGTGGGCTCAGGCTTCAAGTTCATCGGCCACCTTGCGCAGGGCCATGGCGATCTTCTCGGCCTGGGCCTTCTGCGGGTACTTGCCCTTGCGCAGGCTGTTGGAGGCCATGTCCATCCACTTGATGAGGTCCTCGACCACCACGGCCATGTCCTGCGGCTTGCGGCGGGTCGCCCGGACCACGGAGGGGCCGTCGCTGAGGATGCGGGCGCTCAGGGCCTGGGGGCCGCGGCGGCCCTCGGCCACCCCGAACTCCAGTCGGGTGCCGGCCCGGACCTCGGTCACGCCCTCGGGCAGTGCGGAGGCGGGCAGATGGACCTCCTGGCCCTCATCCGTGTGGATGAAGCCGAAGCCCTTGGTCGAATCGTAGAACTTTACTTTGCCGGTCGGCATTCTTGATGTCCTTATCTCTCCTCGGTGCCCCTTCCGGCCCTGTCGGCGTGCCGTGGCCGCCCGGTCGGATCATCGCCCCGGGCCCGTTCGGTGGCCGCGGACACTCATGGTCCGGCAGGCTCCCGGGCCCTGGCTGCGCCGCCGGCCCGCGGGGTGGTCCTGTCCTCGGACATCGTGGTCCGGGCGGCCCTGCTCCACTGTGCCGCGGCCCGTGCCGGTCGGAAGGGAAAGTCTGTAACCCCCACAGGATACCCTCTCACCCCCGGTTTTCTCCCGTGGCGTCCCCACCGAGGGCCCCGGCGCGCACCCGGCGTAGACTGGGGGCCATGTCCGTTCGCCCCTTCGTCTCCTCCGACGCCCGTGTCCACGGTTCCCCCGACCCCACGGCCCCGTCCACCCCGGAGACCTCGCTCTGGCTAAGAGCCCTGCTCATCGTGGGCGCCACCCTGACCGCGGTCTCCTTCGCGGCCACGGTGTTGCTGCTGGTCTCCTACTTCCTCACGGTCACGGCCTGGCCGCTCTTCTACTGGTTCGGCCTCTACGGCCTCCCCCTCAGTTTCGTCCTGATGCTCACCTACGTGGTGGCCAAGGCCGTCCTGAGACGCCGCGCCTGACCCGGCGCCGGTGCGCATGAGGGCCGCCACCCTGACGGACCACCTCTCCGGGTGGCCGGACCATCGCCTGGAGCGGCTGTTCTCGCTGCGCCCGGACCTGTGCCACCCTCCGGTCCCCGATTTCGCCGCCCTCGCGGCCCGCGCCAGTACACAGATGTCCGTCCTGCGAGCGCTGGACGGCCTGGACCGCGCCCATCTGGACGTCCTCGAAGGCCTGGCCGTCCTGGCGATCCTGGACCAGCTGCCACCCACCAGGCCCGACGCCGGCCCCTCCGTCACGCTCTCCCGGCTCGCCTCGTTCCTGACGGACGGCACCGCACCGTCCCTCCCCGGCACAGCACCGGACGAAGCGCACCTCGCGGCGATCAAGGCGCTGGTGCTCGATCTCGTCGAGGCGGCCCTCGTGGTGGAGCATGACGCCGGCTGGCGGGTTCCGGTTCCGGTCGCCGCCGCGCTGGGGCCCCACCCGTTGTCCTTCGGTCGGACCGCCGCCGCCCTCGGCTCCGAGATCGTCCTGCCCGCGGACCGTGAGGGGGTGCTGACCCTGCTCGCCCGCGAGGCCGTCCGGGGCGAGCTCCTGGCCCGCACCACCGCGGCCCTGGAGGCGCTGCAGTCCTCGCCCGTGGCCCGCGTCCCCGAGCCCCCCGGCCCCGTCCACGAGGTGCTCCTGCGGACCGGTCTGCTGGTGCCGCTGGGCGCGGACCGGTCCGGCTCCGAGGGCTCCGTGGCCGAGCACCCACTGGAGGCCGGGCTGGCCTGGCGTCGCGGCACCGCCGGTCGCACCGTGCATCCGGAGCCGCCGGCTCCGTCCGGCCGCGCCGTCAACCCGGCCCTGTCCCGCAATGCCGCCCTGGCCGCTATCGGCGACCTATTGCGCGGCGCCGCCGACCTCCTGGAGGCGCTGGCCGGCGGGCTGCCGACCCTGCGCTCCGGCGGGGTGGGGGTGCGGGATCTGAAGCGGCTGGCCGGCACCGCGGGCGGCACCCCCGAGGACGTCTCCTGGCTGCTGGAGTTGCTGGCCTCCGCCGGCCTCGTGGTCCTGGACCCGGACACCTCCACCTGGGTCCCGGCCGCCACGGTCCCGGCCTGGCGGCGCAGCGAACGCCAGGTGCAGTGGGAGGCCCTCGTCGCCGGATGGCTGTCCAGCGGCCGCGCACCGATGCTCGGCCCCGTGCCGCCGGGGACCTCCGGTCTCGGCCCGGGCGGCCCCTCCTCGGGACGGGCCCTGGCTCCGGACCGCAACCGCCCGGACGCGCCCCGTCTCCGCGCGGCCGTGCTCGAGGCGGCCCTGGAGGTCTCGGATGAGCAGCCGGGCACCCGGTTGGACGAGGCTGTCCCGGACCGCCAACGGTGGCGCGGGCCCCGGCAGCAGGCCCGCAGCTCCGCCTTCACCCTCCCGTTGCTGGCGGAGGCCGATCGCCTGGGGCTGGTCGGTGCCGGGGCCCTGACCGCCGCCGGGGCACTGGTAGCGGCGGGGCGGCTCGACGAGGCCGCCGCCGCGGTCGGGGCGGCGCTGCCGGCCGCGCTCACCCGGGTGCGCCTGCAGGGCGACCTGACGGCCGTGGCCCCGGGGTACCTGGATCCGGACGTGGCCGGACGGCTGGCGGCGATGGCCGAGGTGGAGGGCGACGGCGCCGCCCGGGTCTACCGGTTCTCCGATGCCTCAGTGCACCGGGCCCTGGAGTCGGGGTCGAACGCCGAGGAACTCGAGGCCTTCCTCGAGGACCACTCCGAGGACGCGATCCCGCAGTCGCTGCGATACCTGATCCGGGACGTGGCCCGGCGCCATGGAACGCTCACCCTCGGGGACGCGGGTGCCTGGCTGCGTTCGGACGACGAGGATCTGCTGGATGTCATCGTCGCCGATCCGGCCCTGGCCACGGCCCAGCTGGAACGGCTGGCCCCCACCGTGGTGGTGGCCGGCGTCGGCCCGGCGGTTCTGCACCGGATGCTGGCGGAGGCCGGGCACCGGTCCGCGTCCGCCCGGCGGGGACCAACCCGCGGCCCCGCCGCCGAGGGGGGACGGCGCACGCACGCCGGGGACGGAGTCTTCCCGGAGCCGGTCCGGGCCGTGCGCTGGTCGCCGTCCGAGGAGGAGCTGGCCGCGCAGATCGCCCGGCTGCGGTCTGCCCCGCAGCCGGCCCCGAGCGGCGCGGGGACCGAGGAGGCGGTGGCCGTGCTGCATCAGGCCGCGCGGCAGCGGACCGAGGTCGATCTCGTCACCGTGGACCAACGGGGCCAGCGGCAGTCCCGCCGCGTGGTGCCCCTGGCCGTCGCCGGCGGACGGGTCCGCTGCCTCGTTCCGGACCGTGAGGCCGAGACGGTGGTGCCGCTGCACCGGATCGTCTCGGCCACCACCGTGTGATTCACTGGCGCAGTCGACGCCGCACCTGAACGTCAGTATCCCCGCCGTACCGAAGGAGGACCCGTGGCCGATGGCCCGTTGATAGTCCAGTCGGACAAGACCGTGCTGCTCGAGGTGGATCACCCCCAGGCCACCGAGGCCCGGCACGCCCTGGCGTCCTTCGCCGAGCTGGAGCGCGCCCCGGAGCATGTGCACACCTACCGCATCAGCAATCTCGGCCTGTGGAACGCGCGGGCCGCGGGGGTGGACGCCGAGCGCGTGCTGGACGTGCTGCTGACCTACTCCCGGTACCCGGTCCCGCATGCGCTACTGCTGGACATCGACGACACGATGTCCCGCTACGGCCGGCTGCGCCTGGAGAACGACCCGGTCCACGGCCTCGTGATGCGCACCGACGACTACCCCGTGCTCGAGGAGGTCCTGCACGCGAAGAAGACCGCGGAGATGTTCGGTCCGCGCCTCAACGGGGAGACCGTGGTGGTGCACACCGCCAGCCGCGGCCAGCTCAAGCAGCAGCTGCTCAAGCTCGGCTGGCCCGCCGAGGACCTCGCCGGCTACGTGGACGGCACCCCCTATCCCATCGGCCTCACCGAGGTGCCGGAGACCGGGGAGGTGCCCGACGACGGCCCGGCCGGCGCCGTGCCGGCGGAGCCCTGGCGATTGCGCCCCTACCAGCGCCTGGCGGTGGAGAACTTCTGGGCCGGCGGGTCCGGCGTCGTGGTCCTGCCGTGCGGGGCGGGCAAGACCCTGGTGGGCGCCGGCGCCATGGCCACCGCGAACGCGACCACGCTGATCCTGGTGACCAACACCGTCTCCGCGCGGCAGTGGAAGGCGGAGCTGCTGAAGCGCACCACGCTGACGGAGGCGGAGATCGGCGAGTACTCGGGCGCCGTCAAGGAGGTGCGCCCCGTGACCATTGCGACCTACCAGGTGCTGACCTTGAAGCGCGGCGGCCTCTACCCGCATCTGGAGCTGGTGAACGGTCATGACTGGGGGCTGATCATCTACGACGAGGTGCACCTGCTGCCGGCTCCCATCTTCCGGATGACTGCGGACCTGCAGGCCCGGCGCCGGCTCGGGCTCACCGCCACCCTGGTCCGGGAGGACGGGCGGGAGTCCGAGGTGTTCTCCCTCATCGGGCCCAAGCGCTACGACGCGCCGTGGAGGGACATCGAGGCCCAGGGCCACATCGCCCCGGCCGAGTGCATCGAGGTCCGCGTGGAGCTGCCGCGGGATGAGCGGATCGCCTACGCGATGGCCGAGGACGCGGACAAGTACCGGCTGTGCTCCTCCTCGGACATCAAGCTGCCGGTGGTGAGGTCACTGGTGGACCGGCACCCCGGCGAGCAGGTGCTGGTGATCGGGCAGTACCTGGACCAGCTGGCCGAGCTGGGCGAGCTGCTGGCGGCGCCGGTGCTGACCGGGGCCACCTCCGTGGCCGAACGGCAGCGGCTGTTCGGCGAGTTCCGCGAGGGCCGGCTCCGCGTGCTGGTGGTGTCCAAGGTCGCAAACTTCTCGATCGACCTGCCCGAGGCCTCCGTGGCGGTCCAGGTCTCCGGCTCCTATGGGTCCCGGCAGGAGGAGGCCCAGCGGCTGGGACGGCTGCTGCGGCCCAAGGAGGACGGCAAGTCAGCCCACTTCTACACCGTGGTCTCCCGGGACACCCTGGACCAGGAGTATGCGCAGAAGCGTCAGCGGTTCCTGGCCGAGCAGGGCTACGCCTACACGATCTTGGATGCCGGGGACCTGGCAGCGAGTTGAGCCGGCGGCCGGGCCGCCGCATCCAGCAGGCATTCAGGGAACGTCCAGCGAACGGGTGGACGATGGAGACATGAAGTCAAAGGAACCCGAAGCCAAGCTCCTGGTCGTGGATGACGAGCCGAACATCCGCGAGCTCCTCTCCACGTCCCTGCGGTTCGCCGGATTCGAGGTGGTCGCGGCCGCCAACGGACGCGACGCCCTGGCCGCTGCCGAGAAGGAGCAACCGGACCTCGCCGTGCTGGACGTCATGCTGCCGGACATGGACGGTTTCACCGTGACCCGCAAGCTCCGCGCCGCCGGCCGTCACTTCCCCGTACTGTTCCTGACTGCCCGAGACGACACCGAGGACAAGGTCACGGGCCTGACCGTCGGTGGCGACGACTACGTCACCAAGCCCTTCTCCCTGGACGAGGTGGTGGCCCGCATCCGCGCCGTGCTGCGCCGCACCGCGCCCGCCGAGGGCGACGAGGCCATCCTGCGCGTGGACGATCTGGAATTGGACGACGACGCGCACGAGGTCCGTCGCGCCGGCGAGGTGGTGGAGCTCTCCCCCACCGAGTTCAAGCTGCTGCGCTACCTGATGATGAACCCGAACCGGGTGCTGTCCAAGTCGCAGATCCTGGACCACGTCTGGGAGTACGACTTCAACGGCGACGCCTCCATCGTGGAGTCCTACATCTCCTACCTGCGCCGCAAGATCGACCGCGCCGACCTGCCGGACATGATCCAGACCAAGCGCGGCGTCGGCTACCTGCTGCGGTCCGCGGACAAGCGCTGACCCGGTCTGTCCCGACTGGTGGCCAGGGATAACCGGTCCCGGGGATCCGTATCCTTGAACGCATGCCTGCAACCGTGAACCGCCCCGGGCGCTTCCGGCCGTTCCACGAGCTCGCGCGGCTCTGGAAGACCTCCTCCCTGCGGACGCAACTGGTGGTCATGACCTCCGGTCTGATGCTGCTGGCCGTGATCGTCACCGCCGCCCTGACCGCCTCCCTGTTCCGGCAGGAACTCGTCCGCCAGATCGACGACGACCTCCACGCCAACCGCAATAACGTCTCGGTCTATCTGACGAGCCTGGGCACGGACACCGGGTACTTCTCCTCGCCGCAGTCCATCCTGCGCTTCTACGGTGAACTGCAGGACAATGCGGGCACCACCACCACCAACTCCTCCTTCACCGGGGCCAACGAGGACCGTCCAGTGGTCCCGTCCCTGTCCGCCGAGGAGGTCGTGGCCCGCAACAACGAGGCCTTCGATGTCTCCGGCACCACGGAGGCCTCCGGCGGCTGGCGGGTGGTGATGTACCGGCTGGCCTCCGGCGAGGGTTCTCTGGCGATCGCCCTGCCGCTGGAACCCGTCCACGACTCCGTGGACCGGGTGACCTCCCTCGTGGTCACCATCGGCCTGCTGGCCACCGCCGGTGCCTCGCTCATCGCCTACGCCGTGACCACGCGCGCCTTCAAGCCCCTGTTGCGGGTGGAGCGGACCGCCGCGCAGATCGCCGCCGGGGACCTGTCCCGGCGTGTGGAGATGGGCGCCCCGGACACCGAGGTCGGCCGCCTGTCCCGGTCCCTCAACGCCATGCTCGCCCACATCGAGACGGCCTTCCGGTCCAAGGAGCGGTCCGAGGAGCGGATGCGCCGGTTCATCCAGGACGCCTCACACGAGCTGCGCACCCCGCTGGTGACGATCCGCGGCTTCTCCGAGCTCTACCGCCACGGCGGGATCAGCGACCCGGACGACGTCGGCGCCGCCATGGGGCGGATCGAGGGTGAGGCCAAGCGCATGGGCCAGCTGGTGGAGGACCTCCTCACGCTCGCGCGCCTGGACGAGCAGCGCCCGCTCGAGCACCGGCCGGTGGACCTCATGCTCCTGGCCCACGACGCCGTCCTGGATGCCCGGGTGAACGCCCCGGACCGTGAGATCAGCCTCGAGGGGCTCGACGGCGGCCGCGCCGGTACCGCGCCCACCCTCGGCGACGAGGGCAAGATCCGCCAGGTGGTCACCAACCTGGTGACCAACGCGCTGCGCTACTCCCCGCCGGGAACGCCGCTGGAGATCGCCGTGGGCACCGTGGACGTGCTCCCCGGATCCGTCCACGCCGATGGCCGGCAGGTGCACGGATCCCGCGATTCCGTGATCGAGATCCGGGATCACGGCCCGGGCATCGACGAGCAGGACGCCTCTCGCGTCTTCGAGCGCTTCTACCGGGCCGATTCCTCCCGCCAGCGCGAGACCGGCGGCACCGGCCTGGGACTGGCGATCGTGGCGGCCATCGTGGCCCAGCACGACGGCACCGTGAGGTTGGAACAGACCCCCGGCGGCGGGGCCACCATGTCGGTGCGGATGCCCTGGGTGGACCCCTCGGCGGACGAGGATGACCTGCCTCAGGAGGGGGAGGTCCCCGACACCGAGACCGAGGCCGCTGACGTTCCGGAGGGTACGTCGACCGGCGCGCTCGACATCCCGCCACGTCCTCCACAGCCGCCCGGCTCCGGCCGGCCCTCCACATCCGATGAGCCGCCGCCCCCACCGGGGCGCGGGCCTGCCTAACGTGGGATCAGCCGGGACAACACCGTTCCGTGCAGGCCCCAGCCCCGCAGGAGAGAACATGGCACTCGTCCAGATCGACACCGAAGACCTCATGGCCAAGAGCCAGGCCGTGGAGTCCTCCATCGGCCGCCTCCAGACCGAGGTCAATGCCATGGAGGCCCACCTCCGCCAGCTCCAAGACACGTGGCGGGGTCAGGCCGCGAACAACTTCCAGTCCATCCTCACGGAGTGGCGTGCCACCCAGGCCCGGGTGGAGGAGTCCCTGGTGTCCATCCGCGGCGCCATGACCCATGCGGCCCAGCAGTACCTGGACGCGGAGACGGCCAACGCCTCCATGTTCCGCGGCTGACCCACCACCCCTCCACCTCCCCTCCGCTTTCCCCTCGCTTTCCGTCGATTCGGGGTGGGTGTTTGCCGCAAACACCCACCCCACCTCAACGGAAAACTAGGATGGGTGCATGACGGTGTTGATCGATCCGGCGCGGTGGCCGGCCCACGGCACCGTGTTCTCCCATCTGGTCTCGGACCGCTCCCTCGAGGAACTGCACTCCTTCGCGGCAGCGGCCGGCATCTCCCGGCGTGCCTTCGACGGGGACCACTATGACGTCCCCGTGGATCGCTATGCGGAACTGGTGGCGCGTGGCGCAGAGGAGGTCAGCGGCGCGGACCTGGTCCGCCGGCTCGTGGCCTCCGGGCTGCGCATCCCCGCAGCCCAGCGGGCCGGCAAGCTGGATAAGATCCTCACCCAACGGTTCAACCGGCTGTTCCCCGGGGCCTCGCCCCTGGAGCGGGAACCGGTGGTGACGGACCTGCTGGCCCGGTGGTCCGAGCCGCACCGGCACTATCACGACCGCTCGCACCTGCTGGCGGTGCTCAAGGCCATCGACGTGCTGGTCCGTCACGGCGAGGACTGCGGCCGGTGGACCCGCAGTGTTAAGCTGGCCGCCTGGTTCCACGATGCCGTCTACCGTGGCGACCCGGCCCTGCCGCCGGGCCAGGACGAGGAGGACTCCGCCGTGCTGGCCGAACAAACCCTGTCCGAGGTGGGCCTGCCGGATCCGGAGATCGAGGAGACCGCGCGGCTGGTGCGGATGACCGCCACGCACGATCCGGCCCCCGGCGACCGGACGGGGGCGGTGTTCAGTGACGCCGACCTGGAGGTGCTGGGCCGCTCCCGGGGCGACTACGCCCGCTACCTGGCGGCCGTCCGCCAGGATTTCACGCACGTGCCGGACACTGACTTCGCCACCGGCCGGGCCGGCGTCGTCCACTCCCTACTGGCCCTGGACCCCCTGTACCGGACCGCCACCGGAGCGAGGCTCTGGGAGCGCAACGCCCGGCGCAACCTCGCTGCCGAGCTGCATCCCACCTCCCGGCACTGGACCCGCTGATCCACTGCCCCCTTCAGACCCCTCGTTGTCAGTCGAGGTGGCGTGGGTGTGAAACGCCAGAACCCCCACCACCTCGACTGACATCGAGAGGGTGGGGCTTCTGTGAGAGCTGGGCGCTCCGGGTGATCAGATGATCACATCATGCCGCCCATACCGCCCATGCCGCCCATGTCGTCGCCGCCCGGCATGGCCGCAGCCGGCTCGGGCTTGTCGGCCACGACGGCCTCGGTGGTGAGGAACAGACCGGCGATCGAGGCGGCGTTCTGCAGGGCAGAGCGGGTCACCTTGACCGGATCGTTGATGCCGGCGGCCAGCAGGTCCTCGTACTCGCCGGTGGCGGCGTTGAGACCGTGACCGTCGGGCAGGGAGCGGACCTTGGCCGCCACCACGCCCGGCTCCAGGCCGGCGTTGAAGGCGATCTGCTTCATCGGGGCCTCGATGGCGACCTTGACGATGTTGGCGCCGGTGGCCTCGTCACCCTCCAGGGAGAGCTTGACGAAGGCCTTGGCACCAGCCTGGGTCAGGGCCACGCCGCCGCCGGCGACGATGCCCTCCTCGACCGCTGCCTTGGCGTTGCGCACAGCATCCTCGATGCGGTGCTTGCGCTCCTTGAGCTCGACCTCGGTGGCGGCACCGGCCTTGATGACGGCCACGCCGCCGGCCAGCTTGGCCAGGCGCTCCTGCAGCTTCTCGCGATCGTAGTCCGAGTCGGTGTTCTCCATCTCGGCGCGGATCTGGGCCACGCGGCCGGCGATCTGCTCGGCGTCGCCGGCACCCTCGACGATGGTGGTCTCGTCCTTGGTGATGACGACCTTGCGGGCGGTGCCCAGGGTCTCGATGCCGGCGTTCTCCAGGGTCAGGCCGACCTCTTCGGAGATGACCTGGCCACCGGTGAGGATGGCGATGTCAGCCAGCATGGCCTTGCGGCGGTCACCGAAGCCCGGGGCCTTGACGGCCACGGACTTGAAGGTGCCCTTGAGCTTGTTGACCACGAGGGTGGCCAGGGCTTCGCCCTCGACGTCCTCGGCGATGATCAGCAGGGACTTGCCGGACTGCATGATCTTCTCGAGAAGGGCAACCATGTCCTTCACGGTGGAGATCTTGGAGTTGACGATGAGGATGTAGGGATCCTCCAGCACCGTCTCCTGGCGCTCGGCGTCGGTGACGAAGTAGCCGGAGAGGTAGCCCTTGTCGAAGCGCATGCCCTCGGTCAGTTCGAGCTCCAGGCCGAAGGTCTGGGACTCCTCGACGGTGACGACACCCTCCTTGCCGACCTTGTCCAGGGCCTCGGCGATGAGCGAGCCGATCTGGGTGTCAGCGGCGGAGATGGAGGCCGTGGCCGCGATCTGCTCCTTGGTCTCGATCTCCTTGGCGGAGGCGACGAGCTCCTCGATGACGGCCGCGACGGCCTTCTCGATGCCGCGCTTCAGGGACAGCGGGTCAGCGCCGGCCGCGACGTTGCGCAGGCCTTCCTTGACGAGGGCCTGGGCCAGCACGGTGGCGGTGGTGGTGCCGTCGCCAGCGACGTCGTCAGTCTTCTTGGCAACTTCCTTGACGAGCTCGGCACCGATCTTCTCGTACGGATCGTCGAGCTCGATCTCCTTGGCGATGGAGACACCGTCGTTGGTGATCGTGGGGGCGCCCCACTTCTTCTCCAGCACCACGTTGCGGCCGCGGGGGCCGAGGGTGACCTTGACCGCGTCGGCCAGGGTGTTCAGACCCCGTTCCAGGCCGCGGCGCGCCTCTTCGTCGAATGCAATGGTCTTGGCCATGTGTGCACTGTCCTTTCTGGACCTTGGCGTTGCTTGGCAGTGTTCAACTGACCTGTGCAGTGCCCGCGACGGACGGCCCGGAACCGGGCCTCACCACGTTCAGGTCTGCTCCGAGGCCAGGACCACCCGCATGCCTGCGGGTTTTGGCAGTCACAACCTCAGAGTGCTAGTCCATATTTAGCACTCGCACCCTCCGAGTGCAAACGGCCACCGGTCTGTGGGACGCCTTTTCAGCGCGTGGGCGAATCCCGGTCCCGGCTCAGGCCCGCGGCGATCCCTGGCGTCCGGTGAACGCGGACATCGAGGAGTAGACACCCAGGCCGCGGCCCACCACCACGTCGAAGACGCGTGGGGGCAGCAGGCCCTTGAGGAACGCGGAGAGCCGGACGGAGGAGGGCAGCATCAGAAAGGCCGGAGCCGGCACCAGTGCCTTCCAGATGCGGTCCACCACGTACGCGGGCTCCATGATCGGGGTGAGGGCCGGCCCCGTGGCGCCGGCAAACATGCCCGTGGAGATGTAGGACGGGCACACGGTGAGGACCTTGACCTGCCGGTGGCCGGCCTGCTCGAGTTCCAGGCGCAGCGAATCGGACCAGCCGACGGCAGCCCATTTCGACGCTGCATAGACACTCATCCGCGGATTGGAAAGCAGGCCCGCGGCGGAGGCGATGGTCACGAGCCGGGCCGCCGTGCCCCGCTCCAGCAGGGCGGGCAGGAAGGCCCGGGTGACCTGCATGGGTGCCTCGGCGTTGACCGCCAGGGTGGTGTGAATGTCCCGGGCCGGATCATGCTCCCAGAAGTAGGCCCCCGTGACCACTCCCGCGTTGTTGATGAGGAGGTCCGGAGCGCCGAGCTCGGCGAGGACGGCCTCCGCCGTCCGGGTGATCTCCTCCAGGACCGCGAGGTCCACGGTGTCCGTTCGGAAGGCGGTCGCCGGGTGGGCGGCCTCCAGCTCGGCGACGGCGGCGTCCAGCCCCTCGGAGGACCGGTCCCAGAGCACCACGGTGGCGGCACCGTCCTGCGCCGCCCGGTGGGCGTGGAGCAGCCCCATGCCCAGGGCCGCGCCGGTGATGAGCACCGTCCGGCCCCGGACGGAGAAGTGGTCCGGGGCAGCGGGAGCGTCCGCGGACGGCTGCCGCCGGAAGGCGTTGAACGGCCGCATTAGCCGGCGTAGTCGGAACTGAGCACCACGGCGATGCCGGGCACGCTGTCCTCGTAGACCAGCGGAAGGCCCAGCTCAGCGGCCACAGCCTGGGCAGTGGTCTCGTTCTGCGAGTAGTACACCACCGAGCCGGACACGGGGAACCCCTGCCAGTTCCCGGAGCCGGCCACGGTGAAGCCGCCGGAGGACAGGGTGCCGGAGACCCGGCCGGCCAGGCCGCCGACCGAGGAGGCGTTGTAGACCTCGACGGGGGCGGAGGTGTCCCCGGTGTCCGCGGCCGTTTCGGACTCAGCCGGTTCGGACTCAGCCGTTTCAGACTCAGCCGGATCAGACGCGGCGGAGGACGACTCCCCGGAGTCGGAGGGCTCGGCCGGTGCGGACGTCATCTCGCCCGTGGGGCTGGACTCGGGCCCGGCGGACTCCGCGGGGGCCGCCGTGGCCGACGCACTCGACGTCACACTGGCCGGGGCGCTGGCCGGGGCGCTGGCCGAGGCACCCGCGTTGGCCGGGTCGGAGGGCAGCAACGAGGGCAGGACCAGGAAGGAGAAGGCTCCCACGGCCAGGGCCAGGGCGGCCGCGACGGAGATCCCCGCCAGGCCCGAGGAACCGGTCGTCAGGGACGGGACGGCCCGGTGGGTTCCCTTGCGGTCCCGGTAGACGGGGACGTCGTCGAATTGATCGTGCGGGTACTGAGTCATTGGCCACCATCACCAGATTCTCGGCTCCACGGCGTGAGCCCCGGGTGAGCGGGGAACGTCATGGAGATGGACATGGCCCGACCGCCGGTGCGGTGCTCAGGCCTCCTGCCGCCGGGCACTGCGTGCACGGTGGCGCGTGGTCCGTAGTCTACGCAATCTCTTGATGAGCATGGGCTGGTGCGCCAGGGCCTCCTGACGGTCCAGCAGACCGTTGAGCACTTGGTAGTACGTGGTGGCCGAGAGCGAGAACCGGTCTCGGATGGCCTGGTCCTTCGCTCCGCCGTACTTCCACCACTGGTCCTCGAAGTCCAGGATGTCCCGGTCGCGCTCAGACAAGGCGTCCGCGGCGGGCTCCACGGCAGGCTCGGACGGGACCGGTGCACCGTCCGGTTCGGCGGCGTTCGCTGCAGTCATGAGGGTCCTTCCAACGGGGTACTCCACAGTCTACCGGCCCAAACTACAGCCGTGTCATTCGTCGCCGTCACTGCTGGCTGACACCTGGACGCACGACGCCGGCCGGACCGGTAGTCTGCCGACGTGGACCTCATCGCCCCCTTGGATCCCGGCTGGGAACGCGCCCTGGCCTCGCAGCGCGAGGCCCTGGCCGCCGTCGGGCAGACCATCCAGGCCCGACGCGCGGCCGGAGAGCAGGTCCTGCCCGCGCCGGAGAACGTGCTGCGCGCCTTCCGGCAGCCCTTCGAGCGGGTGAAGGTGCTCATCCTGGGGCAGGACCCGTACCCGACGCCCGGGCACCCGATCGGGATGAGTTTCGCGGTGGACCGGCGCGTGTCCCCGCTGCCGCGCTCACTGGCGAACATCTACCGGGAGCTCTCCAGCGATATGGGCGTCCCGCCCGCCGTCCACGGGGACCTGACCGCGTGGGCGGACCAGGGTGTCCTGCTGCTCAACCGCGTGCTGACGGTGGCGGCCGGGGAGCCGGCCAGCCACCGCAGGCTCGGGTGGGAGGGCATCACGCAGGCCGCCGTCCAGGCCCTGGCCTCTCGCGGCACACCGCTCGTGGCGATCCTCTGGGGTGCCGATGCCCGGAAGATGGCCCCCGTGCTGCAGGAGGGGGCGCCGCCGGCCAGCCCCGTGGGCATCGTCGAGTCCGTGCACCCCTCGCCGCTGTCCGCACGGCGCGGGTTCTTCGGGTCGAAGCCCTTCAGCCGGACGAACGAGCTGCTTCAGCAGGCCGGCGCCACCCCGGTCGACTGGCGCATCGACTGAGCACCACGGTCAGCGACGGCCGATGCGGCGCCGCTCGTTGGCCTGGAAGGCCGTGGTGAACGGTCGCGCGATGGTGTCGCCGAGCACCACGCCCGCCGCGATGGCCATGATGACGACGGCCGCGTTGAAGAGCCCGATGACGCCCTCCATCATCTCCCCCGTGTCCATCGCGATCTTGTACATGGAGCGGAAGATGGTCAGCCCCGGCAGCAGGAAGAGGATGCCGGGGACGGCGACCACGAGCTGGGGTGCGCCCATGCGCAGCGCCACGTAGCGACCCAGGGCGCCGATCGCCACGGCGGCGATGGCGGGGGTCAACCGGGACCCCACGCCGATGAACTCGGCGCCCACATAGACGGCATAACCGGCCAGGGACACCACCGCGGTGGGCAGCAGCAGCCGCCATTCGGACTGCTCGAAGATGGAGTTCCAGGTGGCGGCCGCGAACACCAGGATGCCCAGCAGCCACACCGGGTAGTCCGCGAAGGGTTCCTGGGCCAGATCGAGTTCGCGTACCCCGAGCATGGAGGCGAACACGGTGGCGGCCACGATCCCGGCGATCAGGGCGGCGAAGACGAGGAAGGCCGAGACGAAACGGCCGGCGGCCGTGACCGGGAAGCCGTTGATGGCATCCTGCACGGCGGAGACGAATCGCCCCGAGGGCAGCAGCAGCATGATGCCGCCGGCCACCACGAGGGACGGCGCGAGGTCCACGTCCAGCGTGTACAGCACCAGCGCGATCATCGTGGCGATGAACCCGCCGGCCATGATGGAGAAGAACTCCGGGATCCGGGCCCGGCCCAGCAGGTCCACCACGGTCATCATCAGCATCATGGACAGGAAGGCCACGCCGGCGCCCACCACCCCGCCGCCGATGAACACCACGAAGGTGGCGGAGAACAGGCCGGCGGCCGCGGTGGTCAGCCACCCCGGGAAGGGTTTGGGCTTGTGCCGGATGTCAGCCAGGGTCTGCTGGGCCTCGTCCCGGTCCATCTCCCCGGCGGCCACCGCGGCGACCAGCCGGTGCAGCAGGGCCAGCCCGGCGTAGTTCTGCGACCAGGACCGCACCACGCGGTGCAGGGAGTACGGGGTCTTCCCGCTGGGCGCGTAGTTCAGGGCGATGGACTGGTTGGTGATGTCCACCTCGGTCTCGTGGACGCCGAAGGCCTGGGTCACCACGATGATCGAGGTCTCCACCTCAAGGGCGCCGGCCCCGAAGCGGAACATGGTCTCGCCAAGTTTCAGCGCGAAGTCCAGGGTGGTCCGGGCATCGGCATCCGCGTTGCGGGTGGTGCGCAGATACGGGTTCGCATAGGGGCTGGTGGCGATCCGGTCCACGATGGACAGCGTCTGGGTCGGCAGCGGCTCCGAGTACATCATCCGCTTGAAGGCGGAGCCGCCCGAGAACCGCAGGCGGCCCTTCGACGGCTTCTTCTCCCGCTCGGGGACGCCGACCGTGCCGGTAGTACCGATCGGCACCGTCGCCGGGGTCTCCCCCGTGGTCGGCTCAGAAGGCGCCAGCACGGACTGCGGCACCGGGTCAGAGGCCGGCGGTTCCGTCAGCGGGGTGTCGGTCAGGGATGCATCCGCCGGCCCGACGCCGGCGTCCTCGCCCGGGGCGGCCGGCCCACCCACCACGGTGGTGCCGGAATCCGTGCGCACCGGGTCAGCGGTCTCGACCGACGGGGCCGGTGCCGTGGCGTGCCCACCCGTCGTCGGGAGCCCAGCCGCCTCGGCCGCCGGGCCCAGCGCGAAGTCGATGGCCGACGTCGGCGCCGGCGCGGTCTCCGGATCGGTCTCGGTACCGGTCCCGGAGGTGGCATCGAGGTAGTCCTCCGGCGAGCGCCGGGTGGGCTTGATGATCGGGATCTGGGCGAGATCGGCGGGCGGTTCCTGCGCATGCCGATAGCCTGACCGGGTTTCGGGGATCTTCTCCACCGCCGCTCCCTTCCCTGCCGAGGTCTGCCGAGCCGCCACCGCATCCTGATCCGGCGGGCGCCGGACAACACTGTACTGCCCTGTGAGAGACCGCTTGTTAACGACTGAAGGGCCCGATCCGGGCCCTTCAGGTGGTGGTGGATCTTACTGGACTCGAACCAGCGACCTCTCGCGTGTGAAGCGAACGCTCTAACCAACTGAGCTAAAGATCCATCATGCCGGGCCTGCTCTCTGCCGAGGGGCCAACAGCTATGAAAGCCTACCAGAACAGGTGGTGAACCAGAAAACGGCCAGGGTCTTTTCAAAGTCCGGTGAGTTTGGTGGCTCGTTGGGGGTCTCGTCCGTAGTGGCGTAGGGCGGCAGTGATGTTGGTGTGTCCGGCCAAACGCAGAATGCTGATGGCGAGGTTGCGTAGGGATGCCATGACGTGGGCGCCGTGGCCGGCGCGGACTTGGGAGGCGTCTTCGTTGTAGGCGGTGTCCCGGACCCAGTGCAGTCGGTTCTCGATGCCCCAGTGTCCACGCAGCAGCCCTGCCAGGGCTGCCGCGTCGGCCGTCTCCGGGGGTAGTGAGGTGATGGCGTAGACGATCTCTCCGGTGTCCTGTCTGGTGTGGTGTTCGGCTCGTCCGCGTTGGATCCGGAGGATCTGGCGGGAGGCGGGGAAATCGATCCGGGCCGGGGCGTTGAGCGTGGTGACTTCCCAGGTGCTGGTCCGCCCGTGGGCCTTCTCACTGGTTCGGTACTGCGGCTGATTGGGCGCCCAGTTGGCCGAGGCGATCTGGCTACGCAGGGTCTTGGCGTTGGCCTTGACGGTGAACAGATAGTGCCCACCTCGGCTGGTGATGGCGTGGGCCTGCTGGGGAAGGGTATGCAGGGCATCAGCGGTGATCACGAGGCCGTCCAGGCCGTTGCCGGTGGGGTCGAGCTTGTCCAGCAGAGCTGGCAGGTGAGGGATCTCGTTGGTCTTCTCGCCCACGGATTCGAAGGGCCAGCACGGTTCCACTCTGGTGGTCGAGGGCGGCCATCAGCATGGTCTTGGTCCGGCCACCGTGTTTGGCGCCCCGGACTTCCTTGCCGTCCACGGCCACCGCCGGCAGGGTTGTTGCCTGGTGGTCAGGACCCGAGCTGGTGTGGAGGCGGTGGTAAACCCAGCAGCTGATAGCCGCGTCCAAGGCCTCTGGGTCGATCGCGGCGATGATCCGGTGCACGGTCACCACCGATGGTGTCCGTTGCCACGTCCAGGAGCCCAGGACTTG